>NZ_JAAXLT010000153.1 GCF_013285555.1 Candidatus Cyanaurora vandensis | reverse complement strand
GCTGGGGGTTGGGGGCGGCTGTTGAGCACCATGACTCTTTTTACAATTTCTGTAGGGTTGCTATACTGCGTCCCTCAGCCATCGAGAAAGCATACAGCTACATTCAACACCCAATATTCGCGCACACTGCTCATACAACAATCGCTCGTACCCCAAATCATCATTGATTGAGGAAGCACCGATTTCGATGACTAAAGAAGGCGGTCCCACAAGATCTACCTTGAGAGGCGTATTTCCACGGGGCAGTGTCTTCGTCGTCTCCAATATAAAAAGCCGCATCTGGCTGACACTCCTGAAGACCTCCCTTCCTGAGATTAGCGTTGAGTAGCTGTTTTACGCGAAAGTTCTTGGGCGTAGCGAAAAGTATAATAACCATTACAACTAATGCATTATCCCGCGCATAAGCCGAACCTAAAGCTGCTATTTCAATCCTGATTTGACCGTGATCGTAATAGCTCCGGTCATGAAGATAAGCAGGGTCGTCAGCAACGCGCAAGAATTCCTCCCAGTTCGCCCGTAGCCAGATATCCGTTTCAATTTTTGTTGAAGTCCCTAGTGTCATATCCATATCCGCGCTATTAGTATACTCAGACTCCCTATAATTAGAATAGCGCGACTAACTAGGTGAATAATGAAATGGGTGTGGGCGGTAGGGACGGTTCTGGTCTTGGCGGGTCCGGTGTTGGCTCTGGAATTGAGTGGGACTTGGACTGATGATAATGGGCGCGTTTATACGATTCAGCAGAGTGGCAAAAAAGTAACGATCCAGGGACAGCAGGGGCAGGTGGTGGCCCGCTTGAGTGAGGACGATTCCTTAGTCCAGGCAGAACAGGTGACATTTCAGTGGGTGGATGATGACACCTTAGTTCTCAAGGCGGGTCGGCTGGGTCAGACCACCCGGTTACGTCGCCAGTGAACGAGCATGCGCCAATCAGTCCGGTCAAGTACCATGTATACCGTTTGCTTGGGTTAATTCTAGCTGGGTAGTCTCCCGCTTAACTTCATCAAAGCTGCTGGTCCGCTGACCCTCAACCAGTCGGGGACGGCGTGAGCCTAGCAATCAATCCCCACGCGCCGGCTATCCGGGTTACAGGTGTAATAGTGCTTGCGGCCCTCAATGAAGGTGTGGGTCTCACAGGACTCCAGGAGGTCCTGAGAAGCGGGGTTCGCCTCCCAACAGCGGCCCGTCAGGTGGACTTGGACATCGGCGCGTTTTTGTTGGAGGGCTTGCCAGAGTCGCTGGGCACCGTCGGGGATGAGGTCGAGGTCGAGGGTAGGGAAGATTTCATCCATCACGACTAACTGGAATTCACCCGAGCCAATCGCTTCTAAAGCTGACCAAAAACCCGACCGCGCAAAGGCATAATCCACCTCTTGACGGCCCTGGTTGGGGTCTACATCGGTGGGGACGCGCTTGAAGACAATGACCGAACGTCCGTAACGTTCGTGTTCAATCAAATCCGGTGAGATCTCGCGCAGGGCTGCCATCGCTGCATCCTCAGAATAGGAGCCGAAGTTGCCGCCCTTGAGGAATTGGATAATTTTAATCTTGCGACCATCGGTGCCATCGAGGGCACGACCGACACATTTGAGGGCCTGTCCTAAGGAAGACGTAGACTTGCCCTTACCCGATCCAGTGGTGAAATGGACTCCAGGAATCGGATGCGCTGCTGAGCGGGGTGTGTGAATCGAGAAGAGTTCTGCCATCTCCACTAATGCGGGGTGGGGGTTGCGTCCAGTGACGATAATCTCGACATGGCTGGGGCGCGATTGGAGGACCGGGATTACTGCTTCCACGGGTAATAGACCCAGGTTGATGACCGGGCTCAACTCGTCCAACACCACCACATGGTAAAGCCCCGAGAGGATCATCCCTGTTGCCACCTGCCAGCCGCGCTGAGCCTCTTGGTAGTCCAAGGGAATCGTCGCCTCGGGTCCGAAAAACTCCGACCGACCGTAGCGCACCGTATCAATTAAGTGAGGATAGAAACTCCGAATCGCACCAATGGCAGAGTCCTCGTCATAGGGACGGTCTGGCCCTTTTAGAAAACGGACTAGGGCGACCCGGTGGTCCGTGCGCCGCGCCACCCCTAGCCCAATTGAGCGCAGCACCACCCCGAGGGCAGCAGCGGATTTGCCCTTGCCCTCCCCCGCATAGAGGCTGAAACGGCCTAAATCCGTGGTAATCTCCTGGGCGGCCTGAATACTCAAGACCTTAGGCGCACGCATAACACTCCCATCGGGTACTACCCCTAGTGACTCAATTGCTTGTGAGGTCCATTTAAACACTATTAGCCCGTCATGAAAAGAGTCAGCCGCCAGAGAGTTTGTATGCAAAGGTAACGGAAAGTAAAGGATTGTTTCAGAGGGCAACCTGAGATCAGCAGGAGCGTAAAATGGTGCAAACTGGCTCGGGTACTGCCATGCAATCCATTTCCCGGACGACCGTTTATACGGACGACCCCCAAAGCGCAAATTTATTTACGCCCATCAACAACTCACCCCTGATCAAATTCTTTATTGGCAATCTGCCCATCAATCGGCCTAACCTGGACCCCCTCTTACGGGGTCTTGAAGTGGGGATGGCCCACGGGTATTGGTTGTTTGGTCCTTTCACCCTGCTGGGTCCGCTGCGGCTGACTGCCAACCGTCCGGCGGACTTTTTACAGTTACAGGTGGCGGCGGCTCTGGTGGCGACGATTGTTTTGGTCCTCGTCTGCACCCTGGCTCTCTCCCTCTATGCCACGGTCGGGCCGGACGACGATACCAACTTTGGCGGCGAGGGCTGGAGCCGTTTTGCGGGGGGCTGGTTGATTGGGGG
>NZ_JAAXLT010000152.1 GCF_013285555.1 Candidatus Cyanaurora vandensis | reverse complement strand
TTTCCATCCGGTAGTTTTATACTCAACGGAGCGGTTATCTTTTTGGAACTTGGGATAGCCTTTCTTGCCCACAATGTTCTTTTTACAGTTGTCAAAGAATCTAGAGACTGCCGACCATGCTCGTTCGGCTGCGGATTGGCGAGCCATCGAGTTTAGCTTTCCTGCCCATTCAAACTCTTTGGCTAGGATTGCATATTGTTTGTTAAGGTCATACTTAGTAGCCCCTTTGGTGTCGATCCAATAGCGCAAGGCTTTATTGCGGATGAATTGGAAGGTGCGGATCGCTTCATCAATTAAGGCGAACTGCTCAGGGGCGGCGACCAACTTTGACTCAAGGACTAACATACTAGTATTATAGTTTATTTAAGCTGAAAGTTGCCGCTTAGCTATCCTATTCGCCATTGGCTGATACGGCATATATCCCCATAGCTAAAGCTAGGGGTTTTACGCCGCTTTTGATAACGTAACAAAATCTTCTAACGTTCCAGATCCTCAGGAATAACAAGAATATGGTCCGCCGTCTGCTGCGGTTGCTCTAAATGGGGAACATGTCCACAATTTTTGATCCAGTGGAGGCGGGCTTTGGGAATGGCTTTTTGGAAGAGTTGGGCTTGGGCGGGGTCGAGGATGCGGTCCTGTTCGCCCCAGAGAATTAGGGTCGGCGGGGTCAACTGAGGGATGCGTCCAGCCAAGTTCTCATAACCGCCACTCTTCATAAATAAGATGCTGGCCTGGTACCAACCGGGCATGAAGAGTGGTAAAGCTCCACACCGCGCTGCGTCCACTGTAGCTAAAGCCGGGTTGTGGTAGGAGAGGACGCTCACCCGCTGGCGCAGTCGGGGACTCCGCAACACCTGTACTGCCAAATAATCAAAAGGCGGGAACAGGTAGCGGACGGCGGGCGGGACCCCGCTGGTATAGCCCACACTATCCATCAAGACCAGTTGCGCTACGCACTCGGGGTAGGTCAACGCGAAATCAATCGCCGCCCCGCCGCCCATGGAAGTTCCGACGAGGACGACAGGCTGCCTGATGAGAGTTTGCCAAAAGTGATAGAGATGGGTGCGGATTGCTTTGGGACTGTAGAGAATTCCCCGCAGCCGTTGCGTAAACCCAAACCCCACCATATCCACAGCCCAGGTGCTTCTCTGTTGAGCCAATAACGGGAAGAGTCGGCGGAATTCCAAGAGCGAACTGTCAAACCCGTGAAGGAGTAAAATCGGTGGCTCCCCGGCTCCGGCTTGGACATAGCTCGTCGGGATGGGCTGAGCGATCAGGGGCGTAACGATGGACTGGCGTTGGATGCGCTCGACTAGCTTGATTGCCGCTGGTTCGGTGAGTTGCGCCACTTGCGCGGGTAAAAAAGCGGGGTGCATGGTCCCAAGTGTAGCGAACATGGCACAATTAGCCCGGTGTAAGGGCGGTGACATGGGCAAAGTAGCAGTAATTGGGTTTGGGGAATCGGGACGGGCGGCGGCATTACTCCTCAACCACTTGGGCTACACCGTCACCCTCTGGGACAGTAATCAGACCCCGGCTCTTGTTGCCCGAGCTACTGAAATACAGACCCTAGGCATAACCGTCCGCTTGGGGGAGAATTTCTGTCCAACCCCAGGATTGGTGCGGGTTGTGGTTAGTCCCGGTGTGCCCTGGGACGCACCTTTTTTACAACAGAGCCGCGCTTTGGGATTAGTTGTGCAAGGCGAAGTGGACTTGGCCTGGGATGTGCTGGGGCAAGTGCCCTGGGTCGGGGTAACGGGTACCAACGGCAAAACCACTACTACTATGCTGCTGGCTCAGATCTGGGCACGGGCAGGCTGGGTCGCCCCCGCCTGTGGCAATATTGGTCGGCCTATTTCAGATGTCGCCCTCGGTCCTCTACCCGATTGGGTGCTGGCTGAACTGAGCAGTTTCCAGATTGAACAAAGCCCAAATATCCGGCCTAAAATCGCTCTCTGGACTACCTTCACCCCGGACCACCTCAACCGCCATGGCACGATTGAGAGTTATGCCGCGATCAAAGCTAGTCTGCTGGACCAAGCCGAACAGGTCGTCCTCAATGGCGATGACCCCTATTTGCGGACCCTACTTCCCCGCTGGCCTCAAGCAATCTGGACTTCACTCCATGACCCCACCGCCCCCATCCATGTCCGGGAGGGCCAGATTTGGGTCCAAGAAGAACGGGTTCTAGCCGTGGCAGAGATCCAGATTCCGGGCTGGCACAACGTCCAAAATATTTTGATGGCGGTGGCCTGTGCCCATCTAGCCGGGATCGCGGTCTCCCATATCGCTCAGGCAGTACGTGGATTTCAGGGGGTGCCCCATCGGTTAGAGAAGATTACTGACCGGGCCGGCGTCGCTTTTATCAATGACAGTAAGGCCACCAATTATGAAGCCGCCGCTACGGGTCTCACGGCAATGACCGCGCCTGTGATTCTCCTCGCGGGTGGACAGGCCAAACAGGGCAACCCCCAACTCTGGCTCCAACAGATCCACCGGGCTACCCTCGGGGTCATCCTCTACGGACAAGCCGCCCCGGTCTTCGCTGAGTTACTCCGGCAGTCGGGCTATCAGGCATTCACTATCTGTCAAGACCTCGCGGAGGCCGTGCCCCTCGCCTGGACTTGGGCTAAAAATAAAGGCGCGGCGACAGTTCTTCTATCCCCGGCCTGTGCCAGCTATGACCAGTTTGCGAATTTTGAGGCAAGGGGCAATTGTTTTCGGCAATTGTGCCATCAACTAGGGACTTAATAAATTCTCAGGTCGGCGGAAAGGGTTGGTCGGCGGGAATGTGTTCTATTTTCCCGTTCCGCCAGACTGCAATGGATAGTCCCATGGCCCGTTGCTCAGCGATAGCGCGGGCAGTGGCTTTGCGAATAGTCTCCACAAACCTCCCTAAGGGTAAGGGATGGGATACTTCACTCATTTGGGTTTGTGCTTTCATGGCCTGTCCTAATTGTGTGCCAAGTATCTTCATCGTAGATGATGACAGACGTTCCTTGATATTGTTCAGCAATAGACCGAGCTTTACCAGAAGAGTTATCAAGGACTGTCCAATAGTCAGCAATAGGGATGTACAAACTATGGAGGTTAATTAGTCCGCGCTCATACCGCCGCCGAACATCCGTCTCGGGCACATGGTGTCCGCCTAAACTGACGCGCCGTTGTACTCGCTCGACAGCAAGTTCAGGAGAGTTCAACCAGAAATAAAGTAGAGTGACAAAATAGCCGTGCTCTTGGCATTGCCGTAGAAAAGGAGCAAAACCTTTGGTGGCTAGGGTGGATTCAAAAGCAAAGCTTGTTCTAGCCGCTGATAATTGTTCAATGCGTTTTAGCATGAGTCGTCCGGCTTGAAAAGCCATCGCTTCTGGGGTAGCCGGATTTAGCTGGACTGCAATCAGGTCAGCATTGACAAAAGCTACACCCAACAGTTCATTTTCCAATAGAGCCAGCGCACTAGTTGTTTTGCCAGCTCCGTTAGGACCGCCAATCAGATAAACCTGAGGCACGGAGTCACTCGGCATCAAAAATACGGAAATAGCGTTCGCGGTTGGGCGTACCGGGTTCTTTGTGGAGTTCAAAATTGATAATCGTCCAGCGTTGCTCAGTGGTACTAAATTCCACGGGCAACCCATAGAGCCGGAAGCGGGGGTTGGTACGTTCGCCCGTGGTTTCGCGGGTCCGTTTTTCGCTCCAAGACCGGGGGCCTTCCTCAGTACCCCAAGTGCGCTCTAGGGAACCACTGAGCAGCTCCCGGTACCGCTGAGCTACCAAAATGCGGGTCGCCCGCAAGCCTTGGGCGTGGAGACGGTCTAGCTCCTCGTGGATCTCGAAACGGATACCGTCGGCGTGGGTGTGTTGGCGGTACCAAGCCTCTTGCCACTGCCGCCAGCGGCGGGAGGACTGGAGATGGACCAGTTCTTCGGTTTTCGGGTCGGCTTCAAAGGCCCCATGGCGTTGACACAGGTAAGTATCCGTCAAGGTCAAGGCCGCAATCGGCTGATGGCAGTGGGGACAGAGGATTTCGGGGCCGAAGATGGGGAAATAACTGGAGGGCTGAAAAAGCATCATCACCCTACGCGGAGGCCACCCTTCAACTATAGGTCCAGGGAGCTATTCCTTGGGGTGTCCGTCCTTCTTGCGATAACAAAAACTGGTCCTTCGGCAGGGGCGCAACGGGTTGGGTCAAGAGGAATTGCCCCTGTCGGATCTGTTGTTTCAGTTCCACAGCAATCTCCGCCGCCAAGAAAAAACTCGACAGGGGAGCCGTCCGCACGCTCTGACCGTTGATCTGGATCTTGCCGGATTTGAGTTGCTGGTAATTGACCATATCGAAAACCGGGCGCACTCGGCGCGGGATGGCAAAATCAAGCACTGGCGCGACGACATCCTGGTCTTGGACCGCCAAGTGTTGGGCGACGGTCTCATTCAACACCGGCAGGGCCAGCCCGATCCCAATCATCAAGGCGGTACCGTAATTCTGGAGATGACAGCCGCGTACCCAACGGGCATTCATCTGTTTAGCATCCCCGATTAGAGCCACGGTTGCCGCCGGACCAATCGGCAGACCATTGGGCAGACGTTTTTGTAAGGGGAAATGCTGGGTACCCTCCCAGGCCACATAGCCCACCCCGCCCCCAAACCAAATTC
>NZ_JAAXLT010000017.1 GCF_013285555.1 Candidatus Cyanaurora vandensis | reverse complement strand
CCCCCGTCCCCCTCACCCCCCGCGAGCGGCAGGTTCTCAAACTCTTGGTGGCGGGCTTAAGCAACCAGGAGATTAGCCAGAAACTCTTCATCTCCGGGGGCACCGTCCAAGTCCATGTCCATGTCATTTTGCGGAAACTCAATGTGCGCGACCGTACCCAGGCCGCCGTTGCCGCTCTCCAACAACACTTGCTTGAGGATTGACCGATGCAAGATGACGGACGACCCGACCCCGAGGAACTATTACGACAGCTACTCCAAAGCACCCATGGTCGTCACAAAATTTATCTCGGCTATGCCCCAGGCTCCGGCAAAACCTACCGGATGCTCAAGGATGCCCAAGCCCTGGTCCGCAAGGGCGTGGACTTGGTGGTCGGGGTGATTGAGACCCATGACCGGAACGAGACCCAACAACTGCTGACGGGTTTAGAAGTAATCCCCCTGCGCTCGGTGAACTACCAAGGGACGACACTGACTGAACTGGACCTCGCCGCTATCCTAGAACGCCGCCCCGCCACGGTCCTGATTGACGAACTCGCCCACACCAACGCCCCCGGTAGCCCCAACCCCAAACGTTATCAAGATGTGGAAGCCCTACTGAGCGCCGGGATTAGTGTCATCTCCACCATGAATATCCAGCACTTGACCAGTGTGGCCCCGACTGCCGGGATGTTGATTGGTCGCCCCGTGACCGAATTAGTCCCCGACTCCCTGTTGAAATCCGCCGCCGAAGTGCAACTTGTGGATGCCAGCCCCGAAACCATCCTCGAACGATTGGCCCAAGGTAAGGTCTACACCATGGGCCAAAATACCAGCAATTTCTTTCGTAAAAGTACCCTGGTCTTCCTCCGGGAACTGGCCCTCCGTACTGTCGCTGAAAAAGTAGATGCCAGTTTAATCGGGCTACAAAGTGGGACCACTGGCCCGGTCGGAGTCCGTGAACGCATCCTCGTCGCCATCAGTACCAACCCCGCTTCTGGGCGACTCATCCGCCGCGCCGCCCGCAAAGCCCAACTCCTTGATGCCGAGTTCTACGCCGTCTATGTCCAATCCCAAGCACCCACCCCCGCGCAAGAAACGATCCTCGCCGAGTTTAAACAGCTAACCGAGCAGGCGGCGGGGACTTTTGTGACCCTGGAGGGCCGGGATGTGGCCCGTATCCTGACTGATTTTGCCCTCCGTAAAAATATTACCCAGGTGATCATTGGGGAATCCCTGCGCTCTCCTTGGGAGGAATTGGTCCGTGGTTCTGTGGTCAACCGTCTCCTCAGAGCGACCACGGATTTGGATGTCCTCATCGTCGGTACCGAGTCCACGGGCAGCAATCCCGTCAGCCCCCCGCCAGTAGCCGAGCGCACCTGTTTAATCCACGGGGACGAGCGACGCAAACAGGGCTGCGGTTGGCACCAGATCTATCTCGGGGCCGCACCGGGTGTGGGTAAGACCTACGCCATGCTCACCAAGGCCCACGAACTCAAAGCCGAGGGACACGATGTCGTCTGTGGCGTGATTGAGACCCACGGACGCGCCGAGACCGCCGCCCTACTCACGGACCTAGAAGTCATCCCTAAACAGCAGACCACTTACCAGGGCCGGGTTTTCACCGAACTCGACCTCAATGCTGTCCTTGCCCGTAGACCAGAAATTGTCCTCATTGATGAACTCGCCCATACCAACATCCCCGGCCTGAGACCCGCCACCAACCGTTATCAAGATGTGGAAACCTTGCTCAGTCAGGGCATCCACGTCATCTCCACCATGAATATCCAGCACCTAGAGAGCCTCAACACGCTGGTCGAGCGTACCACCGGGGTCAAAGTTCGGGAGACCGTCCCCGATCTTGTCCTTGAATGTGCGGACGAAACGATCTTGATTGACCTCCCTGCCACGGAGCTCCAGGAGCGGTTACGGGAAGGCAAAATTTACGCCCCCGCCAAGATTGAACAGGCCCTCGCCAACTTCTTTCGCCGCGATAACCTCGCTGCACTCCGGGAATTACTCCTGCGCGAAGTCGCCGACGATACCACCCGCAAAACTGTCCCCACTGGAACCGACGCGCTCCTAGTCTGTTTCAATCTTCGGCCCAATGCCCAACAGTTAATCCGCCGGGGAGCACGGATCGCCAAACGGCTCACTGCCCGCTTCCTCGTTGCCCACATCCGTCCTGCTACACTGCTCACCCCTACCCAGACCCAAGAACTCCAACAACTCCAGCAGCTTGCGGGAGAATTGGGCGCGGTTTACCTCGAACGCCAGACGGAGGACATTGCCGAAACCATCGTTGCGATCACTCAAACCGAACAGATTACCCAACTAGTCCTCGGCGAATCCCGGCGCAGTCTCTGGGAAGAAGCTCTACATGGCTCAGTTATCGAAAAAATCCTCCGTCGCACCCGCAACCTCGACACCTTGATCGTGGGCCAGCGTGAAACTCACATCTAATACCCAACATCCCCAACAGCCTGTGAGGACAGGAACCTTAGGTTCCGCCCTCACGCTCCCGCCGACCCGCGGGGGCCGCGCACGGCCCCCACACCCCCATGCAACTAAAGCTCACCATTTAGTCCCCCACCACGGCTGTGCCCGACAGGGGGAGGGACCGTACTATACTCGAAGGCGTTGCTGGTAGCCGACATGACCTATTGCTTGGGTCTGCTCAACCGTCAAGGCTTGGTGATGATGGCGGATACTCGGACCCACTCCGGGGTAGACCACATCCATACCAATCCCAAACTGTTTGATTTTTCCTCGCTCGGTCAACGGGCGGTGGTCCTGATGGCCTCGGGGAACCGAGCCGCGACTCAGGCGGTCCTGGCAATGGTCCGGCGGGATTTGCATTTAGAAATTACGCCCAATATCCATACCCACAACACGCTCCACGAGACCGCGAACTACATTGGTGACAAACTCCGGCTTGTTGAGGCCCGTGACCGTATTCATTTAGAGCGAGATAACTTCAACTTCAATCCCAACTTCATCCTGGGCGGTCAACTGCCCGGTCAACCCCCGGAACTCTTCCAGATCTACACCCAGGGCAACCACATCCAGGCCAGTTATGAGACGCCCTATCTCCAACTCGGTGAGAGTAAATACGGCAAACCCATTCTGGACCGGGGCTACCGTTACCATGCACCCCTTTTTACGGCGGCGGTGAAGTATGCCATGCTCTCAATGAATAGTACCGTTCTCAGTAATGCCTCTGTGGGACCGCCGCTGGACTTGGTGATTTATGAGACCGATAGTTTTGTCCTCAGCCATCGCCACCGCCTCCAAGCCGATGACCCCTATCTCGTCAAACTTCAGGCTACTTGGGGTGAGGCTCTGCGCCAGACCATTTCCTGTTTACCCGACTTCCCCCGTCAGACGGGTTCCTCTAACTTGGGGGTTTACGGTAGTTTAGAGGACGATTCTGTCGCTGAGGGTTGAGGGATCAGTTCATGAAATCCGGTCTCAGGGTCCAGTTCCCGCCGAAACTCCCAGCCCATCGCCTCACCCAGCACCAACTCACAGGTTGTATAGACTAGACAACCCGTTAATAGATGCCCGCCCCTAGTCTGGCCCGTCGCGTCAGCGATCGCTCCGTGTAAGTGAACACCCGTGGGGCAGAGGGTCCCCGTGAGGGCAATCAGTTCAAATTTACCCGTGAGGATCGTTCCCGTTGCTGCTCCTGCAAACCGTAAACAAGCTTGGTGTAGACTCCCCACGGCACTCAACACAAACCCCGCCCGTAACGGCCTCATCTGCGCGAACTGGAGCAGTGCTTGGCGGAGGTCAGCCTCGGGTTTTAGGCGTAGAGCGAAGGTTTTCATGGCACCATTTGAATAGTCCTAAATATGTGAGTAACCCGGGTTGATCCAGCCTGGGTTAATCTAGGGGAAACTCACTGAGCCTGAGCGTGTATCCGATAGTTACCGATGGGAAAGAATTTGTTGCTGAACTCACCCAAGTCGGAGCCATGGCCCTCTGGGCTCCGCCCGAGGGCGGGTTTGAGGGGAACTACCAACGCCGGATGCGGGAGGCGGGCTATACCTCGCTCCACATGAGTGCGCGGGGTTTGGGGGACCCGGCCCGGTATTTGACCCAGACCCACGAAGTCCGCCCTGCTCACCTCGGTAAAAAAAGTACGATGGTTTTTGCTTTCCCGCCCCTGATCCAGACCCACTTGGCGAGTGTCCCGCCCAAGTACAAGGGTCTCCTGCTCTGGCTGATTGAGGGAAAAGTTTTGGCGGCCCAAGAACTAGAGTACTTAGTGGAATTGACGCAACAGGAGCCCCGGCTCAAAATTGTGATTGAGATGGGGTCAGACCGTAAAGTCCGCTGGCAGCCCCTCCTCAAACTACTGCAAGAGCGGGGCTTCTAACTCATGGAATGGCTGGCTGGGTTGTTGGCTCTAACTTTTGGGGCGGGGACGCTGGGGGGTGTGGCCCTTGACGTATTGCTTAAAGAACGCATCCTCGGTCAGCTCCAGAGCACGGAACGGCTAGAAGTGCGGGTCCAGAGTGTACCCAACTACCGGATTGCCCAGGGCGATATTGACCGGATTCGGGTGGCGGGGCGTGGGCTGATCCTCCGGCCTGGGCTGCGGGTGGCTCTGGCAGAACTGGAGACCGACCCGATCCGCTTGGACCTCAGTAACCTCAGCAACTTCAGTACCCCACTCAGAGCGGCAATTCGGCTGCAACTGACCGAGGCTGACCTCAATGCGGCCCTCAATACTCCCGAGGTCCTCGCGCCGCTGAAAGGGGTCCGTGCTGAGCTACCCAGTTTCCTGGGGGGCGTGGGTCAGATGGAAACCCTGGACTTTACGCAACCGCGTCTGAGCCTGCTCAAGGGCCAACTAGAACTCTCGGCTTTACTCGCTATCGTCGGCAAAACCCCACCGGGCCAAGAAATCCGCCTCACCGTCCGCACGGGGCTGACCGTCACCCAGGGGACGCGCTTGGGCTTCAAAAATACCCAGTTTTACCTAGATGAGGTCGCGGTTCCGCCGGATCTAGCTGAGATTTTTGCTGGTAGTCTCAATGATGTCATCAATCTAGAAGCCCTGCGCGCCCAGGGGACCACAGCCCGCATTTTGCAGTTAGACCTCAGCCCCGGTCAACTAGAACTCGTCGGATTTGCTCAGGTCGAACGGCTACCCGGATAAATTTTTGTTGCGAAAACCGGAGGTTCGCCGCGTAATTAGTAGAAAAAATTCACCTTAAACCGGGATTAAGTCGGTTTCCCGGCACTTGATCGCCCTAATTGTTACGTATCTTTAGGAACCGTCTAGCTCTGGCTTAGGCACGGCTTTTAAACAGGATTAAACTGACTAAAGATAGTGCGGAGTCAACAATGGCGGACGAAAAAAGAGTTGAGGAAATGGCGGCCCTACTCGCGGGCGGGGACCGAATGGGACAGATCCGAGCCGCCCTAGACCTAGTCCGGCTCAACACTCCCCAAGCGCAGCAAGCCCTCATCTCAGCTTTAAGTAACACCTCCGACCACTCACGGGCTTGTACCGCCATGGCCATTGGCAAACTCCGTCTCGGCGGGGCGGTGCCGATGTTAGTACGGATGCTCAAGGGCAACCAGTTTGGTTTTTTCCGCGACCGATCGGCAGAAGTGCGTCAGACCGTTACTTTTGCGCTTGGGGAGATTGGCGGGGTAGCGGCAATTAAAGCCCTCCAGATGGCCCACGAGAAGGATACCGATGAGGCTGTCCGCACTGAGGCCACCCAAGCCCTCGAAAAACTCAACGTCCTAGCCCACCGGGGTTAAGCCTTGCTAGTTGCCACTCCGCCATGCTTTGTTTTGCAGTGGGCACCCCTGGATTTAGCGCGGGTCTACAGCCTTGCCGATACCCCAGCGAACGGAGCGATTGTCCTGATGGTCGGGACAGTCCGCGCCAGTACCACCGGGCGGGCTGTCCGTTACCTGGAGTACGAAGCTTATACCCCCATGGCTCTAGCCGTTTTCCAAGACATCGGACGGCAGGTCCAACAACAGTGGCCCATCAACCAAGTCGTTATCCATCACCGGGTCGGGAAACTCCAGGTCGGGGAGGTGAGTGTGGCGATAGCCGTGGGTTCGCCCCATCGGGGGGAGGCTTTCGCCGCCTGTCAATTCGCCATTGATACCCTCAAACACCATGCCCCAGTCTGGAAAAAAGAACACTGGCTCGACGGCAGTAGCGATTGGGTCAGTATCGGCGACTGTGAAGCGCACAATCGCTAAAAGACTCGCCCAAATCTTTGTACAATCACGTGATGGGTGTTACCAAAAATGCGAGTAGCGAATTAGAGCGGCCCGCCCTGCGTGAACACACCAGCCAGTACCTGAGTAAAGACGGCAACCTCTTACTGCTCGGGGTACCGGGCAGTGGTCGTCGTCAATTCATTGAGCGGGCGGTGACGGATATCCAAGGGACCGTCCTCTACCTAGATTGTTTGCGGGCGACGGACCGGGTGCGGTTTGTAGGGTTATTAGCCCAGAGTTTTTTAGCGGGGTTTGGGGATTATGTGGCGGGGTTGGCGTGGGTGGGCCAGCATTTACCCCACAATCAAGTCCAGATTGACCCCCGGACCCGGCAGTTGAACCTAGTCTGTACGACGACCCGGACCTTAGAACAGGATTTTTTGACGCTATTGGATTTACCCCAGGCGGTGGCCCGCCATCGTCAACAGCGGGTGATTGTCTTTCTGAACAACTTTGTCCATCTCGGCAGTTGGGACCGTGATGAGAGTTGGCAGGCTCAGTTGCGCCGTCACCTGGATGAACTGCCCGATGCTAACTATGTCTTGGGCTACGGTCTAGGCAGTGGGCCGGATCTCGCGATTACCACTGACAATAACTATGAAATTGTGAAACTCATGCCCTTAGAAACCCAGTTGGTCGCCCGCTGGTTTGCCGCCCAAGGGTTTGTCTGCACACCGCCCGCCCGCGAACTGATTACGCGTCTGGTCCAGGGACATCTAGGGACCTGTGTTGCCCTCGCCCGTCGCCTCCCGGTGCTGGCCCTCTTGACAGAAACCGAAGTCCGCACGGCCCTAGCTCATTTGCTCGAAGACTTGAGTGCAACGTTTGAGACCTTACTCAGACAGCTACCCGCCATCCAGTCCCGGGTCCTCGAAACCCTAGCCCTCGACCCGACCCTGCATCCCCAGAGCAATGACTACACCCAAAAACATAGCTTACCCCGTGGGGGTTCCCTACAAGGTGCCCTCACCGCGCTGGTCAAAAAGGACCTCCTCTATGGCCCAGACAGTCAAGGGGATGACCAGATTGCGCTGGCTTATCAGTTCTGCCAACCGTTATTAGGGTTGTGGATTCAGCAATACTTGGCTTAGTCAGCGGACTCAAAGTAGGAAAAACGTCTGCTCGTTACGCTCCGATATGGCCTAAGGAACTGGCTGGTGTCTCTCCTAGGATTGGTGCCTAGGTTGAGAAAACTCGTTAAGTTTACAGCGTATCCACAAGCTAAAAACCATAGCAAGGAGAGCACCCATGGTCCAGAGCAGCGAAGGTAAGCCCGTAGAACTCCGGGAAGAAATCATTCCCGTGACCATAATTGAAGGGGAATTACAGGTCCTGGAAACTCCCCCTGAGCAAGGTACAGATAGCTCCCTCGGTACAACGGTCGGGGCCGCCGGGGGCGGTCTCGTGGGGGCGGCGATTGGCAACCTTGTTGGTGGGCGAATTGGGGCGGCGATTGGGGCAGTGGCTGGGGCTGTCGCTGGGGGTATCGCCGGTAGCCAAGCGGCGGAAGACTTGGGTCAAAAAGTAGACCATGTGGTCGGTGCGGTGAAGAACACCCTAGAAGAAGTCAAGCCTAAGGTGATGGGGGCTGTGGATGCCATCAAAACCACGGTGGAAGAAGCTAAACCCGGTGTTGTTGGGGCAGTAGATGCGGTCAAAGCAACCATCCAAGAGGCCAAGCCCGCTGTAACCGAAGCCGTGCAAAAAGTAGGTGCAAGCTTGGAGACCTCGGTGACTGGGGTGAGCGACGCCGTAAAAACCTCCCTTGAAGAGGCCAAACCTGGTGTCATGAGTGCCATAGATGCAGTCAAAACCACGGTGGAAGAAGCCAAGCCCGGTATCGTCGGTACGGTGGACGCGGTCAAAGCAACCATCCAAGAGGCTAAACCCGCCGTGACCGAAGCCGTTCAAAAAACCGGCGCGAGCTTAGAAGCCTCGGTTACTGATATGGGCGACACAGTAAAAGCTTCCCTTGAAGAAGCTAAACCCAGTGTCATGAATGCCGTGGATACCGTCAAAACCACAGTGGAAGAAGCCAAGCCTGCGGTTGCCAGCACGGTAGATGCGGTCAAGGACTCCGTGACCCGGTCCAAACCCGCTGTAGACCAGACTCTCCCAAACGTCGCTGAAGCAGCCCAGACTGCTACCGACCAAGCTTCAGAAGAGCCCAAAACGCTCAAGGCCGTGGACTTACCGCCCTTTGGTGCTACCCCTGGTATCTCGCCCTTGGTCAACGATGCCTACGCCGACGCGCTAGAAAAGGGCAAACCCACAACCATTGAGTCGGACAAGGGACTCTAAGCAGACCTCTCCTCCTCATTGGGCAATGAGGAGGGGACTAGCACCGCGATGTCGGGCAACTCCCGATAACGCTCGGCGTAATCTAGGCCGTAACCCACAATGAACTCATCCTCAATCAACACCAGACCCCGGTAATGAATGGGGACGGCGACTCGGCGGCGGTGGGGTTTGTCGAGGAGAGTACAGACTTGCACGGACCGCGCCGACAGTCCGCTCAAAATCCTCTGGAGCGTTAAACCCGTGTCCACAATGTCTTCTAGGACTATAACCGTCCGCCCAGTCAAATCCGCCATCTCACTAACCTGGAGCGCATCGGGGCTGGTTCCTTGACGGTAACTACTAGCCTGGATACAAGCGATTTCACACGGGAAATGTAACTGGCGGATCAAGTCAGCAGCGAAAACTAACGCGCCCTTGAGGACGACCAAGAGGACCACGGGTTCTGTGACTGCGCCGTAGTCCCGGTTTAGCTCCTGCCCGAGTCGAGCAACGGTTTGGGCGATGACGGCTGCACTGTAGAGAATTCTCAAGCTTGCCACGCATTGTAAGTATTCATTGCTTGGTCTAGATCCCGGTTGAGAGCTAATTCCACCGCCGCTGTTGCCGCATCCACAACTAGTGGGAGGACTTTTTTTTGCAGGGGCGAGAAGCGGCCTAGGACGTAATCCACCGTCTCTTGGCCTGTCGGTGGCTGGTCAATTCCTAGGCGCAACCGGGGGAACTGCTGGGTGCCGAGGTGTTCAATCAGCGACTTAATCCCGTTATGTCCCCCAGCGGAGCCTTCCTTGCGGAGCCGCAGCCGACCCACGGGTAGGGCCATGTCGTCGTAGATGACCAATAGTTGTGTGGGCGGGAGTTTGAGCCAGTCCAGAGCCGCCCGTACCGATTGCCCCGAACGGTTCATATAGGTCTGGGGTTTCAGTAGATAAACCTTCGGGCTCGTCCGCACTGCCCACCAACCCTGATAACGACGTTCCTCTTTGAAAGTGAGCCGCCAATGCTGAGCGAGTTGATCTAGCACCACAAACCCGATGTTGTGGCGGGTGTAGTCATATTGAGTACCAGGATTCCCCAAGCCGACGATGAGCCAATTCTCGATGATCAGTTCCTACCCAAATCAGCCTCAGCCTATCATCCCTAGCAATGCCAAAATAAGACCGGAACGCACGGGGATAATCATGGGCTTGATGGTGGATTTTGCTAAGACTAAAGCTTTGTTGATGGAGATTACCCTGGACCCCGATCTAGACCCGCAGGTCAATCTGGGGGTGGGGGACGATGATAATGAATTTCTCTTGTTGCTCCAAGGTAAGCGGATGGTGGCCTGTCAGATGGCAGACGATGAGCTATTGGAGGTCTTCACCCTGTACACCCAGGCCCACAAGTGGGTGGATCTTGATGCCGTAGCCGGTCCGGTTGCCTACGAAACGTTAGAGCTCGCCAGTACCACAGGAGCCGGGGTAGCCCTGTTGTGTGCCGAGAGTGGGGTGGTCGGCCTACAACTGATTGTCCACGAGGGAGCTACCGTCCTAGAGGTCGAAGAAGCCCTCCTCCCGGCTTTTCAGCAAGTCTGTACTTGGTTCTTACTCAATGTGGTCCGCCGGGTCAATTAAGTAAACCATCGAGAGCTAGCAAATATTCTTTGATGTTGCGGGCATTCCCCCCGAAATCAAATTGACCCATACGGCCTTTGGAGCGGACTTCTACGCGAGTCTGGGTCGGGGATTCCGCGCGGATGGTGACGTAGACATCATCGGTGAATTTCCAGAGATCAGTTTGACTGTAACCATGGACCGTCCCCGCTTGGGCATCCTGCGCCAATACCCCTTTACCCCGGGGCCAAGTCGTAAAAGCTTGCTGGGCGGCCTGGAAGACCTGGGTTGAGCTTTTGGTATAAACCCTCGGCTCCAAGCCCGGCTCCCCGGTCTGCGCCGAGTTAGTCGAGCTACCACAGGCCATCAGACTGAGACTCAAGCTTGCCACTAGTAACCGTACCAACCACTGCATCGCCCATCCCCAAAGTAAATCTGTCCTATGGATATCATTTCTGGCCCTGCCTGGGGAGAATTTATTTGCGTCCCGTGTCACCGGGTACGTCTTTGGGGTTCATTTATGACCTACTATTAAATTGAATTAAGCATGGGCAATCTAGGAGGATATTCCATGGCACTCGTGCCGCTTCGCGTACTGCTCGACCACGCCGCTGAACATGGCTATGGCGTTCCGGCCTTCAACGTCAACAACCTTGAACAGATCCGCGCCATCATGGACGCGGCCACCGAAGTGAATAGCCCCGTTATTCTCCAGGCTTCCCGTGGAGCCCGCAAGTATGCCGGAGAAGCTTTCTTGCGCCACATGATTCTGGCGGCGGCTGAGGAATATCCCCTGATCCCGATGGTCCTGCACCAAGACCACGGCAATAGCCCGACCACCTGCTATTCCGCCATGCAAAACGGTTTCACCAGCGTCATGATGGACGGCTCCCTCGAAGCGGATGCCAAGACCCCGGCGACCTATGAGTACAACGTTGCTGTCACCGCCGAAGTGGTCAAAGTGGCCCACGCGATTGGCGTAAGTGTCGAAGGTGAATTGGGTTGCCTGGGCTCTCTAGAAACTGGGATGGGCGACAAAGAAGACGGACACGGCGCAGAGGGTGTGCTCTCCCACGACCAGCTACTGACCGACCCGATCCAAGCGAAGGATTTCGTGGAGCAGACCGGGGTGGATGCCCTCGCGATTGCGATTGGGACCAGCCATGGAGCCTACAAGTTCTCCCGGAAGCCCGATGGCGCGATCCTGGCGATGGACCGGATTCGGGCTATCCATGAGGCTTGCCCCAACACCCACTTGGTCATGCACGGTTCTTCCTCAGTGCCCCAGGAATTGCTGGATGTCATCAATGCCTTTGGTGGCGATATGCCCCAGACCTACGGTGTACCCGTTTCCGAAATCCAAGAAGGCATCAAAAACGGCGTACGGAAGATCAACATTGATACCGACACCCGGTTGGCCTGGAGCGGCGCAATCCGCAAAGGTCTCATGGAAGACAAACGTGAATTTGATCCCCGCAAGTTCCTGATCCCCGCCACCAAAGCCATGTCGAAAGTGGTGCGTGACCGTCTGATCGAGTTCGGGACCGCCGGGAACGCCGACAAGGTCAAGTCCTTGACCCTGACCCAGATGGCGAAACTGTACGTGGACATGGCCCAAGCCCCTAAACAGGCCGTCACGGTCTAGTCCTGACCCAAAATTAATCCAGCCCTCCCACGGGGGGGCTTTTTTGTGGCCCTGACTGGGTACGGGCAGCACTAATCTGCGTCCAGTCAATCTGGTCATGGCGGTCCACCACCCAATCCACCCGCCGTTGCAACATATGAAAGGGTACTTCCGTGGGCAGGGCCAAGACTTCAAGCCCCACAGTCTGGGCCGCTAGAATTTCGGAATAGGTACTTACCACCGCAATCCCCTGCCAGGGCGCGAGCGGTTCTGAACTCAAGCTGGCTAGAGCGAGGCGGTAGCTAGCTGGGTCCGGTGCGGGCAGTGCATCCGTAGCCGTAATCAGGACCCCGAAATAATCGCTGTAGCCCAACTTCGCAAGCAATCGATCCAGATCGGTTTTCGCCAATCCACAAACCAGGGCACAGCCTAGGCCCAGTTGACGCACCTGGGCGAGGCTCTGCTCTACACCTGCTAAACGGGGTGGGTTTTTAAGGAAGCGTTCGCAGTAGAGTTTTTGTTTGCGCTCGACTAACTCCGCGACAATCTCGGCGTTGACCGCCCGTCCCCGCTGTTCGAGGATTTGCCATAAGCTTTGGTTCTCACTGACCCCGAGGCAGCACTGGCGATATTCACCCGGTTTGAAGACAATACCCCAAGGCTGGAGGATTTCAGCGGTCAGTTCACGATGCAGGGCAGCATCAGCCACCAAGACACCCCGGAACCCGAAGACAACGGCTTTGAGCGCACTGTCCACTCGTCAGGATTTGGCTTTGAGGATGACTTGGATCTCCGGTAGGGCAAAGACTTGTTGGGCCGCCTGCACGAGTTTATCGCCCCAGAGTTGTTCTTTGAGGTAGCTGGGGTCGCCGTAGGTCTTATTTAAGGTCAAGGCTTGACGGGCCAAGGTCAACCCCTGGGTGCGGTCGCCCTCCGCATAGAGAGCCACCCCCAGGGCTAGCCGGGGCTCAGGTGCAGTGTCATCTAGACTGCTGGCCTTTTGCCACTGGGCGATGGCAGTGGGGATATCGCCGAGCTCATAGCGTAGTAGACCAATGTTGTTGATGGCTTCCCAGTAATCTGCTTTGAGCGCAACTGCCTGTTCATAACTCGTCAGGGCTTTAGTGGTCTGCTGAGCCAGATAATAGGCATTCCCTAGGTCAAAATAGCCGCCAGCACTCGTACCATCCAGAGCCACACCGCGTTCTAGAGCATCAATGGCGGCGAAATAACTCTTACTCCGTAAGTAAGCTTGGCCTAAATAAAAGTGAAGACGGCTCTCTTGGGGGGTTAAGGCGAGACCTTTTTGAAAAGCAGTGACAGCTTGGGGGGCCTTATCCATGCCCAAGTAGACCCCGCCTAAGACCGCATAGAGTTCAGCGAGTTGGGGCGAGAGTTGGACAGCGAGTTCCAGGGCATTTTCAGCCTCCTCATAACGGTTAGCCCGCACCAGTAAAACGCCTTGCTGCGCCAATTGACGGGCCAAACGGTCAGTTTCCTCGGCATCCAGACGCGGTGGTGTGACTAAGGGGACCTGGGCTAAAGCCGGAACGCCGCCCAGTAACACCAAGACCACGGCTCCCAGTAGCCAATTCTTTTTCACGACCGGCCCTACTTGATTAGTTGTCCCATCCTATCACCAGCCCCCTGACCCAGGGCTACTAGCGGCAACCACTGGCCTTGACGGTGACACTATTGCCCGTCACGGCGGTCCCCCCGGTTAAGACGTTGACTTGATAGGGTTGCTTACGAGCACTCTGGGGCTTACCCGTCATACTGAAGCTGTCATTGACACCCAAGGGCCGCGCTGCCTGTTCGAAAACCGTTTTCATGGACTCATCACTGTACTTAAGGACCATTTTGAGGTCGTACTGTCCGTTCTTCTCAGTCCTGACAGTGGCGACATATTCGCGGTAGCGGACACCACTGGGGACGATAAAGTCACTATTCCAGTTGTTACCAGTGATGAGGGCCGAGGGCGGCGAGATAGATTTATTAATTGCAGTCAGCCCCGAACCCAAGACCTTGAGTGGGGTACAGGTGAGAGCCTGAGCCGCCGACGTGAAGCTCACTAAAATTCCCGCCATTAGACCTACGCGCTTTAGCATGACTTCTCCCAAAATTAAGTAATATTACTATAGATTTATCTTGCGTTTAACTGCGTATCTCTTAAGATAGTTTTTCGAGGGCGCGGATCTCTGAGAAGAAGCTTGCCATCGTCTGCCCGTTCCCTTGTTTCACCGTCACCGTCCGAATGCGGAGATTAGTACCACCAAACCAGATCCGCTCCTCTGTCAGTAAGTCCTCCTGTTGGGTATGGAGGGTGAGGACAGCTCCTTGCAATTGGTAGGTACCCTGGTAGGTTGTGGCTTGTTGAACAACCAGATTACCCGCCGCCTCAGAGGTCGGGATGAAGAGGAGGGTGGAGCGGCCCCGGAGGGCGGGCGTGCCTTGCCAAGTCGTCGTCAGTCCTCCCATCGCACCGGGAGCAGCTTGGGCTAATTCACTGGTGGGGGGCACCCAGTCCACCTGGAGTTCAAGTTTGCCCGCTTGGTCTTGGTCTGAGACTAAGGAAAAGCTGGAGCGTTGGGCTAACCATTTGCCCAAGTTGGCTTTTAAGAAGGTTTCCATGGTTACATGAGGGCGTAAATTCTATTGTGCCATGGAGGAGCGATGGGGGTGTTGGTCTTCGACTTGATGGATACAGTGGTGCAGGACCCTTTCTATGAACATATCCCCCGCCACCTGGGGGTGAGCTTCCAGACGCTCCTCACGCAAAAACACCCGACCAGTTGGCTGGAGTTTGAACGGGGTCAGATTGATGAGGCCGTGTTTTTGCAGCGTTTTTATCAGGGTGAACGGGTTCTTACTGATCCCCTGGCTCTCAAGGCGGCGTTTTTTGACTATTACGAGTTCCTGCCGGGGATGGAGGGGCTGCTACTGGACCTGAAAAAGCAGGGTGAGACCCTATGGGTACTGTCTAACTATTGCCGCTGGTTTGAGGATATCCGCCGTAAGTTGGACCTAGACCGATATTTCGCGGGCTATCTCATCTCCTATGAGTGTGGTTTTCGTAAGCCCGAGCCCCAGGCTTATCAGGCTCTTGAGGCGCGGTTGGGAGCTAGAGACGCATTAACTTTGATTGATGACCGTCTGAGCAATATCGAGGGAGCCGAGCAGGTGGGCTGGCGGGGCATTTTATTTAGGGGTGCAGACGGGCTACGGACACAATTAGGCGTTTGAGCGATTAAAATAACCCTATCGCTAGTTCTTGTGTGCGGTGATTGCCCTGTATCCCGGCAGTTTTGACCCCATTACCTTTGGGCATCTGGACCTCATTGAGCGTGCCAGTCGGCTCTATGCGCGGGTAATTGTGGCTGTGGCAACCGACAGCTGGAAACAGCCTCTTTTTGGCGTAGATAAACGCCAGGACCAGATTGCCTTGGCGACGCGTCACTTACCCAATGTGGAGACGGCTAGTTTTATGGGGTTGACGGTACGCTTTGCCCGTCAGCGGCAAGCCGAGGTTTTGATCCGGGGGTTGCGGGCGGTCTCGGACTTTGAACTGGAACTCCAGATGGCTCAGACCAACCGCACCCTGGGCGCGGATTTGGAGACCGTTTTTTTGGTGACGGCAGCGGAGTACAGTTTCCTCAGTAGCTCCGTTGTGCGGGAAGTGGCCCGCTTGGGGGGTCCGGTGAGTCACTTGGTCCCGGCCCATGTGGAGCGGGATTTGACCGAATATTTTAGTGGAGCTAAGCGATGAGTATTGACAAAGAGTTGGACCGTCTGGAGAGCTTGATCCTCGATAGCCCCCGCTTACCCCTGGGGGGACGGACGTTCATCAATGAAGAAGAGGCCCTGGATATTCTAGACCGGGTGCGGGTCAATCTACCCACGGAGCTTGCCGAAGCCGAGAGCTTACTCAAAAACCGTGATGCCATCCTCGCCCAAGCGCGTCAGCAGGCCAACCAAGTACGCGAACAATCCCGGACTGAGGGCGAACAACTGATTGCCGGGGCCAAGCGCGAAGCTGAACGCTATGTCAATGAGTCAGAACTACTGCGGACTGTCGAGCAAGAAGCCAGTCAAATCCGCGCCCAAGCCAGCCGAGAGCTAGAAAATTACCAACGGCAAGCTGAGGAACTGCGCGAAAAAACCCGCCTGGAGACCGAGCGGATGCTAAACGAGACCCGCCGTCAGACCGAGACCATCCAGCAAGAAGCCGATGCCTACGCCGAGAAGGTCCTTGCCCGTCTTGATGGGGACCTCGAACGTGCCTTACAAGTGGTCCGCACCGGACGGCAACAGTTACAGAAGCCCTAGTTGTTCACCGACTTGGAGCCGGGACCCGTTGCTGTAGTCCCAAGCCGACTGACTTTTTTTACCCGCTGGTTGGACCTGGGTAACGAGCAGTTGACCCGCGCCCGTGCTGACCTGGAAACCCTGGAATTTGACGAGTTGGGTCACGGTCCCCCACGGGCTAAGGCTGGGTTGGTCCACGGGCTGAGTCTGGAGAATTTTGAGGCGTTGGGCGCGGTGCTGGGTATAGACCTGGGGATAGAAGGCCCGGACGCGGTTGTGGATCACGGTAGCGGGCGCGTCCCAAGGTATGACGAGGTGTTGCGGGGTGATAAGGGGCGCGTAGCTACTCTGGCTGGGGTCTTGGGGGATAGGGGTGAGGCTGGCGAAGGTGGTGAGGGTCGTGATGAGCAGGTCCGCGCCAAGGGGCGCTAATTCCTGTAAGAGGTCCGCACTCGTCGCCGTGGTGGGGATGGGGAGGGTCGTCTTCAGGAGCATGGGTCCAGTATCTAGGCCCGCATCCATCAACATCGTCGTGATCCCCGTGGTCGTCTCCCCATGAAAGACCGCCCACTGCACCGGAGCCGCCCCGCGATAGTGGGGTAACAGCGACCCATGGACATTGATACAACCTAAGCGAGGCATGGCAAGGACCCGTGGACTGAGGATCTGCCCGTAGGCGACCACTACGAAAAAATCCGCGTCTAGATTCTCTAAAGCCAGTAGAACGGTCTCAGCCTTGCGTAACCGCTCAGGCTGGTAGACGGGCAATCCCTGGGCCAAAGCAAGCTGTTTGATGGGCGGGGCGGTCAGTTTCCCGCCGCGTCCGGCGGGACGGTCCGGCTGAGTCACGACTGCTAGGACCTGGGTGGATACCAACAACCGCTCCAGCGTCGGTACAGCAAAATCAGGTGTCCCAAAAAAAACTACTTTCACCATGATTCCACCCAAAAAGTTGACAGCTGACCCCACAGACGTTACCTTGAGAAATGCGGTCCTCGGTAGCTCAGCGGTAGAGCGATCGACTGTTAATCGATTGGTCGCAAGTTCGAATCTTGCCCGGGGAGCCAATTTTAACCTTGAGAGTCACCTAGCGGTGGCTCTTTTTGTTGGGCTTCAGTAGCCTTGGGCAGTCATATTGATGTATTGGTCTGGACCGAGACTGGTTAAACGTTCCACGCCCGTCACGATGCGCCCGTCAGAGTGTAGTTCTAACCAGCGATAGCCCGGTAGGACCGTGTCTAGGGCGAAATCCGGCGTTCGGGGCTTGAACTGGATACAGGTAGAAGGGGTCGCCATCAGCAACAGTTCTCCATCCTGGCGAGTGTAATCCTGGTGGATGTGGCCCCACACTACCCCCCGCACTTGGGAATACTGCCGCACTAAGTT
Organism: Candidatus Cyanaurora vandensis; assembly: GCF_013285555.1. Taxonomy (GTDB): domain Bacteria; phylum Cyanobacteriota; class Cyanobacteriia; order Gloeobacterales; family Anthocerotibacteraceae; genus Cyanaurora; species Cyanaurora vandensis. Next base: position 5,465 of record NZ_JAAXLT010000017.1, on the reverse strand, counting down.
CAAGAAATCCGCGCCGTTCACCAAACCGATACGCTCTAGCCAAGCACTACCCATGGAGAGCGGATGATGATGGAGACAGACCAGCGCGTAGTGTTCAGGATGGGTAGTTATACATTCTGTTAAAAATGCCAATTGGTTCCCTGTCAAGCATCCACTTACCTGCTGGGGTTGAGTGGAGTCCAGTAGAATAATCTGCCAGGGCGGGAGCAAGACCTGTCTTTGGGCCGAAATCAGTCCTCCCGTCAAGGCTTGGGCCATCGCCGCAGGATTGTCATGGTTGCCGGGAATCCAATACACCGGTAGGTCCAGGGGTAGTAGTAGCGCGCGGAGAGATTTATAGGCTGCCACTGAACCATCCTGGGCTAAGTCCCCGGTGGCAAGGACGACATCCACGGGCCAATGGTGATTCTTAAAATGCGCTAGGACTGCCTGAAAAGACTGCTGGGTATTGAGACCGAGTAGGCCCCCCTCAGGACTGTGATAGAGGTGCAGGTCGGTAAATTGTACTGCTCGCCATGGGGTCATTCGGTCCATACGCTATCTCCTAATTGCCGACTACCCCGTTATTTCATTAACGATAATGGATGATAACTCTGGTTTGGCGTCTAAATTCCTAAGATAATGCTTTGATATCATACAAAGGTGAAAAAACTTTTTTGGTTAATGATCCTAGTCGGGCTCGCTCAACCTTTGGCAGGAGTGCCCTTAATGGAAGGGATGGTCCAGGGGACTGAACGGGTGTTGAGGGCCGGGGAGTCTTTGACCACTCCCACCACCCGGGCCGACCTGCTTTTTGCCGATGGAACACTTATTCGAGCCGACCGGGGGAGTGAGTTTAGCTTCCAGATGGAGCGCGAGATTATCTTGACGCGGGGTGCGCTGTGGCTGCGGGTCCCGGCGAATAGTGGGGGACTGGATTTGAGGGTAGATGGGCTAACGGTGACGGGAGCGGGGGGTAGTGTGGTTGCCCTGCGGCGCGGAGATGGTACGCTCCAGTTCATCGCGCTGTACCACGATCCACGGGGACGGTTACAGGTGCAGGGGCGTGGTTTAGCCCCGCAAGCCTTGGGGATTGGGCAGGTTTTGACCATCACGCTAGCTGACCGTCGAGCCAAGCGTTTATCCGTAGCTCAGTTCGTAGACTTGGTACCTTTACTCAAGTCAGGACTTTTTGACCAATTGTTAACCCCTACTACACCACCGACAGCGGCAACCACGCTCTCGCCAGAGTTAGCAACTGCACTGATCCCAGCTCTCAGTGAGATTCGGCAGGCCTTGGCCCACCAAGGAGAACTCCTGAGTACGGGTCGCTTGGTGCGTCGTCCTTAAGACGACCTTTAATAAGTTCAACTCCCTACAATAGTGAATCCAAAAGTAGTACACTTATCATGTTATCAGCTTGAAGTGAGAAAAAATTGGACTTACCATACAAATGGACCCCAATAACTCCGCTTTCTGATCAAGATCGTACGCTTGATCTTGCCGCAATCGCTTCATTGTACGAGTCATGGAAAATTACTAAGGTACGCTACCAGGGTGTTCGCAAAGATTCATTGAACCGTTTCAACGAAGAACTTATCCGACGTTTAAGCATTGAAACTGGTATCTTAGAGCGGCTCTACGACCTAGATTATGGTACCACTGAAGCTCTTGTCGCTTCCGGCTTTGTAGAGGACCTAATTTCAAGGTCTAGTACGAATATTGAGCCATCAGAGCTAATAGGTATATTACAAGATCATGAGGCTGCCATTAAGCTTGTTATGGATGCTATTGCAAAAAGTAGACCCGTCACCAGAGGATTCTTGCATGAACTTCATGCAATATTGACACGACACCAAAAAATAACGCCAGCGGTTGATAAATTCGGGAATTATTTTGAGATCCCGCTGCTGCGCGGTAAGTTCAAAGAACAACCGAATAACCCACGTCGTCCTGATGGCAAGATTCACGAGTACTGCCCTGTCATTAGTGTTGATTCTGAGGTAGACCATCTTCTTAAATGGCTCCAAGAGTACGAAAATGAAGATCCGGTACTCGTTGCAGCATGGCTACATCACCGATTTACGCAAATTCATCCCTACCAGGACGGGAACGGACGGCTCGGTAGGACTTTAACAACACTTGTTCTACTACGGGCAGATTTGTTACCCATCGTTATTGACCGGAGTATTTGGTCTGAATATATTAGCGTTCTCGAAAAGGCTGATTTCGGTGACCTAGGACCGCTTGTACAACTATTTGCTAGACTTGAGCGCAGAGCAATATTACAAGGACTAAGTATAACGGATCTTAGAATTGAAAATTCTCAACAAAGAGCACTCACATCAGAAGTTATTGATAGCCTTACTATAAAATTTCAACAGAGGCGAGACCAGCAATACATCCAGCTACGCGAGGTAAATGACCTTGCGCAGCTACTTAGAAGTCGGACACAGCAGCTAGTTAGGGAAAAACTTGAGGCTCTCAAAAAACCAATATCTTATATGGGTACCCCTAAGACTAAAATTATTTTGGGTGGACCCGAGAATAATAAATCGTACTGGTATAAAAATGAAGTGATAAATTCAAGTAAAGCTTCGGGAAACTTTATTAACTTTTCCGAAAATCACTATTTTGTTAAGGCTACGATAGAAATCAACACTGAGCGGCTCGTTTTTATTGTGTCTTTTCATCATGTTGGTCGGGACCTTACAGGAGTTATGGAAGTCACAGCGTTTGCTCGTTTTGAGTCAGGCGAGGAAAACGAAAAGTGGGTACCATCTAGCTTTTTTTCCTGCTCTCTGGAGCCATTTGTTATTACATGGAAGACCAGCGAAACAGATGTAGGTACATCCTTTGAATACTGGCTCGATATAGCTCTAGCAATGGCAATTCAAGAATATGCGGATAGGCTTTAGGTTTTAATTAGCAATTGTGATAGGTGGACCTGAGATGTAATCCAGTGGAGGAGACGGGATTAAGATTTTACGATCCAAGTCGGCTTACGATATTGTAGAAGGAGTAATTTTCCTTGCCATGCGTCCCCACCACCTCGCTGCCAGTCTGGTCTTGATTACTTTTTTGAGTGCCTGTGGGTCTACCGCCCAGACCATCGCCTCGGGCAACCCTAACGCCAGTAAACTGATCCAGGAAGTCTGGCAAATCATCAACCGCGATTATGTGGACGGGACTTTTAATAGTCAAGACTGGTGGCAAGTCCGTAAAACCTATCTCGCCCAAGCCCCCAACTCCACGACCGCAACCTACCAAGCCGTTGCCGAAATGGTCGGCTCCCTCAAAGACCCCTACACCCGTTTTTTACGCCCCAAGGATTACCAACAACTCCAGACCCAGGTCAGTGGTGAACTCTCAGGGGTGGGCCTACAAATTGCCTTGGCCCCGGAGACCAACGAATTGACGGTGATTGCCCCTATTGAAGGCTCCCCGGCTTACCGGGCAGACCTCAAACCCCGCGATATCATCCTGGCAATTGACGGAAACCCGACCAAGGGGATGGATTTGGATGTGGCGGCGGAAAAATTACGGGGGGCAGCAGGGAGTAAAGTCACCCTCATGGTGCGCCGCGAGACCAGAGAATTTACCGTTGCGCTAGTCCGTGCCAAGGTCGAGATTAACCCGGTTCGCTCGGAGGTCAAGACTGTGGCAGGGGTGCCTTTGGGCTATATTCGCTTGCCAGCCTTTAACGGTAACGCCACGGCTGAGGTGAAGCGGGCCATCCAGGGCTTAGAACGTAAGGGAGTCCAAGGCTATGTGCTAGACCTCCGGCTCAATGGTGGGGGGCTATTGGGGGCTGGGGTGGATGTGGCGAAACTCTGGCTACCAGCCGGGAAAACGATTGTCGCCACCGTGACGCGCAAGGGGGTCCGCGACGCCACCCGTTCCTCGCCCTTGGGTCCCTTGACCACTAAACCCTTGGTCTTACTCGTAGATAACGGGACCGCCAGTGCCAGTGAGATTCTGGCGGGCGCACTCCAGGACAATAAACGCGCTCAACTGGTCGGGACCCGTACTTTTGGTAAGGGCTTGATTCAACAGGTTTATTCGCTAGCTGATGGTTCAGGGCTAGCCGTCTCGATTGCCAAATACCAAACCCCCGCCGGTCGTGATATTCACAAAGTCGGCATTGAACCGGATGTAAAAGTAGAACTCCCTGCGGATTTTCCCGCCGCTGCTCTTGCCACTGCCGAGGACCCCCAGTATCTGGCCGCGACCCGGATCTTGACACAAGTGGCTAAGTCCTAGGGTCCAGAACTCAACGGAGCCTAGGGCCGATACACTACCTTGCGGGTCTGCCCCTGCTGAGCAGACTGGGCGCAGGCGGTGAGCTTGGTGAGGGTCTGGAGTTGCTGGAGTAAGCAGGTGGTAGTAAACGGTGAAAGGCTTGCCTGCTTGGTCGTACTGCACCAACTCGGGATACACCCTAGCTACCGCCTCGGCAATCAAACCGTACTGCAAGGGGTGAGTACCATCCTCAGCCGTATTCTTATAGCGGAACGCCACCGTATGCAAGTTCATCAACTTATCGCTGGCACTGCCAAGATCTGAGACATCGCGTTTGAACCGCCGGGAGGAAGTGAGCGTACCCAACTAACCGTTGATATTGACAAAGACTTGAACCCCACCACTGGCAGTTATCCCCGCAATCCCAGCAAAAAAAGTTTTGCTTTGTTTACCTTGGGTACCAATCCGGCTCACTTTGTTGTCAGTAGCGAAAGCAGTAGGTAACTATGTATGGCGAGTAAAGTTTCTGTTCATGATTTTCTCCAGTAGGAGAGGGCACATAGTTCTTGACACTCCCACGGCTGAAGACCGTGGGATTCTAAAGAGTCCACAGGCGAACTCTTGAAGGCGTAGTCAAAGCGCCTCTAGCCACTCCCTCAAGGCGTAGCCCCAAGGTTGTGCTTACTTTTCTCAGGATGTTACCTGCTCCGTTGGCATCGGAATTGAGCCGTAGCCCTTCCTTAGTTAAGTACTGTCCACGTCCTAAACTATCCTTCTTTTTGCCGCGTTTGCCTGAAACTGGCCACCCTTCGGGTTTTGCACCGAATGTATGTAGTGCATCATTATCAATGAACGACGCTCGGGATGTGTAACTCTCCTCCGTTTCTACAAAGTCTAAGCCGTATTGCTCACACCATTGCTTGATGCGTTCTTTTAACCTCCCGGTGGGTATCTGGACAAACTTTTGGTCATTTACTGTACCCAGCTTGCAACTATCTTTTTGTCCTTTATTCCAACCAAATACAATTGTTCCTATTTTATATTTGAGGGAATGATTGATGACTAATCGTGCTGCTTTATTGATGGCATCCCGCATTTAAATTGCCATGACTTCAAAATCAGTAATCCCTTCTTGCTTGTCGGGGGTTTTATTGGGTAAATTCGTGACCAAGCGATACTCACTCCTAGTCTGGATATCGCAAAAATTAACGACTCTATACCAACCAGAATCCTTTCCTCCCCCT
>NZ_JAAXLT010000151.1 GCF_013285555.1 Candidatus Cyanaurora vandensis | reverse complement strand
TGTATCCCCCAGAAGGAAGAATGTGGCCCATCGCAGTTATTTGCAAGGGTCTTGGCGTACTTGAAGTACCAATGGGCAAGAGAACTCCGGTACCGGAGTGCTGGTTCAGTCGCGCCGATGCGCGAGTGGACATGGCGGGTGCTGAAGGCTTGTGCTGTGGAGAAGGTGATCATTGTCCGCTGCTGCCGCTGCCGCGAGAATACCCGCCAAGTGAGGCACTCAGTTTGTCAGCGCTTTCATTCCACTTCGGTGCATCTCTCCAGTTGAGCTTGAGAAAATCACCTACGCTGTCTGACAGCAGGTAGTATCAAGTCACTGTCCACTAAAATGGGGCAAGACCAGGAGGTTTGGGATGGAGCTAACCCGTATTACCTTAGATCCCCAAGTAATGGGGGGCAAACCTTGTATTCGGGGATTACGCATAACGGTGGGTATGATTTTGGGTTTAATGGCGGCGGGACGGACGAACGGTGAAATTCTGTCAGCCTACCCTTACCTAGAACAAGCAGATCTGCAAGCGGCCCTAGCCTATGGTGCTTGGCGTGCTGAGGAACGAGAATTGCCCCTAGTCCGCCCGTGAAGATTTTGCTAGACATGAATCTTTCACCCCTCTGGGTTGGGGTGCTTCAGGACAATGGTTTTGAAGCAGTGCATTGGTCTACCATCGGAGATCCCCGCGCCACTGATCGGGCAATTATGACTTGGGCGCAGGTGCAAGAGTATGTAGTTTTTACCCATGATTTAGATTTTGGTGCCCTCTTAGCCGCCACGGGTGCCGCAGAGCCAAGTGTCATTCAGTTGCGCACTCAGGATACCCTTCCAGAAAATATCAGTGGTTTACTTATCAGCGTTTTACAACAATTCATGGCAGAGTTGGAAACAGGAGCATTGTTAATTGTTGATGAAAGCCGCTCCAGAGTTCGTATTCTCCCATTAAAGCGTTGACCGCCCCTAAAAAATTAATTTTATAGTTGACATGATTACCTACCTCGCCCTCTACTTCTCTCTTTTTCTCTGGTGCGTTCCTTTACTTTTTTATGCTTCTTATTCTTCTCCTGTACTGAGTTAAGTTATAATTACGTTCAATTTCCCGCATGATTCTTTTTGACATATAGCGGTCATTGCCATTGTCGAGTATGAAATTATTTGTCATCTCTTTCAGTTCCAACCGCTCAAAAGCTTACTGAGAGCGGCTTTGCGTGTATTGGCGTGAAGGAGATGCTAGCACTTGCAGTCGGACATTTATTTGGCCGGTGGCAAGGTGCACTCAGCCACAGCCCAAGGCCAGGATGCTAGTGTGAAGAGCGTTTTGGCATCAGGATGAGAAACAATGTGAGATTTTTGAGCGGGAATTTCGGACACAGAATGTGAGACGCTGCATTCTGAGTGGTGGTAGAGTCAGAAAAGGCCACAAAGCGCATCTAGAGCGGATTCTGGCTGGGCGTGTGCATCCCCCCTAATTGCTTAGGGATGAGCGATTAAAAAAAATGAAGGGCACTTTAGGAAGCTCTGCAGGAGGCAAAGGAAAAGGAAGCAGGTGGCGCTGGCTTTTGTCAGTATCTAAGGGCGTTGTCTGCCCCCCGCCTGAGTGCTTATCGGTGCTGGTTAATTGTGCTGTCCCTGGCCCGATAATTCGACGGGTTGGCTGTTGCGCTTACCAAAGACTACATAGCTACGACCGGCAGAGCTTCGACCACTTGGGTCGGCACCGGGAGCACCGACAAGGACATCGGCGAGCCCATCGCCGTTGACATCCCCACCGCCACTGACAGAATCGCCGGAGAAATCGTATGTATTGCTACCGTTGATGACAAAGCCTGCCTGGCTGGTACCATTCTCGATACGGCTAAGTTCCACGGGTTGAGTGTCGCGTTTACCCAACACCACATAGCTACGACCGGCAGAGGTTCGACCACTTGGGTCGGCAAAGGGAGCACCGACAAGGACATCGGCGAGCCCATCGCCGTTGACATCCCCACCGCCACTGACAGCTCCGCCAGAGAGATCATATGTATTGCTACCGTTGATGACAAAGCCTGCCTGGCTGGTACCATTCTCGATACGGCTAAGTTCCACAGGTTGGATGTTGCGCTTACCAAAGACCACATAGCTACGACCGGCAAATCTTCGACCACTTGGGTCGGCATAGCGAGCACCGACAATGACATCGGCCAATCCATCGCCGTTGACATCCCCCGCATTGCTGACAGAAAAGCCAGAGTTATCGTATGCTTGGCTGCCGTTGGCGAAGCCTACCCTGCTGGTAATTGCGGCAGCCTGCGCTGCAGCAGGTTCAACTGGGACGGTTAGCGGTGCGGCAGCAGCGGCAGCGCACCATAGCCCCAAGGAGATACTCAACCAGTGCGGCCAACGCCGGTGCAGGCACATCGGAACCTCCCTGTACGACAACTAGCGGTGTGTTACTTCTGGTATACCTACTATTTTTGGCAAAGTGCGCCCGGAGGTCAAAAATTGATAATTTGTAACATGTAATACCACTTCCGCTAAGTGTCGAATAGCAAAAAAAAAGCTACTGTGACGAGATTGATTGTCACGGCAGGATTGGTTCAGGAAGCAGAGGTGGCAAGGATTTAGGCCCATGTAGAGTTTGTCGTACGCGGTGAAAGAAATGACCAAATTATGGGTTCCATATTTCGATGTGAGGATTACCACGATAAATGTCAGTAGTGCCATTGTTTTGAGAGCGGTGGGCTGGGCATTGGTAAGCCTTGCTGCAAAGTTGTTCAGTCCCAGATCATTGTTCGTCCCAGCCAATAGCTTTAAGAACCTGCTTAACGATCTTGGGATGTAAGGTCTTGCCCGCATGAAAGGGAATGACCATCCGCAAGCGGTCTTTTCCATAAATACGATGACTGCCTTCACTGCGCAGAAATTCAAAACCGGATTTAAGCAAAAGGCCCTCAGCTTCTGGAGCGGTTAGTCGGGGCAGCCTAGGCAACTTGGACCTCCAAGACCGTTGCTTGAATCTCTCGGTCCAATAGCTCTTGCTTCTCTGGTTCGGATAGCGTGGAGAGATACAAGGAAATGGCCTCACGAATATTGTGTTCAATCTCCTCTGGCGTATCGCCTTGGGTTTGGCACCCCTCTAAAGCAGGGCAATAGGCGTAGTAACCATGCTCATCCTTTTCCGTTACCACAGACAAACGTAACAGCATGAGTTTTCCCCTTATGCGAAGGCTCTGGTTCAATGATCGCTGTTTTTGGGTGCTCCCACATCAATATCCACCTGGTTAGGTGTCGAGTTTCAAAATAGATGACCTGGCTCCCCAAATAAATGTCCGGGTAGAAAAGCTGTGAAAAGTGCTCTGGAAGGATATGAGGGTGTGTTTGTGGACAAAACAGGAGCAAACGGTGTCGCGTCTCAGATTAGATGGCACCGCTCTCAGACTCCGTAGCCGCGTCCGGTGCGGTGCATCGTCTGGGCTAGGCGGTCGCTTGCTGCTGAAGGGATGGGGAATTATCTTTTAAGCCGAGGATATCTTGCTCTGGGGAGGGGGCGTTTTTGCGTTTGGCGCGGGCAAGGTTGTGGTGGGGACCGAGGCCCTGAGTGAGGTTGTAGGCCTCAAATTGAGCCTGATGGACCTGCAAGAATTTTTTAATGGCGGGTCGGTTGGAGCCACTCAAGCGGGCGAGAAGGGACTGGGAG
>NZ_JAAXLT010000016.1 GCF_013285555.1 Candidatus Cyanaurora vandensis | reverse complement strand
GCTTGAAGAATATCTCATGCGGGGTCTTATAGTCAAGACATTTACGAGGGCGGTGGTTAATTAGGTCAACAACTTTTTTTAGCTTTTCCGGTTTGACTATTTTTAAGTTTGTCCCCTTTGGGAAAAACTGGCGTAGCAGTCCATTCGTGTGCTCATTTAACCCTCGCTCCCACGAATGATGGGGTCGTGCAAAATACCAACAGACCTGCAATAATGCAGCTAAACCAACATGACCCGTAAACTATTTCCCATAGTGGTCCGAGACCGGACCACTGTCTGAAGTAAACGTTTTTCGGTACTCTTGAGGGACTTCCTTAAAGGCTTTAGCTGTTACTTCATTCATGGAGTCTGCTGTTTTATCCGGTGCTAGCTCTGCAACAGGGGTCCGGTACCGGACCCCTAAATACCTGGAAGCTTTATCCACATGCGTGACGATTACTCCTTGATGATTCTTCCCAATAACTGTGTCGCTTTCCCAGTGACCAATCTCTGTTTTCTCATCAGCAATACTAGGCCGTTCTTCAATGCCCACGCGGTCTGGGATTATCCCGCGCTTATTCTTAGCTAAGACACGACACTTTCTTTTTTTACGCTTATGCCGCAGGTACTTTACAAGCTCTCCCATGTTGGTAAAGTTGCTGTAAATCATTTGATAAATGGTTTCATGACTTATACTTTCTTTATTTTCCAGCTTAAGTCGTCCCGCAATTTGGGCAGGACTGTGAAACTTTTTCATTCGCTGCTTAATTTCCTCTAAACACTCCTTACTCACCTTCTTAAAAGGAGTTTTTGCTCCTTCAGTGGTCCGGGACCGGACCACTACGCCGTTGCTGCATTTTGAGGTGGGCGGTATCGGGTAAATAGCGTCCATGGGCATCAGTATTCCGCCGCAACTCACGGAATAGTGTGGCCGGACTGCGATTCATTAGCTTGGCAATCTTGACCAATGGAGAATCTGAAGAACTTCTCAAGGAAAAGAGAAAATTGCGTTCTTCTGCGCTAAGTTGGGTGTAGCTCATTGGGGTTTCTTTTGTTGTGGTAAACGTCAGATTACCCCATGAGCCTCTTTTAGTACACCTCCTGGGTGTTGCACTTCATTCTTGAACTGGCGAAATTTAAAGGGACCAGTGGAAGGACACCGATAACTTTTAACGCGCTCTCCTAGCATACCAAGCATGGATAAGTAGGGTCTGAAGGAATAAGACGGGAATATCAAAGCCGCTGGCTGCAATAATTGATGCGACCTCACGGGGCGGTAGCACAGCCACATCTCGACCATAGGCAGCAAGAAATTTTTCAACTTCTTCAGTCGGCACTCCGGAATACTTCAGCATCCGTACCCAAACTTCAAGGAGGCTCCGGTAGGCTGGCGTAGACTGATCAGAAGCCAGATCTGCACTGACTAAATAACCATTGGAGCCAAGTCGTGCGGCGATTTGTCTAAAAAAATCGCGCCGCTCATCGGGCTGAGTAAAGAACTGAGAAACCAGCAGGCAAGTTGCCCCAGCAAAAGCGGGCGATGCCGGCAGCGAATCGAGATAACCTTCGTGAAAAGTGCAACGAGACGTGACACCACACGCTTCAGCGCGTTGACGACAGATATCAAGCATCGGTGCCGCTGGCTCCACTGCCGTAAAGTGCCACTGGGGAAATGCTTGGGCAAGATCAATTAGTTCTGAGCCAGTTCCCACCCCGACACAGAGAATTCGTGCCTCAGTAGGAAGTTCAGCAAGGATGAAACGGATTGATAAGTGAAGTGCGTCGCGTAAGGGAGCTAACTTAGCAAATCTTTGGTCGTAGGAAGCCGCGCGTTCCTGGTCAAAAATAATCACCGACTCTTGATTTTGCATGGGAAAGTAGCAGCGGTACCCTAAGATTTTAAACCAATACGTTAAGCTAAGGGCGAACTGACAGGGCCACGGAAGCCGGGAAAATGGTAACATCTGTAACACATCTTCAGCCCACCATGTCCCACCTTGTTAGCCCCTGGCCCGGTTTATTAACGGCTTACCGAGATTTTTTACCTATTAGTGAGCGCACCCCCATCGTTACCCTACACGAGGGTAATACCCCGCTCATTCCAGCGGATTACCTATCTCAGCAGATTGGGCGCGGGGTAAAGGTCTGGCTCAAGTTTGATGGACTCAACCCCACGGGCAGCTTTAAGGACCGGGGGATGACCATGGCGGTCTCCAAAGCCAAGGAAGAAGGGTCTGAGGCCATCGTCTGTGCGAGTACCGGGAATACCTCGGCGGCGGCGGCGGCCTATGGCGGACGGGCGGGGCTCAGGGTTTTTGTTTTGGTCCCAGCGGGTTATGTGGCCTTGGGGAAACTCGCCCAAGCCCTGATTTATGGTGCGGAAGTGATTGCCGTTGAGGGAAACTTTGACCAAGCCTTTGCGCTGGTCCGCCAAGTAGCTGAGCAATACCCAATTACCCTAGTCAATTCAGTCAACCGTTATCGTCTTGAAGGCCAAAAAACCGCTGCTTTTGAGGTCTGTGAACAGTTGGGTCAAGCTCCCGACTGGCTTTGTATTCCTGTGGGCAACGCTGGGAACCTGACGGCCTATTGGATGGGATTCTCTGAGTATTTGCAGAAGGGTTATATCCGGCAACGGCCCCGGATGTTGGGTTTTGAGGCGGCGGGGGCAGCGGCACTCATCCACGGACGCATCACACCGATTGCCCGCCCGGAGACGATTGCCACGGCGATCCGCATCGGTAATCCGGCTAGTGGGGTGATGGCAATTGCCGCCGCGAAACAGAGCGGCGGGAAGATTGATTGCGTGAGTGATGACGAAATTCTCCACGCCTATCGGCTTTTGGCCCGCCATGAAGGGATTTTCTGTGAACCCGCCAGTGCTAGTTCCGTTGCTGGGTTACTCAAACATCAAGCCGAGATTCCCGAAGCGAGTCAAATTGTCTGTGTCCTCACGGGGAGTGGGCTGAAGGACCCGGACACCGCGCTCAGAGGCCGCGACCTCCAGCAGTCAGCGATTGCACCGGAACTCGGGGCGGTGGCTAAAGCGATGGGGTTTTAGTTATTTTTGTAGCCACCATTGGTGGACCTGTTTCACTTGAGCAACTTGCGCGGGGCTGAAATCGGCTTGAAGCAAGGTGTCTAGGTAACTTGCCCGACGGTACCGTGAGTCCATCTGCACGGTGCGTTGGTAACTCGCTAGGGCGGCCTTGGGCTGGTTGGCGGCGTGGTGGACCATGGCTAAGGCGACTTGGGGATGGGGGTTGCGTGGTTCATAGCCTTGGGCTTGGGTGAGATGACTGATGCTCTCGGACCAACGACCAAGGCGGTGCAGGGCTAAACCGAGGTTGTAATGGGCAGTACCGTTTTTGGGGTCGAGGCTGAGGACGCGGCGAGTGGCGGTTTCTGCTCGTTGGGGCTGGTCGAGGAATAGGTACACGATGCCGAGGGCGTTGGGGATTTTGGGGTCTTGGGGGGCGAGCTCCTGGGCATGGTTGAGGACACGGGCGGCAACTTTGTCGTTCCCGCTCCGGTGTTCGGCCCAACCCAGGTTTAGCCAACCTTGAGCGTTCTGGGGGAGTAGGCGGGTTGCGCGGCGGTGAGCTTGGGCACTCTCTTGCCACTTTCCTTGTTTTCCTAACGCGACGCCCAGACCGCGCCAAGCGAGGGCTAGGTCTGGATTGAGTTCGAGGGCTTGTTCAAAATAGTCCACTGACCGCTCGGTTCGTCCTTGAGCGAGGGCTTGGGACCCCTGTTGGAAATAGTTCTGGGCCGTGGGGGCGGCGGCTACGGGTAGGCTCAACCAGAGGACCACCCACCAACTCCATCTGACCATCTAGCTGGGTCCTCAAAGGCACAATCCAGTTTATTCTCAATGCTCGCTCTCGGTGCCTCTCATCCTTAGATGTGGGGTTTTGTGCGTTGGAGTTAGTAGTTGGCATTGCATTCAACAGCCTGTGAGGGCGGGTTCCACCCTCACGCTCCCGCCGACCCGTGTAACTAAAGCTCACCACGAGGACGGGTGAGGAATTGATGTGGTTTAACTGCTGTTTAAATAGTCGTGCTTTTTATTGCACCCCGTCCTCTATCCGACTCTTTTCAAGGGGGGCTAGGGGAAATCGCTTCGACCTTGGTCCCCCACTAGTGGGGCGGAGGGGCTTCTTAAGGGTTCGGCGTGGGGGCTGGGGACTCTTGGAGGGTGTCTTGGGG
>NZ_JAAXLT010000015.1 GCF_013285555.1 Candidatus Cyanaurora vandensis | reverse complement strand
TGGAAGCATGGTAAGCGTTTCATGCGAGAGTGCTGGCATCTATGCAAGTCATTTCGAGCTGTGCAATTTATTTTTGAGTGGGGGTTAAAGCATGAAATCTTTGCTTTTCCAAAGCTACAAAAGTATAGGGAAATGCTCTGTCTCACTTAGGATCACTATAGTTTGTGGGTCTTCACCATGTTTTTGATAGCTAATTCCTCAACTACAATCCTTTGGTTTTCACGAACTAGTTGAGTCGTTAGCTTATGCAAAAAGTCTTTGCGAGCATCAGTTATCCGTGCATGGACGCGAGCCACTTTTACACGGGCTTTATAGCGATTGTTACTCCCCTTTTGTTTGTGAGACAATACCTTTTGTGCTCTTTTCAGCATCTTGCGAAGTTGCTTAGAGTGCTTGGGGTTGGCGATCTGATCCCCGTCGCTCGTGGCAATCAGACTGGTTATTCCCACATCTAAGCCGATAGCTTTGCTGATAGCAGGAAGCGGTTTAACCCTGTGGTCATTCACTAGGAAAGAAACAAACCAGCGTCTGTTAGGCTCTAGCTTGACGGTGATAGTAGAGGGTTCACAGTCAGCAGGCAAAGCTCTACTCCACCGCATAGGCAAGGCTGCAGCACACTTAGCTAGAAATACCTGCCCAGCCTGCCCATGGAAAGCCGACTTGGTAAATTCAGCACTACCGCCATTACTTTTCTTTTTGAAGTTGGGGTATTTTGCCCGGCCCTCAAAGAAGTTCGAGAAGGCTTTTTGAAGGTGTCTAAGTCCTTGCTGTAAGGGAACACAGCTCACCTCATTAAGAAAGTCAAGCTCAGACTCTTGTTTCCATTGGGTCAGCATGGAAGAGGCTTGATTGTATCCAACTCGCTCTTGGCGTTCGTACCAAAAGCCGTCCGCAAGGACGGGGTTTCAGACCCAGTTTCTCTGATGATCTATGCTGGTTTGTAAGCTACTGTTCCTGACCACTCTGCCGCAAATCCTAAGTAAAGAGGGTGCCGTAGCACCCCCACTGTGATTAAAGATAAGCGCGATTAGGAACCGAGGATACCGAGGAAGTTGAGGACACCTTTACCCGTGGCGACTTCCAGAACTAAGGCTGCAACAAAGCCAATCATGGCTAAGCGACCGTTCAGTGTTTCGGCGTAGGGGACAAAACCAAACTTGGCTTCATCTTCCGTAGTCCGGTTGGTGTTCATGGCCTCTCCCAATACAGTCTTTGTACTACTTCATCTTAGTTTAACAAAACTTAACCGTCAAACTTGGTTGAGATTCCGTCCTAGGGCGGTGGTCACGGGTGAAACAGGACCCCACACGGGCTAAAATCACCAGTAAACCCAGAGGAATGACCATGGCTCGCATGTACTACGACGAGGATGCCGATTTAGCCCCCTTGCAGACCCAGACGGTCGCGATTATCGGCTACGGCTCCCAGGGTCATGCCCACGCCCTCAACCTTAAGGAGTCTGGGGTCGAAGTTGTCGTCGGTCTCTATCCCGGCAGTCCCTCTTGGGCACGAGCGGAGCAGGCGGGACTCGCGGTTTACACCACCGCCGAGGCCACCCAGCGGGCGGATCTCATTATGATCTTGCTCCCCGATGAACGCCAAAAAGCGATTTATCAACAGGACATCGCCCCGTACCTGAAACCAGGGAAGACCCTCGCTTTTGCCCACGGCTTTAATATCCACTTCAGTCAGGTCGTCCCCCCCGCCACGGTGGATGTGGTCATGGTCGCCCCCAAGGGACCGGGTCATCTCGTCCGCCGCCAGTACCAAGAAGGTAAAGGCGTGCCCTGTCTGTTTGCCATCTACCAGGACAGCACGGGTCAAGCCCGGACCACCGCCATGAGTTATGCCAAGGCGATTGGCGGTACCCGCGCTGGGATCTTGGAGACTTCTTTTCGAGAAGAAACTGAGACGGATTTATTTGGGGAACAGGTGGTCCTCTGTGGCGGCTTGACCGCTTTGATTAAGGGGGGGTTCGAGACTTTGGTGGAGGCCGGATACCAGCCAGAGTTGGCCTACTTTGAGTGTCTGCACGAGGTCAAGCTCATCGTGGACCTGATTATTGAGGGCGGCTTGGAGAATATGCGGAAATCCATCTCTAATACCGCTGAATTTGGCGATTACACCCGTGGCCCCCGGATTGTCACCGATGAGACCCGCCAGGAAATGAAAAAAATCCTGCGCGAGATCCAGCAGGGGGTTTTTGCTCGCGAATGGGTCTTGGAGAACCAAGCTGGGGCCCCAGCCTTCCTTGCCACCCGTCGCCGCGAGACCGAACATCCTATCGAAGAAGTGGGCAAGGAATTGCGCGGGATGATGAGTTGGCTCCACAAGGACTAGCGATATTGCTCCAGGGCGGGTTGGTGTTGCGAACGGCGTAACTTAGACAGTGCGTCGCGCTCGATCTGGCGGATGCGTTCATGGGTGAGGTTGAGTCGGAGCCCCACTTCCTTGAGCGTGTTCCCGGTTTCGCCCCCCAGCCCGAAACGCAGGGCCAAGACGACCTGCTCGACGGGTTTTAACTGGGCGAGGGCGGCGGCGAGGTCTTGTTTGAGTTGGGTTAGGGTTACATCTTGGCCGAGATCCGGCTGGGTATCTTCGAGCAAGTCGCCCAAACAGAGGTCCCCGGTCGGGTTCATCGGGGTATCAAGGGACAGGGGCGACCGGGCAATACTCTGGAGAGCGCGGACTTTGGTGGATTTGAGTTGGAGGGTTTCCGCGAGTTCCTGCTCCGTAGGCCGGCGGCCCGTCGCCTCAATCACTTGGCGGGTGGTACGGCGCAAGCGGCGGATTTTTTCCATGACGTGAATGGGTAGACGGATCGTCCGTGATTGGTTGGCGATGGCGCGGGTAATGCCCTGACGAATCCACCACGTCGCATAGGTGCTGAAACGATAGCCCTTTTCGGGGTCGAACTTCTCCGTCGCCCGCATTAGCCCCAAGTTACCTTCCTGGATCAAGTCGAGGAACGGCACGCCCCCGCCGACATATTTCTTAGCAATGGAGACAACGAGGCGGAGGTTGGCGTTGATCAGTTTGCGCTGGGCGTGACGGCCTTGCTCTCGTTGCCTTTGGACGATGGAGTAAGGAATTTCTAGGTGATGGGCGATGTCTTCCCAACTGGCGGGCTTGCGTTGGGTATGCAGGCGGTCTAGGTACAGCCAACGCTGGATCAGGCGGGAGAGTTGGACTTCCTCGCTGGCTGTGACCCGAGCGATCCGCCCAATCTCGTTGAGATAGGTATCCACCGAGTCCTCACTGGCATAGAAACGCTCACTCAAGGAACCTCCTTACAAACCTCATACTGAGTAGCCTAAACAATCTTGGCAATTTACAGTAAACGAAAATCGATCATAGACTATTAGGCTTTTTTATAATGAGCCATGCTTTTCGTTAATTGACGTAAGATTACGAGGCAGCCGGAGTGATTATGCACGAAGTTGTCCAGTCCCAAGCCAATTTAATCGGGCTGAGGGTCCGTTGGATGCGGGAACGGCTCCAGTTGACCCAGGATGAACTGGCGGGTCGGCTCTCTCACTACGGAGTGCATCTGGATTATGTCAAAATTGGTCAGATCGAAAATCGCAGACGGCGCGTTGTGGATTGGGAATTAGTCGGGTTTGCTAAGTCTCTAGGGGTTTCTGTAAATTGGCTCTTGAGTGGCGATGAGGAGAAGTTGTGATGTTAGACCGAAATCGCTACGACCTATTTGTGGCAGCAGGGCCACTACTGGCCCATTACCAATCTCGTCATCCGGGGTTCCATGCCCGCGAGGTGGCCTTGGCTTTGGTAATCCAGCATTACCAAGCTCAAATCCCTGTCGTCGGCAGTGGCACGGGGATTGACCTGGACCAGTTAGTGCTTTTGTGTGACCAGCTTTACCACAAGCGTCACTCCCAGTTGGGCGAAAAAGCCATCTGGCCCCCCTTTAGCCACGATGCCCAAGGGTTCCCGCGCTCAGTCCCGGCCCAGGACCCCCACTGGTACAAAGCGAGCAACGGTCAACAGGGTTTGGGTTGCCATGCCCAGGCAGTCCATTTTTGGCATAACCCGACGTTTTTGGCGGAGGACCGCGATCTTTGTCCCTTCCGGGTCTACGACGGAGTGACGGCTTTGACCCTGGACCAGGGCCGTCAACAGTGTGGTTTTGACGGGAATCCCTGCGGTTGGTTGCCGGGCTTGCCGAAGTTTTTGCAAGTCTTGGGGCGCAATCACCAAGCCCAGGTCCTGCGGGCGGTGGCGAATCTGGGGATGTGGCAGACCTTGGTGCCCGAACCCATCCCCCTCTTCCCGCTCCTGATCCAGCTTTATTTTGCCCAGCCCGAGTTAAGTCCCACGGTTCAAGTGTTGACCCCGGAGCTATTTTTTCAGGAATTTCATCTCGAAGGCCTGTCCATCTTATTTAGCACCGACCCCCAGCAACCGGAGAACCGGGAATTACTGCGCTTGGCCCGACTCCCGGCGCAACCCGCCCCGCGCCTCCATCACCCCCAGGAACCGAGCAGTACCCGGCCCCGGCCCACGGGTGGACATCTGGTCTTGGATCCCGAGGAATTACCCCGTTACCAAAGAAGCGGTCTCCCCGCTGGCTTGTCCCAGGACCCGCTCCTGGCTGAACGTCGCCGCCGTCGCCAGCTAGAGCGCACCAAGGCCCACGACCTCGTACTCAAGAACTTCCGGCGTTGGTTCCGGTTGGCAGGAAAGGAAGTGCGGGAGGACCCAGATACCTTTGATTTTTTGGCGATTGATGACCAGTTGGTATTGTTGGCGGAGATTAAGTGTCTGGGTCAACAGGATACCGCCGAAGCGATCCAAGAAGTGGTTGGTCAGTTGGCCTATTACGAATATTTTGCCCTGGCTCCCTGGCGGCAGGCGGGATTTCCCATTGTCCGGGCGGCGGTCTTTGACCACCCGCCCTTAGCAGACTATTTGACTTTCCTGGCTCAACTGGATATCAACTGTTACTGGTTGGATGAGCAGGGCCGGATTGACGGCTCCGCCCCCAGTCTGACGCTACTAGAAAAGCTGGGTATCGCCGTGCGCCTAGACCCCGAGTTGGTGAGTTAGGGCAACGCCAGTACCATTTAAGGCTAAAGCTCGGTGAATTGGGCTCAGAGCTTGGGGCACTAGCTCGGGCGGCGGTTCTCCCTGGCGGCATTACCCACGCCGGGGGATTCACGGGGAGTTCTCCACTTGCTTGCGGCGTAGCAGCAAAATGGGTAGGAGCGAGAGGAGACCCAGGGCGGTCAAGGCCCCGGCGAGTTCCCAACTTAGACTACCACTCAGGGATTGTTGCCCGCCCTGACCCAGCCAAGCATAGGCCACGGTATTCGGGATGATGCCAAGTAAGGTCCCCAGGGCGAAATCCCGCACCGAGACACGAGTTAAGCCAAAGAGTGAGTTAAGGACATTGAAAGGCAACAAGGGCGAGAGACGGCTCGATAACACATACCAAAACGCATTCGCTTGGAGTCCCTGGTCCAACTGATTGAGCCGGGAATTTCCCGCCAACTTCGCCTGTGCCCAATCCCGCGCCAGATACCGTGCAATCCAAAAGGCCCCGACCGACCCAAGTACTGCCGCCAGCACCGAATAGACTGTCCCCCAAAAGACCCCAAACACCGCCCCACTGATAATCGTCAAGATAAATGCTGGCACCCCAACCGCCGTAGTCAAAACCCGAAACCCGACGTAAACCCAGGGTGCCCATCCGCCCAACCCCGTCAAAACCGCTGTCAACCCCGTCTGACTCAAGTCAAAATTAGCACTGGCCCACTGGTATAACCCCAGGGCTAGGCCAAAAAAGAGGACCAGAGCCCAGGGTTTCCAAGACCTCACAGTGCCTGCCAATCAGGGCAACTCAGGCGGGGTCGTCCACTGGGATAGGGGGCACAGTGGATACCCGCCTGTCCATAAAAAAAAGTACAAGTCGGACAGGGACCGCTCTGGTGAATTTCGCCCCAGAGTCGGCGGGCCGTAGACAACCAAGTGGGACTCAAGGGCCGATAGCTGTCCTGAAAAAACCGCCACAGGTCCGTAGCCCAACGGTCTATCCCTCCCGGTGGCGGGACTGGAGAGAGACCCGCCCGGATGTACTCGTGGAGTAACTTGCGTCCGGCTTGGGCGACACGCACCGGGCTATGGTGGGTGTCGTGGGCGAGGGCACGGACTACCCGTTCATGCATAGCAATGGCGGGCCAGGAGGCTTTCATCGGCTGAAACTCAGCGCGGTCCAATAACTCTCCCAGTCAATCTTTTGACAGTCCTGCTGACAGGAGCGCATATGAACTAAGCGGATCACCCAGGGACCGGAACGGTCCAGCCGAAACGTCGCCTTACCCAGAGCATCGGTCCGGGCGACTTGGCGGGTCTGTTGTTTGCCTTGGCCCTGGACAGCGACAATCTGGCGATTGGGGAGGGCCTTGCCTTCAAAAAGGGCCTGTACGGTCAGAGGTTCTTGGGGCAACAGGGTAGCAGGATGTTGTTGGGGGACGAGTTCTAGGGTCTGACCGAGGGGAGTGAGGGGCAGGTCATCCACCACTTCCCCGACTTGGAGGATGGTTTTGAGGTTGCGGGAATAACGCTCCCGGCCGGAGACCTTGGCGCGGCCCGCCTGGATATCGGTCAGGCCCTCTTCCTTGAGGTAGGCATTAAATTTTTTATTGGCGAGCGTGATGGTACTGGGGCTGCGGTCAAGGGCCAGCACATAGGTCCCCGGTTCCGTCAAGTTCAGACGGCTGAGGGGTTTTTGCCCGTCGGGGGTGGTGGGTCGGAGGTCCTGGGGTCCGCTCCGGGCAAATAGGGTCAAGGCTGGGGTCCGGGCTTTTTCATAGGGCCGCTCTTCATCGGGGTTAAAGATGTTATCGCCCAGATAGAGGTGGACCTGGAACGGTTGACCTACCTGAGGCCGGAAGGTAGTAGGTTGCAGCCAGTAATCATGGGCCAAGACCGGCGGGGCAAGCAGGAATAACCCGAGGAGTAAAGCGTGGTAGGCGGCCATGATGAGTCGTAGGGTTTGCGCCTATTGTGGCATGACGGGCAATCGCTCTAGATCCTGGACCTGGGTGAAGAGGTCTTGTTCGCGGGTCGGATCGGGAGTAGACGTGCGCTTGAACAGACTGATGCTGAGGTGGATCTCAATGACCAAGGCGGCGTAGCGATCGGCGAGACGGGCGGTACAACGCACCTGCTGGTCCAAACGGGCTAGGCGTTGGCTGAGTTCATCTTGTTGTTGATGAAGGATAGTGAGAGGGTCATGTTTGAGACCCTGGCCCTGACCCGTGACTCGGGCAATCTCATAGAGTAGACCTTGTTGGCGTTCGTTTTCTTGGCGTTGTTGGGCGTAGTCTTTATGCTCTTCTTTGTATTCACGGACTAGTTCTTGATAACGCAAACTCCGGGCACTACAGAGGTCCTTCAGGGCACTCAGGGGCGTATGGGAGGCTTTGCTGGAGCTGGGAATGAGGGGTGGGCGAGTGGACTTATGCCCGATCTGGGCCAAGAGTGCATTCACGGTGGTCAAGAGGGCGTTGGGGTCACGGGGCAAGATGGCTTGGATGCCCTGTTTTTGCGCGAAAGAAGTCAGTTCTGAAACCGCCTGACCGGGCTGGAGGAGGACTAAGGGCAGGGCCGGAAAATCTTGTTTCAGTTGACGACAAGCCTGGAAGGGATTCTCCAGACTGCCAAAATCCAATAGCAGAAGCTGCGGCTGTTGTTGGTTAATCTCATGCTCTAGTTGAGCTAACCCCTGACTGGCGATGGGGTCCAGGCGGTGACAGACCAAGGCCGCCATCAACAGCGGACGGTACACCACGTCTCGGTCCAAGACAAGTAGACGAGTCATAGTTTCCGCAGGCTAGGGCATGGTTCTAAGGGTACCCCGTCGGCTCAAGTCTGGCACGTAAGGCAAAAATGGCTAGACCGCCCACCCAGGCGCAGACGGTGGATGGGATTACCGCACTGGAGACAAGCTTGCTGATAACGTCCGTAGACCTGGAGACGGGTTTGGTAGTTTCCTGGCTGGCCCTGACTGTCTGCATAGTCGCGGAGGGTCGTCCCGCCCGCCAGGATGGCTTGGTTGAGGACCTGTTGAATGCTCTGGATGAGTTTGGTCAGTCGGGCTGGGTCCAACTGGTTGGCGGGGGTGAGCGGATGGATACCGGCCTGGAAAAGCGACTCATCGGCATAGATATTCCCAATCCCCGCCACCAGAGCTTGGTCCAGCAGAGCCGTCTTGATGGCGATACTGCGGCGGGCAAGGGCAGATTGAAAGTAGGTAAGTTCTAAATCGGCGGGTTCGGGTCCCAGGCGGGCGAGGGTAGGGATGACCCGCGCCGGGGTCTCATCGGGCCGGATGTACCAGAGTCTGCCAAAGGTCCGGGGGTCCTGGAAATAAAGTCGTCCCCCGCCGACCAGATGCAAAATAACCCGCAGGTGGGCTAGGTCCTCGGTTAGGGGCGGGTCTCGCAAAATTAAGCGACCACTCATCCGCAGATGGACCCCCAGCCAACCCCCCGCCGCTAGACCCAACAAAAGATACTTCCCCCGGCGTTGGGGAGCGGTGAACTGTTGACCGACCAAGCCCTGGCTAAAACCCGCCAGAGTTGGGTGCGCCACCGCTGAAGCCCGCCGGATGTCTACTTTCTCGATTAAGCGGCCCGCCAACCGGAACTCCAGGCTCCGGCGGACGGTTTCCACCTCGGGCAGTTCGGGCACTAGCTCACTTCTTCTAGCTCAGAGACCCCAAAGTTATTGGTGTTGAGGCTGGAATAATTCACGCGCTCAAAGCGGACAGTGACGGGATAGATAACGTTCGCGCCCTTATCTACAGAGGCGACAGTCCCCACATCGTTGTACCAGTAAGATTCTTGACGGAGGACACGGACTTGAGAACCCTTTTGGATAGCCATGGGTTAATCCTTCAATCATTGCTCTCTTAAGATACCACCCGCTCTCACGAGTGATCCCCACAACAATTAATGTTACGCTGGTCTCAGACCTGGACCCGTGCGGTTTCAACGCCTAAACCGTGTCAGGACCGAGAGGTAGCAGCACTAGGGATGCTTGAACCAGGCGCGGTGCTCCAGGTCCCATGTTTATGAAACAATTGACCGTCCTAATATTTTCCGTATATTCCGTGATTGGGACTAGGTGTGGTAATCTGACTGCATAGTTTTTTGGCTGATGTACGTTGGTTGTTCCTTTGCTCCTGCTCCTGGTCATATTGAGTCTGGTGCCGGTCCCTATGGCCTCGGCCCAATCTTTGACCACCCTCCAGCAACAACAACAAGTTACCCGTCGTCTCCAACAGACCCGTCGCAAGTCCTATGAACTACGCCGCAAAGAGTCCAGTGCCCGTGGCAATCTCGCGGGAATTAAAAAAAACTTAAATGTCACTCAGGGTCGGCTAGTCGTCACCCAGAGCCAGTTGACCCAGGCCCAAACTAAACTCCAATCCCTGCAAACTCGCTTAGTCCGCCTCGAATCCCAGCAAGACCGCCAACGCCAGACCAGTATTGAGCGGTTGCGCCACCTACAACGTTACGGGGCCAGTCAGCAGTGGTGGGCGGCTCTATTGTCTAGTGAGAGTTTTACGGATTTTGTGGACCGCCAGTTGCAGATGGTCCGCTTGTTGGCCCGTGACCGCTCTTTGATTCTTAATTTGCAAGACCAGACGGCTCGTGTCACGTCTACCCGTCAAGCTGTATCTCAACAGAAAGACACGATTGCCCGTCTCAAGTCCCAACTTGTTATTAAAAAAGTCTCTTTTCAAAAAGCAGCGGTTGTCCAAGCTAGCCAGTTAAATAACATTACCCAACAGCGCGTGTCCTACGAGCGGGCTGAACGTCAACTGGAACAAGATACCCGCCGTTTAACGGGGGTGATCCGTCGTCTGATTGCTGAACGTCAACGCCGCAATCAAGCCTCATCCAGCCGTTCGTTGGGGACCGGGCGTTTCCAGCGGCCCGTTAGCGGGGGGCGGTTGACGAGCAATTTTGGCTACCGAGTCCATCCGATTTACCGGACCAAGCGTTTCCACGGCGGGGTGGACTTTGCGGCGGCCTCGGGGACACCGATTAAGGCGGCGGACAGTGGGGTGGTGATTTACGCCGGTTGGTATGGGGGCTACGGCAATGCAGTAGTGATTGACCACGGGGCGGGACTAGCTACGGTCTATGGACACGCGAGCCGTCTCTATGTCCGGGTCGGTCAGATGATCCAGAAGGGCCAACGGATTGCGGCGGTCGGTTCGACGGGCGTCTCCACGGGACCGCACCTCCACTTTGAAGTCCGTCTCCAGGGCCGGGTGGTCAACCCGCTTGGTTATTTATAATTCCAGGGGACTCTGGTGAGGCAACGAAAAACATGGACTCCACCCTCGCCCGGTTACGCGCCTACGTCAACCAAGTCCTACTGACGGGTTGGTATCAAGATGACGGGACAGAACATTTCCCCAATGAGAAGCAGCACTTGGCTTGGACGGGTGGGGGAGTGCCAATTCGTCTACATCAGACTGTGCGCTTGGGGGCAGACTGGCGGGGTTATCCGGTGGCAGGGCGGCTCTACTTGCAGTTGTACTGGTGGGCGCGGGTAGCTCGGGTCTACGTGGATGGACAGTTGGTCCTCAGCGGGGACCTCTTTGACCAACGGGGGCGTGTCCTATTGACCCAAGCAGCCCAACCTGGACAGGAATTTCAGCTAACGGTGTACCTGGAGAGTCCCGGTCATGATGGGGGGGCCTTATATAAGGTTGCGCTCTACCTAGAAAACCCAGACCCCCAGTGGGACCCCGGTTATTTTGCCGATGAACTGGCGGGTTTGCGGGTGTTGGACTTGGCGGGGTCAGTGCCCCTCCTGGCGGCGGCCTGTGCGGTTATCCGTTGGCTACCAGAACACGCTCTGAGTGAGCTAAAAGCTTCTTTCAGCCAGGCGCGGACTATCCTGCAACCGCTGGTCCCCTTGGTGAAAGCCTATCGAGTAAATCTGTTGGGGCACTCCCACATCGATCTAGCTTGGCTCTGGCCCCACGCTGAGACTTTAGACGTAAGTGAGCGTACTTTCCAGTCGGTGCTTGCGCTCCAGGAAGATTACCCGGAGTTACGGTTTGTCCAGAGTACAGCCTATCTCTACGAATGGCTAGAGACCCACCGCCCGGAGCTTTTTGCCCAAATCCAAGCACGAATTACCAGTGGACAGTGGGAAGTGGTCGGGGGGATGTGGGTCGAGCCGGACTTGAACCTGCCCGATGGCGAGTCCCTGATCCGTCAGGTAGTCTATGGCAAACAGTACTTCCGCAAGTTGGGGGTGGAGGTCGAGGTGGGCTGGAACCCCGATAGTTTTGGCTATACCGCGCAATTGCCCCAGATTTACCAGAAGTCCGGTATCCGCTATTTCCTGACCCAGAAGTTGCTCTGGAACGATACTACCCAGTTTCCTCACCAGCGGTTTTGGTGGCAAGGACCGGACGGGAGTCGGGTGCTGACCTATTTCGCACCGCCCTTGGGGGAGGAGATCCCCCCGGTCAAGGTGCTGACCCACCTCAAAAATTCTGGACAACCGGAACTGCTCTGGCTCTACGGGGTGGGCGACCATGGCGGCGGGCCAACGAAGGAAATGATGGCGAGTCAACAGCGGTGGCGGGAATCGGATTTTTGTCCAACGCTCAGCCATAGTTCTAGTCTGGATTTTTTCCAGGGTTTACCTACCGCTGATTTACCTGTCTGGACCGGGGAGCTTTACTTAGAGTTCCATCGCGGTTGCTATACTAGCCACGCTGACCAGAAACGATTTAACCGTCAAGCGGAAGTCCTGCTTACCAACTGCGAAAAGCTACTTTTTCTATTGGCTCTACAGGGTCACGAGTGCAAGTTTGAGGGCTTGGAGCGGTGCTGGAAATTGCTCCTTTTTAACCAGTTCCACGATATTCTCCCGGGTACGGCGATTCCTGAAGTTTTTGTCCAGGCCAACCGGGATTGGGCCGAGCTTTTCGAGCAGGGTGAAAAGCTACTCACTGCCGCCCTAGCCGTTCTCATCCAGCCTACGGACCAGTCATGGGTGGTGGTCAACCTACTCAACTGGCCCCGTCAAGTCCTTGTGGAACTCCCGTGTCTCGGCGCGGCGGAGGACCAGACGGCTTTAGTTGCGGTCTCAGTTCCGGCTTTGGGGTGGGCGGTTTGTCATTCGCCGGTCCCTTCTGTCAATGCAAGCCCAGTGAGTGCTGGTTTTATCCTGGAGAACGACCATCTCCGCGTTACCCTCGACCCCCACACGGGCAACCTCACGAGTCTGTGGGACAAGGACCAGGCTTTCGAGTATCTAACTGGCCCTAGTCAGTGGGGGGTTTATCGGGACCAGGGCCAATACTGGGACGCTTGGAATATTGACCCCCACTACCGGGACCAT
This sequence comes from Candidatus Cyanaurora vandensis, assembly GCF_013285555.1. Classification (GTDB taxonomy): domain Bacteria; phylum Cyanobacteriota; class Cyanobacteriia; order Gloeobacterales; family Anthocerotibacteraceae; genus Cyanaurora; species Cyanaurora vandensis. The sequence continues at coordinate 5,108 of NZ_JAAXLT010000015.1, read as the reverse complement.
CCCCTTACACCTCCCGTGCTGATGGAGATTACACCCGTCCAGACGGGTCCCCTCTGTGCCCATTTACGAGTGGTCTATCAGCTAGGACAGTCTCGAATTACCCAGCGCATCACGCTCACCGGGCGGCTCTTGACCTTCAAAACTGAAGTAGATTGGCGAGAACGGCAGGTCCTGCTAAAAGTTAGCTTTCCTTTAACCCTCCAACAGGACCGCTTTTGGTGTGAGGTGCCCATGGCAGTCTTGGCCCGTCCCACCCACCGCCAGACCCCCACTGCCGCCGCTCAATGGGAAGTCCCCGCCCTGCGTTGGGTGGCCTACGAAGCCGACGGACACGGGCTTGCCCTCCTTAACGACAGTAAATATGGCTATGACTGTGTGGGTTCTCAACTCTCACTGACCCTGCTCCGGGCTCCGGTCTGGCCTGATCCCGAGAGTGACCAGGGTAGCCAGAACTTCACCTACCAACTCCATCCCTACCGGGGGAGTTGGCAGTCAGCGGGAGTAGTCCAGTTGGGTCACGAGTTGAATAACCCACCCTTGGTTGTCCCTGGCAAGGTACCTGCGTTCCAGGGTCCGCTGGTGTCGCCTAGTTCGCTGGTTTGGGTCACCTGTAAACCCACCGCTGAGCCTCAAGTCTGGATTCTGCGCTTCTACGAATCCCAGGGCCAAGCCTGCACGACGAACCTCGATTTCCCAGTCTCCCTAGTTGAAGTCCAGGAGACTGATCTACTAGAAGAACCGCTTTATCCGCTAACTGTGAACGGTGGGCAAGTCACCCTCCACGCTACACCCTGGGAAATTAAGACCCTACGAGTGGTCTTCGCGACCGGGACCTAGCATAAGAGCAAGTTTTAGACTTGAGTGAGTAATCAACCGGACTTGGTCTGAGGACTTGCGGGACTTTCGTGACCCGACTATGGAGCGTAATTTTGGGAATCAGCTTCAATTGGTTTCCTTCCTCACACATGATAAGTAGAAGTGCTGATAATATTTGATGGTCCTATGTCGTTCGGAGTCCCCATGGTCCTGTCACAGGAAGTTAATGTAATCCCCAAGGTCGTGCCACCGGAAATCACCCGCGCCCAGGGGCTGGAACTTTATCAAGATATGGTCCTGGGGCGGACTTTTGAGGATATGTGCGCCCAGATGTACTATCAGGGCCGGATGTTCGGGTTCGTCCACCTCTATAACGGACAAGAGGCCGTGGCAACGGGCTGCATCAAAGCTCTCAAAGCTGGCGACTATGTGACCAGTACCTACCGCGACCACGTCCACGCCCTCAGCCAAGGGGTCCCCGCACGGGCGATCATGGCGGAACTCTTTGGCAAGGCGACGGGCTGCTCCAAGGGCCGGGGCGGTTCGATGCACCTCTTCTCAGCAGAACACAACTTCCTCGGCGGCTATGCTTTCGTGGCGGAAGGGATTCCGGTGGCGACCGGAGCGGCCTACAGTGCCAAATACCGGGGCACCGACCAAGTGTCGGTCAATTTCTTTGGGGACGGGGCGACTAATAATGGAGCCTTTTTTGAGAGCTTGAATATGGCGGCTCTCTGGAAGTTGCCCATCCTCTATGTCGTCGAGAACAACCTCTGGTCCATCGGGATGCAACACGCTCGGGCCTCCTCAGTGACGGAGATTTACAAAAAAGCCTTGGCTTTTGATATCCCTGGCTACCTCGTGGACGGCATGGATGTCCTCGCTGTCCGCCGAGCCGCCGTAACCGCGATTGAACGGGCACGAGCCGGGGAGGGACCGACCCTACTGGAATGCACCACCTACCGTTTCCGGGGCCACTCCCTGGCGGACCCCGACGAATTGCGCGACCCCGCCGAAAAAGACCTCTGGCGCAAACAAGACCCAATTCCTAAACTGGCCCGCTACTTGGTGGAACATCAACTCGCCACCCAGGACGAACTCCAGACCATCGAAGATGACACCCAGACCCTCATCGAAGATGCCGTCCAGTTTGCCCAAGACTCCCCGGAACCGCCCGTGGATGAGATCACCCGCTACGTCCACGCCGAAGACGAATAGGAGACCCGCCATGGTGATGCAGTACTACTTTGAAGCTCTGCGCGATGCAATTTACGAAGAGATGGTCCGCGACCCGATGGTGATGGTCATGGGCGAGGACGTGGGCCATTATGGAGGCTCCTACAAAGTGACCAAGGACCTCTTTAAGGAATTCGGTGGCCTGCGGGTCCTTGATACCCCGATTGCGGAGAACAGTTTCGCGGGGATGGCGGTGGGTTGTGCCATGACCGGAGTGCGGCCCATCATCGAGGGGATGAATATGGGCTTCCTATTGTTGGCCTTCTCCCAGATTGCCAACAACGGCGGGATGCTCCGCTACACCAGTGGTGGTCAGTTCACTGTGCCGATGGTCGTGCGGGGACCCGGTGGCGTAGGCCGTCAACTCGGCGCGGAGCACTCCCAACGCTTAGAGGCTTACTTCTACGGCGTTCCTGGTCTGAAGATCATCGCCCCAGCCACCCCCCTGGATGCCAAGGGCTTACTCAAGTCCGCGATCCGTGACAACAACACCGTATTGTTCTTTGAGCACGTGTTACTTTATAACCTCAAAGAAGAGATCCCCGACGGCGTGGATTATATCGTCCCCATCGGCAAGGCCAATCGGCTGCGCGAAGGCCAAGACCTGACCATCCTCACCTACTCGCGCCAAGTCCACCACTGTCTGAGTGCCGTCAAGACTTTAGTGAATGAAGGTTACGACCCTGAACTGATTGATCTACGGACGCTCAAACCCCTGGATCTAGAGATGATCTGCGAATCGGTCCACAAGACCCACCGCGTCCTCATCGTCGAGGAAGACTACAAAACCGGGGGTATCGGCGGGGAGATCATTGCCCTCCTCAACGAACACTGTTTCGATGACCTGGATGCCCCGCCCGTCCGCTTGGCCTCCCGCGACATCCCGACTCCCTACAATGGGCGCATGGAAGCCGCTACCATCCCCCAGGTGGCTGACATCCTCCAGGCCGTGAAACACCTCGTGGACTAGCCATGCACCCCACCGTGCGCCAACGGTGTTTACAGCTTTATCAGACCTACGGGGAGGGTCATCGTACCGCCCAACCCGTCGGTTTTGTCTATAATCGGAACACCCAGGGTCTAAAGTTACTCTTCAGTAGCCCGATTCTCCTGCCGACTGAAGAATTTATTCCCTTGGCTGCGGTCCTCGATGAACCCAATTCCCGTGCTTCCCGTCGTTTTCCTTAACAATTTCCGAATTCCCGGCTGACTGGGTACCATCCCGGCCTGTGATCGGCTAGGATGAAACCGTCCTAACAGCTACTCGGTCTAGAATAGGTGATGACTTCCAATTCTCCGGGTCCGGGACAATACCTCTTAGCGATTCGGAGCGACCATGGCCATTTACGTCGGTAATCTCTCGTTTAAAGCGACCGAGCAGGACATCATTGATGTTTTTGCGGAGTATGGTGAAGTGAAATCGGTCAAGCTACCCACCGACCGGGAAACCGGACGGATGCGTGGTTTTGCGTTTGTTGAGCTAGCCTCGGAAGCCGAAGAAATGGCGGCCATCGAAGCTCTTGACGGCGCAGAGTGGCTCGGGCGCGACTTGCGCGTCAACAAAGCCCAACCCAAACCCCAAGGCGGTCCCCGTCGTGAGGGCGGCGGCGGCGGCGGCGGCTACGGCGGCGGCGGTGGACGGCGCGGCGACTCTGACCGTTACTAAAAACTTCTAGCCCCAGGGTCGGCCCTGGTCTAAACCATCAAAATCAACTCAACTGGCTCATCGCCAGGGGGGTTTTTTTTATGAGCAGGAGTGCATCTTGGACTCAACACCTCTAATTGAATTGCGGAATGTCACCAAGCAGTTTGGCGACAAAGTGGTCCTGGATGGCCTTAACTTAAAACTCTATGACGGCGAGGCCCTAGCCGTGATTGGACCCTCAGGGACCGGGAAATCTACGGTGCTGCGAATTATCTGTGGACTTTTGGAGCCCGATAGCGGTGAAGTTTTAATTGATGGTAAACCAACCACCGACCTGCTCCATAACGGTAAAGTGCGCTTGGGCATGGTTTTCCAACAGGCAGCCCTTTTCGATTCACTCACGGTCGGGGAGAATGTCGGGTTTCTTTTGTATGAAAAAAGCCGTTTACCCGCTGCCAAAATCCGTGAACTGATTACCCAGACCCTAGAGCAAGTCGGCCTGCGGGATATTGAAGACTTGTACCCTGCCCGTCTCTCCGGCGGGCAACGCAAGCGCGTCAGTTTTGCGCGGGCTATTCTCACTGAGCCGGGAGTGGAGCAAGCCTGTGTCCAAGTGTTGCTCTACGATGAGCCGACAGCAGGGCTAGACCCCATTGCCTCAACCGTGATTGAGGACCTGATCCGCAACCTTTATCAGGGCCATAACGCCTGTATCATCGTGACCCATCAGCAAAGTACGATCCGGCGTACCGCAGACCGAGTTTTACTGCTCCACGATGGGCAGGTGCGCTGGGAAGGGGGGATCGCCGAGATTGACACGACCCCCAATCCCTACATCCAACAGTTCTTTGCGGGGTCCACCGTAGGACCTATTCAGTAGCGACCGGAGAGGATGCTGGATCAGCAGCTAGAACAGGTTCAGGGAGGGTAGGTTCAGATGAGACGGGTTCAGGCGGGGAAGTAGGGGTTGCTTCGGTAGACATTTCGATTGGGGTAGACTCCCTGACGGTTGTCTCCTGGCGGATGGAGGGTTCCTCAGCAGTAGGCGTTTCCTCGGTGGTGGTCTCTTCACCCATGCCCTCGGTCTTAGTCCGGCGGCGGCGGCGGCGGTTAGCGGGCGGTTCTTCTGCTACTGGCGTGGCAACGGGCGTCACAGAGACGATGGGACTTTCTTTGACATTGACCAAAATCGGGACCGGGGGAGCCATGGCGGTCAAGGAGAGCGGGGGGACCACCAAGGGCGGCACCATCAGAGGCGGTTCCGGCTCTTCTTCAAGCGACGGGATGGGTAGGACGGGTGCAACCGGAGGAGTCGGTGCGACGGGGGCTAAAACAACGGGAGCAGGCACAGGAGCCGGGGTCGGGACCGTGACAGGTAAGGGCGGGGGCGGATCACCCAGGGAGGCAAAGA
>NZ_JAAXLT010000150.1 GCF_013285555.1 Candidatus Cyanaurora vandensis | reverse complement strand
GAGGACGCGGCGCACTCCGTAGCCGCAACTTCTGGCCCAATCATTGAAGCTCCGCAGCAATAACCGCCCTAGGATCAGAGCCAAGCCCGCTAGGGGCACGGTGTAAACAATTACCAAGCGTGATAGTGAGACCGAGCGGACAAAGAAAGCCCCGACCAAGACAAGACCCACCGCCAGCACCAGCCCCAACAGCGCGGTCACGCTCTCATCAAACCGGGCCTCCCGCCGACTGGGACGATAGAGCCCCAGGACCATCAAAACCCCGACCAGACTCAGCCCGTTCGCTAGGGCATAGGTCAGGTAGATTTCTAAATTCAGAAGGGTGTTGGGTGCCAGAGAACGCAACCAATAGGAAAGCAAGTAGGCCCCCAAAACGGCTAACCCATCGCTGAGGACGGTCAGGGGCAACAGGACTAGACCATACCAGTGCTGTTTTAACATGAGCTTTAATGTACCATCCGCTCCGCAACTGTAGTTAGTCCCCGCTCAATCCGGTCTAATTCCTGGGGCGTGTTGCAGTTAAAAAACATCTCCTGTGGTGCGCCCATCGCTTCTTGGACCCGGACTAGAGTCAGCCAATCCTGAAAGGACCGCCCGCCTTTGTGCAAAAATGCACGCACTGAGGCTAGGGCTGAGCGGCGGTAAAAGCCACAGAGCGGTTCCCAGGCTTGCTGAGAGCGTGGTAACAGGGCCAGTACGGTCTCAGGCAAGACAACTAGGGCCGCTCGCCAAGTAAGCAAAACCTGGGGGTCCAACCGGGGCAGGTCACAGGCCAACAGCAGGACCCATTCAGTCTGGACCACGGCTAAACCCTGGGCAAACCCCGCTAGGGGACCTTGGGCAATGTCGTCCTTCACCCAGCGGCAACTGGGCAGGAGCTGCTGATAACGTTCGGGCCAAGGTGTGACGGCGTAGAGGGGCGATCCTGGCAGGACTTGGTGGGCGACTTGGTGGACGCGCTGGAGTAAAGGCACCCCCTGGACCTTGAGCAGAGCCTTGTCCTGACCCATCCGCGAACTCTGCCCCCCACACAGGAGCAGCCCACTACAGGCCATGGCTCACCAACTGAAACTCCCAGAGCGCGGGCAAAAAGTTACGGTTCTCGTGGCCCGCCCGACTCAGCTTGAGCAGGGCGAACCGTTGTTGGGGGGAGAGCTGGACCCATTGGTCATCCGTGAGTTGGATGGCGTGCTGGGCGGCTTGGTCCTGGACGCTGGACGGTAGGGCATTGCATAACCAAACTGGGTCTACGGTCATATTCTGGGGGGGGTGTCCAGTGTGAGCAGTGAGAATTTGGCACAGGTACGCCCGGTACGCCTGGATCTCCGATGGGGTAGCACAGGACAATGTGACCAATTCGGCCCGTTCCACCGGGGTCAACTGATGCCACTGGGTCAAGGTGAGCTTGAGACCACAGGTGTCCAGACTCAGCCGTACCGCCATTGGGATACAGCGCAGACTGGCAATGAAATCCGCCTCAAACCCAAAGGTCATGACGGATCCCCCATCGGGACCAAGACCGCTGCTTGCCGTTCCTCCGCCCCGAAATGTTCGATAAGCAGGGACTTGAGCAGGGCGGGTAGCTCCTCACAGGGGACGTTGGTATGGCTGACCGCTCCCAAGACGGCATCCTTGCCGACCCGTCCCCCCATCAAAATGTCCACTGCATCCACCATCTGACCGTTGATTTTCGTTTTGGTCCCAATGAGACCGATATCGCCGAGTTGGGGCTGACCGCAGGAGTTGGGACAGCCGGACCAGTGAATCCGTACGGGTTGGGGTACATCTAGTGCCTCCGCCAGGATGTGGGCGAGTTTGAGAGCCCGTTCCTTGGTCTCAATCAAAGCCAAGTTACAAAACTGTGCCCCGGTACAGGAGACTAGACCGCGCAACAGTGGGTTAGGGGCCGGGGAGAACGCTGTCAATAGAGGCTCAGCAAGCATGGCCCGGAGGTCCCGGAAATGCACATGGGGGATGAGTAAGCTCTGTTCGACCGTGAGCCGGACCTCCCCTGTACCGTAGGCATCGGCGAGACGGGCCACCTCTAGGGCTTGGGGCGCGTAAATTCGACCGACGGGGACATGCAAACCGACAAAATAATACCCCTCCTGCTTCTGGGGGTGAATTCCCACATGATCGCGCTTGTGGTAGTCAATGAATTCCTCGGATGCTGCTGGAGTGAGCGGCCCGCCCATTTGTGCTGCCACCGCCTCCCGGAACTTGGGGATACCCCAGTCCTCTAGCAGATAGATCAGACGGGCACGAGTCCGGGCCTCACGGGGACCAAACTCGCTGTAGACCCGGAGGATCGCAAGGGACAAGGGCGTGACCTGGGCCGGAAGCACGAAGCAGTCTAGGGGGAAAGCTGGGGTCGCCCGTTGGGAATTGAGGACCCCACCAACTAAGACGTTGAAACCAAGTTCTCCATCGCGGCGGGCTGGAATGAAGCCAATATCGTTGATCTCAGCGTGGGCTGAGTTCTCGCGGTCCCCGGTGATCGAGATATTAAATTTACGGGGTAGGTTGCTCAACTCAAAACTACCCAACCCATCATTGGTAATCGCGTCGTTGAGTTGCTGGACCAAAGGCCGTACGTCCATGACCTCGTTAGGGTCCAACCCCGCCACTGGGGAACCGACGACGTTACGCACATTGTCCATCCCCGACTGAACAGTAGTTAGTCCCACCGCTTGCAATTGCGCCGTGATCTGCACAATGTCCTCGATACACAGTCCACGCAACTCTAGGTTCTGGCGCGTCGTGATATCCATCTGCTGTACATCGGAACCAGCGGTCAAAATCTGGGCTAAGACCCGCAGTTGGTCACTGGTGATCACGCCGCCAGGAACCCGCAAGCGGACCATCCAACGCCCCGGTGTGCGCTTACGAAAAAACCAGCCCACCCACTTGAGCCGCTCTAGGTCGCCCTTGGCGACAGCCTGCCAGCCCAGTTGGGCAAGTTGGGCGAGTTCCGCTTGCACGGCTAACCCCGGCTTTTCGTCTTTAATCTTCTCAATCGGATTTGCCATGGTGCCACCCGGTGTGGTGTATCCCTAGGAAACAGCGATTACCACTGGACATATGTATCAGAACGAACATAAAGCTGCTGACTCTCGTTTTTGCTCATGGCTTCAATAACTAAAGTGAATCAATAGGACTAGGAGCATCGGCCTAGGGCGAATCAAGTATTTTGTATTTTTAGATACTTTAATTATTTTAAGAATTAATAGTGTATCAAAATATACGATTTAATGGTAAACTTGAAAAGTGTTGTGTCCAGGTTTGGCTCACTCCACACATGACCTGAATTACTTAACTCCTGGAGGTTGTTATGTCCCCGAATGCCATCCTTGACCGTAATGCCCCCGAGTCCACCCGTGAGTTGACCCGCAAATTAGTCTCCACTCAGGCCCAATCGGCCCGTCGTCAGCGTCAAGGACTGCTTATGCGGAGCGTCCGCACCCTCGCAGCTGGGGTTGCTGCTACTTGAGTGATTCGCCCAAAGGGGACGGTGGGTAACGTGCTAGGCTCAAAATAGGGAGCTAACCCGGGAGTTTTGCCGATGCCCACGTCCCCCTTTTTGGGACCTGTCTTGACTGCGATGGTGACACCGTTTTCCTCCACGGGTGGAGTAGACTACGCCACTGCTGAAAAATTAGCTGTCCATCTTGTTGACCAGGGTTCTGATGGCTTGGTTCTCGCCGGGACTACGGGCGAATCGCCCACCCTGACTTGGACCGAGGAATACGAACTTTTTCAAGTGGTTCTTAAGGCCGTGGGCGGACGTGCCCGCCTAATCGCCGGAACGGGCTCCAACTGTACCCGTGAAGCTATTGAAGCCACCCAGAAAGCCGCCCGACTGGGCTTAGATTGTTCTCTACAAGTCTGTCCCTACTACAACAAACCCTCGCAAGAGGGTCTATACCAACATTTTGTGCAGATTGCGCGTGCTTCGGACCTGCCCATCCTCATTTACAACATTCCAGGGCGGACTGGCGTGGGTCTGACTGCCGAGACCGTAGCACGGTTGGCCCTCGAACCGGGCATCCTGGGCATCAAAGAAGCCAGTGGTACGGTGGACCAGACGATGGCAATCCGAGCGTTGGTCAGTCCTGAGTTTTTAATTTACTCCGGGGATGACGCGCTGACCTTACCCCTGTTGAGTCTAGGGGCGTGCGGGGTGATCAGTGTGGCCTCGCACCTCGTCGGTCCCCACATCCAACGGCTGATTGCCTGTTACCGACAAGGGGATAGCGCGGAGGCACAGCGGATTCATTACCGGCTTTACCCTTTATTTAAGGCTTTGTTTCTGTGTACAAACCCGAGTCCAGTGAAAGCGGCCTTGGCCTGTCAGGGGTGGGCGGGGATGTCCCTGCGCTTGCCCTTAGTTGCCGCCCTATTGCCCGTCGTAACTGAGATCAAGAATTGCTTAGCTGAACTGGAGCTACTGCCTTGAATGGCTCTAGCCCGGTGAGTGATTTTTTAGATGATTGTTATGGCAGTTGGTTTACACCCCAGTTAACTTTTCCCCAGTTGACAGAACCCCGGGTAGCTCAAGCTCTGGGCATTGTGGCAGGGGTTAATTTCTTAGAAGGTTTGCGTTTAGGGGGCGCACTAGGAGGAATGATCCAACTTGTGAGTGGGATTCTCGGTTGGCTAGTCCTCAATGGCCTACTCTGGCTACTTTTGACAATTTTTCAACGGGCGGTGAGTTACCCCCGGCTTTTGACCTTGACGGGGTTTGCTAGCTTGCCCTGGTTAATTTTGCCCCCGGCCCAGACCCTCGGCGGGGTAGTTGGTCAGGTTGTAACCGTGGGGGTATTGGTCTGGTTTGTGGCCCTCCAGACTTGGGCCGTAGCGGTGGCAAGCGAGCTGGCTTGGTGGCGTATCGCCCTCCTCGTCCCCTTCACCTTTGTGGGTGCCCTGATCGCCCTCAATTGGACGGTCAACAGTCTATTGACCACCACAGGGTTGAGTTAACCCTCGGTGCAGGTCCCGCCCGCTGCTTCAATCTTGGCCCTAGCTCCAGCGGTGAAATGCGTGGCGGTGATGTGGATGGGTACGGTGATCTCGCCATTGCCCAAGACGCGCAAATTACCATTTTTGTTGACCATCCCAGCGGTCGCCAACAACGCCTGGGTGACTCGGCTCCCGGCGGGCAAGATGGCGAGACGAGCGACGCTAATCTCGACGGTTGCTTCGCGGTTGGGATTGGGGAAATGGCTCAGTTTGGGTAATCGGCGATAAAGGGGCGTCTGACCCCCTTCAAATCCAGGCCGCACCCCGCCCCCACTCCGACAGTTCTGGCCACGCATCCCGCGCCCACTGGTCTTGCCCTGACCCGCTGCGTGGCCCCGGCCTACGCGCTGTTTGTTCCGTAAACGGGCACCCGCTTGGGGTTGTGCATCGGCAAATCTCACAGTCGAACTCCCGGTATCTAAGCGGCAATTTCTAAATATAAGCCAAGGACTGAGGCTACGGCAAGGTCCACCTTATTTAGTTAGCTTTTTAGGCCACGCACCCTTGCGACGGGTCAACCCATTGGCTACTATAACTAAGGTACATTCGGGCGTCGCCAAGCGGTAAGGCAGCTGGTTTTGGTCCAGCCATTCCGAGGTTCGAATCCTTGCGCCCGAGCCACTTTTCATCACTACTCATAGCCGGAAATTCTCACCCAGGTAAAATTCACGGACTTGGGGATTTTCAGCCAGTTGCGCGGGATTGCCCTCTGCCAAGATGTAGCCATCGTGCAGGATATAGGCCCGGTCAGTGATTGCCAGGGTTGCCGCTACATTGTGGTCGGTGATCAAAATACCAATACCACGGGTCTTCAGGCGGGCGAGCATTTGCTGGATCTCGTTGACGGTAATGGGGTCCACCCCAGCAAAAGGTTCATCAAGCAGTAAAAAATGGGGGTCTTCTTTGCCAGCGGCGAGGGCACGGGCAATCTCAACCCGTCGTTTTTCACCGCCCGAGAGTTGTAACCCGAGACTCTTGCGGACAGGATGCAAGTTGAACTCGGTAAGCAAGGCCTGACTGCGGACTTGCCAGAGGGCAGGGGGTACGCCAGTCTGTTCCATCACTAAGAGTAAATTGTCTTCCACAGAGAGCTTACGGAAGACGCTGTGTTCTTGAGCTAGATAGGCGATCCCTAGGCGGGAGCGTTCATTCATCGGTACCGTTGTGATATCGCGCTGGTCTAAGCAGACCTGCCCATGGTCAGGCCGCTCTAACCCACAAATGACATAGAACGTGGTCGTCTTCCCGGCCCCATTCCCCCCGAGGAGTCCGACGACCTCGCCTTGCTCAAGTTGGAGGGTGATGTCTTTGACAATGAGCCGCTTACCGTAGCTTTTGCGGAGATTCTCGACGCTTAGTTTCATATTTTGAACCTAGCACAGTCACTGCTAGATACCCTCAGCTAGGGCTAGGAGGAGTTTTTCGCCCATCGCCTGACAGCCCACCTGGGTCATACCCTCAGCCATGATGTCCCCGGTACGATAACCCTGGTCTAGGACCCGCGCCACGGCCTGTTCAATCTGGGCCGCAGCGGTGGTTTCCTGGAGACCGTAGCCGAGGAGCATGGCGGCGGAGAGGACTTGGGCTAGGGGGTTGGCCCGGTCTTGGCCCGCGATGTCAGGGGCCGAGCCATGGACGGGTTCAAAGACTCCCGGACCTTCCCCCAAGGAGGCCGAGGGCAGCATCCCAATCGAACCCGTCAGCATCGCCGCCTCATCAGAGAGGATGTCCCAAAACAGGTTCTCTGTCAGGATCACGTCAAACTGTTTGGGCCAGCGGATGAGCTGCATCGCGCAGTTATCTACATAGAGATGGTTGAGGGTGACATCGGGGAAGTCCAGAGCGACCCGGCTGACCACCTCGCGCCAGAGCCGAGAGACTGCCAATACGTTCGCTTTATCCACCGAGGTTACGAGTTTACGGCGGCTCTGGGCTGATTTAAAAGCGACCCGACTGATGCGCTCAATCTCCGATTCGCTGTAGGTCATCGTGTTGACCCCCCGCCGTTCGCCTTTCTTCTCGGGGAAGATGCCCTGGGGTTGTCCAAAATACAAGCCGCCCGTGAGTTCGCGGACTACGAGTAAATCTACACCTGTGACGACTTCGGGTTTGAGGGAGGAAGCGGCGACGAGTTGGGGGCGGACGGTGGCGGGGCGCAGGTTGGCGTAGAGTCCCAGCCCAGAGCGCAGACCAAGCAGGCCCTGTTCTGGGCGGCGGGGATGGTCATCCCAGACCGGACCGCCCACGGCTCCAAGTAAGATGGCATCACTAGCGCGGCATTGTTCTAGGGTCGCCTCGGGTAAGGGCTCGCCGGTCAGGTCAATCGCCTGTCCGCCAAAGGGAGCTGCGGTGAAATTGAGGTGGAATTGGCAGTTGCGGCTGACTTGCGCCAGGACCGCACGGGCCACACCCATGATCTCAGGTCCGATGCCATCCCCAGCCAGGAGGGTAATTTGATAAGTTTTCATAGTCACGTTTAGCCCAGGTCCTCCCCAACCTACCGTGCGGGCTGCCCCCAAACAAGTGTGAGCTTGATCACACGCGGGACCCTATGCCTTTGACATATTAACTGCAAGGGAATTGGGTTCCTTGAACAAGGAAACAGGGGTCTAGCAGCAATGCCGGACCCTTTTTTAACGCGCACCGGGGACCCGCACGAAGAGTTTGAGTAGTTGCCGGACCAAGATATTGAGCAGGATGTAGACCAACAACGCTACCCCATAGGTTGCCGCGCCACTGGGGACCAACGGGAAATACTTCTGACCCCAGGAGAGGACGGGTTCTGCCAAACTATCGGCGAATCCTTTGATGAGTTTGAGTAGGCTATCGGGACTTTTGTCCCACCCCAACAGAGCCAAGCTCCCCTGCCACGCCAACACTAGCACCACCCCGAGGGTAGCCCCATTGACCAAGCGAGTGAGCTCATTGATCATGTTGGCCCGTTTGACCAGACGCTCATTTTTACTAATGCGTTTTGCTGCGACGCGTGTATTCATGCTGCTCACCCCGGATTATTCCCAGTATAACTACTTAAAAATCTACAATACTCGGCGGCAGGTACCGTATTTTACTTAGGTATCACAAAAGCCTTGTTATTCGTTGTTAGACCGTTGAGCTTATGTACTGGCTAGTATTCCAAATCTTCTTCAATAAGCTTAGCGTCCTTCATAAGGCTTTTTAAAGTCCCTTTTGGTAAATCCCGATTACTATGAACGGGTATGGAAAGAACAACCTCAATGCCGTCTTTTGTATGTAATGTGATGCCTACCAGTAATTCGTTTTAGCGTCCAGTCATGCCCTTTCACAATCTTGCAAAGTGCTTTACCGGAAATATAACTCAACGAGTTGTTTCTCTGGTTCAAGCTTCTCTCGTTCACTCGGGGATTGAAGCGTGTCAGTGTCGCAAGGAGCGCATTCAACGCAACCATATGGCTGTGCGCTGCTGGTGTAGGTACGTCTTAAAGACTTAGCCTATCGCACAGGCCAAACCATCTATCAACTCAAGCAGGGACTACGCTCTGGGTGCTTGATGCAGCAACTGAAGCCTTGCTAGGCCGATGGCTCTTGCGTAAGTCCTGACTAAATTGGGCTTGCACTTGAGGGGCCAAAGCTAGTAAACCCATACTCACACTCATTAAGGACAACTGCCGAAGGTGACTCAAGGAAAATGAAGCACTCAATAAATTCATGGGATATCCCTCATGATTGAAGTACAGAGTGAAAAATGGAGGTTTACTTGTGTTATGCACTGCAAAACTAAGGTGTCAAGCCGTTCCCTACCGTAATGAAGCCACGAGTCGAGGGAGCAATGCGTTCAATTGCTGACCGTGGAGTTGGTACATGTCTACTTTTTGTTTATACATCGCAAGGTCTAGCTCATAGGCAGCTTGTTTGTAGGTGCCAGTTTTACGGGCCTTGGCTTCAATTTGCTTGAGCAGTTTGGGCATGACTTGGACGGCTTGTTTTAGGAATTCTACGTACTTGGTTAGCAGACGGTAATATTCCGCCAACAACGGGTCCGGGCTGGTTGCCTGTTGAACCGTGTGGGCCTGGGTCTCCACAGCCATAACCAAGTCCGTCGTCATCTCCGTCAGCGGTAAAAGGGCCTGCCGCAATGCGTCGTACTGGTTCCAGCCAAAGGTATTTTTCCAGGAAAACAGTTGCTCGTGCAGTTGTAGGTATTGGCCCAAAGCGGTCTCGGCTCTTTCGGTTAGCTCTAGGGCGGCGATTTTAGCCGCCGTCATTCCGGGACCGTCCGGGCATGACGTAACATCTCGCCTAGGGAATCTCCGCCGTATTTCTTCTGGAGTTCTTGGGCAATCACCCAGGCAACCATCGCTTCACAGACCACGCCCCCCGCTGGAACCGCGCAAGTGTCGGAGCGTTCGTAATGGGCAGCAAAAGCCTCATGGGTAAGGAGGTCTACGGATTGCAGAGCATTTCGCATCGTCGGTAAGGGTTTGAGGCTAGCCCGGACCAAGACGGGTTGTCCGTTCGTCATCCCGCCCTCAATCCCGCCAGCATGATTAGAAGCACGGCAGATTTCACCCTGGGGTCCGGTCTGGAATTCATCCTGTACTTCTCGCCCGACTCGTTGGGCCGCCATCGTGCCCACCCCGATTTCCACGGCCTTGACCGTGTGGACCGACATCACCGCCCCCGCCAATAACCCATCCAAGCGACGGTCGTAGTGGACATGGGACCCTAGACCAATTGGCACATCCCCATAGACAACAATTTCCACCGTCCCGCCCAGGGTATAGCCCCCCTTCGCCGCCGCCACAATCCGTTCCCGTAAACGACTGTAACTGTCCGGGTCTGTGCGGAGATCGTTGGTCTCCACCTGGGCAAAAAACTCCTTCCACTCACTAAAGGTTGGTAATTCCGGTCGCGGCTCAGCCAGCACCCCGCCAATCCCGAGGACATGGGAATGGACATGGATATTAAATTGACGCAGCAGTTGTTTCGCCACCGCTCCCGCCGCCACCCGCGAAGTCGTCTCACGGGCACTGGAGCGTTCGAGGATATTGCGGACATCGCTCAAGCCGTACTTAATCGCACCGGGGTAATCAGCATGACCGGGCCGCAAGCGGGTAATTGCCCTGGCTTCGACCTGGGCACGAATCGCCGGGTCATCCAGGTCCACGGGCGTGACGGACATCGGGACTTGCCAATTCTGGAAATCGCGGTTGACTAGACTCATCGCAATTGGTGAACCGATCGTCCGCCCGAGGCGCACCCCGCCCCGGAACGTGACCTCATCCTTCTCAATCGTCATCCGTCCGCCCCGCCCAAACCCAATCTGACGGCGGGCCAAGTCCTGATTAATGTCATCAGGCAACAGGGGTAAATCAGCCGGGACCCCTTCCACAATGATGTCTAGCCCCGGCCCATGGGACTCCCCGGCAGTCAAAAAGCGCATAAATTACCTGGAGCGTATCCCCAGGATAGACCGCTCATGACCATTGATCCGCCCAGAACAACGCCTCTAACAGACTATCTGCCCGCGCCACGCCCTGCCCGACGATATCAAAGGCCGTTCCGTGGTCCGGGGAGGTCCGCAAAAAAGGTAGCCCCACGGTCATATTCACCGCTTGGTCAAAGGCCAACAACTTCAAGGGGATCAAACCTTGGTCATGGTACAAAGCCAAATAACCATCGGGGGCCGGGACCGATTCAAACCAAGCCCGTCCCGCTTTGACCCACAACGTATCCGGGGGCACCGGACCCTCAACGAGTGGGTAATCCTGCAAAAGTGGGATGAGCCAATCCTGCTCCTCCCTCCCCAACTGTCCCCCCTCACCACTGTGGGGGTTGAGTCCCGGAACGCTAATCCGGGGTTCCACCAATTTAAAAATTTTAGTTAAGGTCCTCGTCAGTAAATCTAATTTTTGACGGACCAAACCTGCATTGAGAACCAAGGGCACTTGAGCCAATGGGAGATGGGTTGTTGCAAGCAGCACCCGCCAACACCAACCTGTGTGGGGCGAACGGGCCACGAAGAACATCCCGTAATCCGGGTAGCCTTGAGCCAAGACTTCCGTTTGACCAGGGTAAATATGTCCCGCCTGATGCCAAGCAGTCTTAGAAATCGGCCCAGTCACAATCGCACGGGTCTCCCCTTGCCGGGTCGCTGTGATTGCCGTACTCAAATAATTAAAACTTGCGGCCCCACTGCTTGCTTGGTTCTGGGCGGGGATAAAAGCTGGTGTAGGGAGGTCAATAATAGTCAGGGTATCGGGATCAGCGAGAACGGCACGGTTTTTTAACTGCTGGTAGGTCTCCTGAAGGACCTCCTTATTCCCGAAAACAAGACAACGTTCTCGCCAAACCGGAACAGCAAGGGCTTTGAGGACAATTTCCGGGCCGATTCCCGCCGGGTCGCCCAGGGTCAAGGCTAAGGGCTTCATGGACGGGCCAAAAGCCGTTCGTCATCTAAGCGTAAAGGCTGGGGCAGACGGTGGGGCTGGTTCCAACCGTGGAAGTCGTGGCCTCCCGTCACCTGTTTATCCAAACGGAGCGCAATCGAACGCCAGTGTTCTCGTGCCGCCGGAGAGTGACTAGGGTGATAGACTTCGAGGGCATCTACCCTTTCCAAAAAATCTTCATGCATCGCCTGAGGATAGCGTTGGGGATGGGCGACAGAGACCTTGCCATCCGCCCGGTGCAACAGATTTACCGCTTCCGTTACCGCTAGAAACTCCGGGGCCTTACCTACTTCCCGATAACGGCCCTGGATACGACAGGCTTCATTGAGGATGGTGTGGGCCGAAATTCCCTGCTCCATCAAAGCTTGGATTGCCTGGGACCGCTCTTCCAGAGACTGGGGAAGCTGTTTCACGCCGAGATTAACCAGGGTCTCCAGCCAGACTTGGAGCGAATAATCATAGAACTGCTGGGAATACTCCAAAAGTTCCGGGGTCATCGTCAGGCCATAGCCGAGGAGGTGGACTTCCGTGGCGGTGCGTTCACACAGCCCCGACATCTCAATCCCGCCCGCTACATTGGAGGGCAGGTCTAACCCCAACCAGCTATGGACAGTGTTGTGGTCGGTGATGACGAGCCACTCGTAATTCTGTTGACGGGCTTGATCCAGTAATTGCTGGGGCGTGAAGAAACCGTCACTGGCGTTGGTGTGGTTGTGGAGACCGAGGTGAATGGGATGCCGGGACATGGCGGTGCCTCTATTAGATGTAGGATTCACCCCATGGACGCGACCCAGGAGCCGGGGTGCTGACCTGGGCCAATCTTAACGTTTATTCACGATAAGTTGGCGGCTCACAAACTAATCCGATACATCAGCCCAACGGATGATTAGTGGTATAGCCCATGCGCCTGGATGTAGGTCAAAACCTGGGGCGGCAAACTTGTTGGCGTTGCACCCGCTGCCAATTCCGTACGCAGCGTATGACTGGTATGGGGAGGAATCCTCCGGGTCAGGGTCAAGACGGGCAAACCGCCGACAGTGGGTTGCTGAGCCGTCGTTCCGTCCCGTGCCACCTCGACAAACCCCTGAATCCGTGCAATTAAAAGCTGAAAAGCATACCACTGTTCTACCTGGGCCAACGCATCGCTACCCAAGGCCACCCAGAGCTTCCGGTCAGGATGCAGGTAGTGAATAATTGCGGCACTCTCCGCCGTCCACGGGCTAGTGAATTCAGAATGATGTTGAATATGCGGCGCAAGGCCCTGAATGGTCAGAGCAAGCATCTGTTGACGATGTAGCAGGCTGGCCCCATGGGAAGTTTTTAGGGGATTATCCACCGCCCAACACCAGACTTCATCGAAATATTCGCCTACTAAGCGCATCATCGCCCGGTGGCCCAAGTGGGGCGGGTCCGCACTCAATCCATACAAAGCTAGTCGTGTCATTCCTACCCCCCCAAAACCGTCCGCCCCCACCGGATTCGGAGGGGGCGGTCTGGTCGGGCGCGTAGCCCCTATCCAACTGCCAAGAGATTCGTAACCTTACAGAACCCGTCCCGGCGCACAGTTAGCTAGAAGTCCACCAAAACCCAAGCGTTTACTACCTTCGGTCATGTGCACCACCTCCTCTTTCCTAATTGGTTCGCGCTGACAGGTTAACTATTTATTTATAGCAACTGCGGTCGTGAGTGCCTAGGGGGTAGAGCTAATTTGTACAGAGTTTCGCGCATTTGCGGGTTATGGGTTGTGGGTAGAATAGTTTTAATCACCGTTGGGTTGCCTGTGGACATTTTACTTGGTGGTCGGCGCACAGCCCGCCGTGCCTACGGCATTGATGAAATCGCCTTGGTCCCTGGAGCCCGGACGGTGGACCCCCAATTGACGGAGACCACCTGGACCCTGGGCGGGATCAGCCGTGAAATCCCCATCCTCGCCAGTGCCATGGACAGTGTGGTGGATGTACAACAGGCCATCCGACTCAGTCAACTCGGGGCAATTGGCGTTCTCAACCTCCAGGGTGTCCAAACTCGTTATGCGGAACCTGAGGCAGTCCTCACCGAGATCGCCAGCGTCAGCCGGGACGAATATGTGACCCTGATGCAACGGCTTTACCGCGCTCCCGTCCAACCTGAACTTGTCCAAGCCCGGATTCGGCAGATCAAAGCAGCGGGGGGAATTGCAGCGGTGAGTGCGACTCCCCAGGATGCGGCGTACCTGGGTCCTCTGGCGGCAGCGGCAGGGGCGGATTTATTTTTTGTCCAAGCGACAGTTATCTCGACGGACCATCTGGCTCCCCAGGGGGTAACACCCTTGGACTTGGCACGGTTCATCCAGGAAATGCCCATCCCGGTCATCGTCGGCAACTGTGTCACCTATGATATTGCGCTGGATCTGATGCGGACGGGGGCTGCTGCCCTCTTGGTCGGGATTGGGCCGGGGGCAGCCTGTACCTCACGCGGCGTATTAGGAATTGGGATTCCCCAGGTGACCTCAGTAGCCGATTGTGCCGCCGCTCGTGATGACTATTTGGCTGAGACGGGCTGCTATGTGCCCGTGGTGGCAGACGGCGGGATTATCACTGGGGGCGACCTCTGTAAAAGTATTGCGTCTGGGGCGGATGCCGTCATGATCGGTTCGCCTTTGGCACGAGCCGAAGGGGCACCAGGGCAAGGCTTTCATTGGGGGATGGCAACCCCCAGCCCGGTCCTACCCAGGGGAACACGCATCAAAGTCGGCACCACCGGCACCCTGGAGGAAATCCTACGCGGTCCCGCCCGCTACGACGACGGCACCCACAACCTCCTAGGGGCACTCAAGACCTGTATGGGTACCCTGGGGGCTAAGGATCTCCGGCAGATGCAGCAAGTCGAGATTGTCGTTGCCCCTTCTCTCCTAACTGAGGGGAAGGTCTACCAAAAAGCCCAACAATTAGGGATGGGCAAGTCCTAAACCATCGGAGACCGCCATGTTGATGTCAACTACCCGTCACATTCATATTTTTGCTGGGGAGATCGTCGGGGAAGATCGCATCGTCAATGACCATGTCCTCACCCTGGACATAGACCCGGACAATGAGTTTGTCTGGAATGAAACCGCCTTGCAAAAAGTCCGCGCCAATTTTGGGACCCTGGTCGCTCAGGCCCAAGGCGAGGACTTGACCGAATACAATCTGCGTCGCATCGGCTCAGACCTAGAACATCTAATTCGGACGATGATCCAAGCTGGTGAAATCGCCTATAACCTCGAACACCGGGTTATCAATTACAGCATGGGCCGTCCCCGCATTGCTCCAGAATAAGTTGGTCTGGGTCAAAATTGAGGCGATCCTTGCGTAAAAAATGACATCCGGCTCTAGATTCTTGACAGGAACCTAAATATCATTCTAATGTAAATAGAATTTGTAGCTTAAGGACACGCTATTGGTGGTGTTGGCCCATACTCCCGTCCTCTTAGCTGAGTGCCTCAAGGCCCTGGCTCCCCAAGCGGGCGGGCTTTATTTGGACGCCACTGTCGGCTTTGGGGGTCATAGTCGTGCGCTCTTAGAAGTTGCTGAGACAACGGTGATTGCCTTGGACCAAGACCCTTTGGCGTTGCAATTAAGTCTGGAGAATTTAGCGCAATTTGGCTCACGGGTGCAGGGGGTCCGGGTTAATTTTGCGGATTTTGAACCCACCGCGCTCTTAGGGGAGCAGTTTGGTGGCTTTCAGGGGATCTTGGCGGACTTGGGGGTGAGTTCTTTGCAGTTGGACCGGGCGGAGCGCGGGTTTAGTTGGCGTGAGAGCGGACCCCTGGATATGCGAATGGGGACCGGGGAGACGACTGCTGCGGATCTAGTGAACTTCGCCTCGGAAGTCGAGCTCGCCCGGATCTTCCATGAGTACGGCGAGGAACGTTTCTCGCGTCGGATTGCTCGCTCTCTGGTGGAGACCCGCGCCCGGACACCCTTCACGACGACGACGGAGCTTGCCGACCATGTGGCCCGTGTCATTGGCTATCGTCAAAAAATTCACCCCGCCACCCGCGTCTTTCAGGGCTTACGGATTGCCGTCAATGACGAACTCGGTGCCTTAGACCGTTTCCTCACTAAGGCTACTCAGTGGCTTGCTGTGGGTGGAGTTCTGGCGGTGATTAGTTTTCATTCCCTAGAAGACCGCCGGGTGAAGTGGAGTTTTCGCCGTGACCCGGACCTAGAAATCTTGACCCCCAAGCCGCTCACCCCCAGTCTTGAGGAGCAACGGCACAATCCCCGCTCGCGCTCCGCCAAGTTACGTTATGCCCGCCGTATTGTGAGGAATCCCCATGACCGCTCTGCTTAAGCCCACCCGTCTTCGTCCCGCTCCCGTGCTGGTTCCGGCTCCAGCCCCAGTCCCTTTCTTGCTCACCTTCATCCTCGGTGCCCGTCGTGTCCTCGTCGCCTTGGTGGTGGTCGGGTTGGTGGTCCTGGCTGGGGGCTATTGGTGGACCGTCCAGACCCAACAGCATTGGGCGGAGTCTTATCAACAGTTACAACGGTTGACCCAGCACACCCGTGATCTAGAGTGGGCCACCGCCGCCCTTGAAGGCCAAATCACCCCGGCGCAACCGGGCGGCTTAGTCCCGCCGCGCCCCGAGCAACTGTTGGTCCTCCCCCAGGCGAGTCCCCGGCTCACCACGCCCTTGCCCGCTGCTCCCGTCACTCTGGTTGCTCTACCCCTGGCGTACTGATGATGAGATCCCCCCGGCCCCAAACCAAAAAAGAAGTCTGGCGTTACTGGTTGGTGGGGGCAGCCTTGGTGCTGGCCCCTGTCGGCCTGGGTGTCCGCGCTTGGTCCCTCTCCCAAAATCCCGACCTCCGGGTCCGGGCCGTAGACCAACAGACCCGCCCCCTAGACCCCTTCATTCCGCGCTTGACGATGGTGGACCGCCGCCAAAATATCCTAGCTACGGACCAAGTTCTCTACACCCTCTATGCTCACCCGAGGGTCTTTTACACTGAGGCCAAAAAACAGGTGGAGCAAACCCAACGCGGTGAACCCCAACCCGGCTTGATCCAAGCCACCTTTAGCCAACAGACCCAGGTTGCCGCCCGACTACTCGCTCCTCTCCTCAAGCAACCCGCCCCAGCCCTACTTGCACTATTGAGGGACCAAAAAGAATCCACAGTGGTCCTTTCGCGCCGGGTAGATGAGGCGACCTTCCGCCGTATCCAGAGTTTAATTATTCCGCGCACTCTGGTGGAAGATAAGCTACTCCCCAGTTATCTAGCCCAGAATTTTAAAGAGAAAGTCCCCAAACTGACGATCCCTGGCCTAGAGTTCCAGACACGCCGTCAACGGACCTACCCCCTAGGTACCGATGTCGCGCCCATAGTCGGGTTCGTGGACTATGACGGTAAGGGCCGCGCTGGGATTGAGCAGTATTACGAAAAACAGATGGTAGTAGACCGCCCCGCCCAAGCCGTCAGCATCAACGGTTTCGGACAGTTACTCGCCGCCGCCCCGCCCCGGCCCCTCCTGGACGAACAGTTACACCACCGGCTACGACTGACGCTGGATGCCCGTCTCCAGAACACCGCCAACCGTGCCCTAAGTAAGGGGATGACCCTTTATAAAGCCAAGCGCGGCACCGCCATCGTCATGGACCCCCAGAGCGGAGCCATCCTCGCCCTCGCCGTCGCCCCCAGTTATGACAACAACAATTTCGCCCTCTACGCCAAGAACCCCAAGGTCTTCCGGCCCTGGCCCGTGACGGAGATCTATGAACCCGGTTCTACCTTTAAGCCCGTCAATATTGCCCTAGCTCTTGACAGCGGCAAAGTCAAGGCCAACGATGTCGTCTACGATCCCGGCTCGATGACACTTTCACGGCGCACGATCCGCAACTTTGATGGCAAGGGGCGCGGCAGTCTCTCCGTCACCAAAGTCCTCCAGGTCTCTAACAACATCGGCATGGTCAAACTGATGCAAAAAATGGGGGCGGCGGACTACTACGACCGACTGCGGGGGATTGGGATTGGTAAGGCCAGTGGGGTAGATTTACCCAATGAGGCCGCCGGGGTCTTCAAGGACCGCGCTCAGTTCATCCGTTACCCGATTGAGGCGGCGACCCCGGCTTTTGGACAGGGCGTGACGATGACCCCACTCCAACTTTTACGGTTTCACTGCGCCATCGCCAACGGGGGCCTACTCGTCACCCCCCATGTCGTCGAGGCCCTGACCGATGAGAACGGACGGGTCATCCGTCCATTTACCCCCGCCCCATCCAAACGGATTTTCTCGGCTGAGTCCGCTCGTCAAGTCCGGCAAATGTTAGTCCAAGTCGTCGAAGGGGGTTCGGGTAAACCCGCGCAGATCCCCGGCTACTGGGTCGGTGGCAAGACCGGGACCGCCCAAAAAGTTCTTGCCAATGGACGCGGCTACGTCGCTGGTCAGCGGGTTACGAGTTTTGTTGGGCACTTCCCCGGCGATGCCCCGCGCTATGTCGTCCTAGTGGTTTTCGATGAACCACCGGGACGGGCTTTTGGTGGGACCACTGCCGCGCCAGTCGTCCACGAGATCTTGACTGAACTCGTTGGTTTCGAGGGCATCAAACCGACGCGCCCCATAGCCCAGAGCCAAGAACGCAACGATGCTTTGAACTGAGGCGATAAGAGGAAGAGGCCCCTCCGCCCCACTTGTGGGGGACCAAGACCATGAAGACAGTAGAAAGTTCTTCTTCTTGCTCCCCTACCCTGCTTGCCTGTGCCCGACAGGGTACGGGGGAGGGG
>NZ_JAAXLT010000149.1 GCF_013285555.1 Candidatus Cyanaurora vandensis | reverse complement strand
TGCGAGCTTTCTTGGCACACGCCGGATTGACCAACCGGATGCGCCCTCGGGCGAAGGGCTGGGCTAATGCTGTCGCCGAGAGCTGCTTGGGTACGCTCAGACGAGCGTGAGTCAGCCCAGAGCAAGGGCAAAGTCGGGCCACGGCTGGTACAACCATCGGCGCGTGGATAGAAGTGTTTTACAACCGCCAGCGGTTACCTTCCACGGTGGGTTATCTCCCGCCAGTTGAGTTTGAGAAAAGTTACGATGCTGTCCAACAGCAGGTAGCATAAAGTCACTGTCCACTAAACCGGGGCAAGGTCAGCGTCACCGATATTGCCCTCAAGGGAGCCGTCGTGCGGCCCGGTTTGCAGGCTGTGGATGTGGACCAGATAGGATAGCTCTGCAACACTGGCTCACCCAGCACTAAAATTGAGATCCTTTATTCACTACCATGAACCTCACTCAGGCCGCTCAAGACTTACACCTCAATAGCTACCAGTGGCACTTGTTTCTCTGTGCTGATGCCAACAAACCCAAGTGTTGCGCCAACAGAGTCACGCTGGTCGCCTGGGACTACCTGAAACGGCGCGTCCGGGAATTGGGGTTAGATGAGGGGACGCTCATTGTTCAGCGCAGCAAAGTCAACTGTCTGCGCGTCTGCACCCAAGGCCCGATCTTGGTCCTCTACCCCGGCGGCTTCTGGTACCACTCCTGTACCGAACCCGTCTTGGAGCGCATCCTCCAGGAACACATCTTGAAAGGTCAGCCCGTACAGGACTACCTCTTTGCCAAGCCCGCATCCTGATCCCCTCTTGGCTGGTACGATGGCGTGGGACCGACCTTAGGCAAAACAGTGCGTTTGACACGGGTACTGGGATTTAGTTTGAGTGCAGTGGTCTTGGTGGCGTGCGCGGGGCGGCCCAGCAACTTGCCCCAGGGCTTCCAGGAATTTCGCGACTCCAACGAGCGGTTCACCGTCCTCTATCCCAATAACTGGACCTTCCAACCCGGCCCAGACCAGGGGGTAAAGCTCTCAGACCCCGCCGATGCCTCCTACCAATTGACCGTGGCGGTGGGCAAAGTCCCCGCTCAGATCAGGACCAAGGGGAAGCCCACGGACTTGACCAGCGTCAGCCAGTTCAACCGCAGTGAATTTGGACGACGCATTAGCCAGTCGCTGGTCCCCCGCTCCGGGACCCAAGATAGCCAGTTACCCCAGACGGCGGTGGAGATTCGCCGTGAAGCCCAACGCACCGACCCCAAAGGCCGACTCTATTACACCTATGAAATGGTCATCGCCACCGCCGGAGTCTCGCGTCACACCTTAATTACCGCCGTGATTGATCAAGGCTCCCTGTATACCGTTATTGTGGGTTGCAGTGATGACAACTGGCCCAGCCGGAAGGAAAAAGTAATGACCATTGCCGACTCCTTCCAGGTTTTGCCGACATCTTAGGGTGTGTCTTTAGCGGAGGAGTGGTGATGTTCAAAATTGTGGTGTTTCTCATAGTAGCGAGTTCATTAACTAGTGGGGTCTTGGCTCAGGCCGCGATGGAGCTCGAACCTGCCCAGCCCAGCCGTCCCCAGCAACCGATTCAATTACGTATCCAGACCACCCGTAAGCTCTCCTTAAATGAAGCCCTCCAGACCGCTGTGGACCGTAACCCGGTCCTCCTCACCGCCCGTCTGCAAGTGGAACAAGCCAAAGCCCAAATCCTCGTCGTCCAAGCTGCCCTCCAGCCCACGGTGAGTTTTACGACCAGCTATACCTTTGTCCAGAGTTCCCAGACCCGCTTCTCCCAAGGGCTACGGGGTCTACTCTTGGACCGGACTTCTGCCCTTTCCCTAGCCGATGGCAGTAACTTGGCGACAGCCGTCCAGGGTGAATGGCAGTTTTTCAGCTTCGGTGGGGTGCAAGCCCAGATTGAGGCGAGTCAACAGAACCTGATTAGTACTCAATTGGCCCTCGATATCCAAGCCCAGGACCTCAAACTCCAGGTGGCACAAGCTTATTACAACCTGCAACTCCAAGAGAGCAACGTCGATATTGCGGAGTCCGCCGTCCGCAATTCCCAAGCTAGCCTCCGCGATACCCGTGCCCAAGAACGCGCCGGGACCGGAACTCGCTTTGCCGTCCTCCAGGCGGAAGTCCAACTCAGCAACGCCCAACAGCAACTCTTGGGCAACCAGAATCAACGTCAAATTGCCCAGCGCAACCTAGCGAGTCTCCTCAACTTCGAGGTTCCAACGGATATCACCGTGGACCGCGCCGAGCAGACCGGATCTTGGGACTTAAGCCTAGAGGACAGCATTTTTCGTGCCCTCAACGGTCGGTCTGAATTTGACCAACTCGTCGCCCAGCAGAAACAAGCCGAGGCCCAGGCGGAGGCCAACCGCGCACAACTGTTACCGACCTTGAGCTTGACTAGCAGTTTTGACCTCTACCAAGACCTCAACTTCACCGCAGTCCCGCCCGCCAGTGGTTACTCCGTGGGGGTAATTCTACGCTGGAACCTCTACGATGGCGGCGCGGCCTCCGCCCAAGCTGAGCAGTTCCGCCGGAGTGGACAGATTGCCCAAGTCCAGTTCGTTGACCGCAGCAACGTCATCCGATTAGGGGTAGAGTCCTCGTTTTTCACCCTCCAGTCCTCCAGCGAACAGATCACCACTGCCCGCAAAGGCGAAGCCTTGGCCCTGGAGAGTCTACGCTTATCCCGGCTGCGTTTTACCTCTGGGGTGGGGACGCAGTTGGATGTCATCACGGCGGAAGATGCCCTCACCCAAGCCCGCGCCAACCTCGCCCAAGCCATCGTGAACTACAACCTTTCCTTGGCCCAACTCAAACGCTCCCTAAATTTGCTCTAACATCCCGACCGACGCGAACTGCTACTATCCCAAATTTGCCGGTCAGTGTAGCCACTCAGGGGTCTGTTCTAAAATTCCCCGGCTAGGGCGGGGCCGCATCGTTCACAGACCTCTGGGTAGTGGGGGTCTACACCAATTTGTGCAGAGTAGTTCCAGCAACGAGGGCACTTCTGTCCGTCGGCGCGGAGGATTTGTACACGGGTCTCGACTCCGGTCACGAGTTCTACTTGCGAGACAATAAATAGATAGCGCAGTTCTGCTGGGTCCAACGCCAAAGGGGTCGTGAGACAAACTTTAGCTTCTAAGGAAGAACCAATTAGCCGCTCCGTCCGGGCTTCCTCAAGTTTGAGCGTGACTAGGTTGCGGAGGTTGATTAGTTCTTTACCCGTCTGGGCGAGTTCCGGTTGTCGCCAAGCCTCAGAGACTGCGGGCCAACCCGCCAGGAAAACTGAAGGGTAGTCCGTCGGGTAGGGCAGGTGTTGCCAGATATCCTCCGCAAGGTGGCAGAGGACCGGGGCAATCAGCCGGGTCAGGGTCTCCAGGACGTGATAGAGGACGGTCTGGGCACTGCGGCGGCGTGAGCCCTCGGGTGTGCTGATGTAGAGACTATCCTTGGCAATATCCAAGTAGAAGTTAGACAAATCCACCACACAGAAATTCTGAACCGTCTGGTAGAAACGGTAGAACTGGTAGCGTGCAAAGGCATCCGTTACTTCCTCGACCACTTCCGCTAACCGATGCAGGATGTACCGCTCCAGCCGGGGCAGCTCGGCATAGTCCACCGCCGCTAGCGGGGTGAAATCGTAGAGGTTACTGAGCAAATAACGACAGGTATTGCGAATTTTGCGATAAAGGTCGGCCTGTTGGCTAAGCGCAGTGCGGCCCAGACGCATATCGGCGGTGTAGTCCACACTGGAGACCCACAGGCGTAAAACATCCGCGCCGTAGGGGGGGTCTTTTTTCGGGTCCTTGCCGCCGGCAATGACGAGTTGGGGGTCCACGACGTTGCCCAGGGACTTGCTCATCTTGTGGCCTTGTTCATCCAACACAAAGCCGTGGGTAAGAACTGTGCGGTAGGGAGCCTCACCCGAGACCGCCACACTGGTCAGTAATGAGGACTGGAACCAACCCCGGTGCTGGTCCGAACCTTCTAGGTAAAGGTCGGCGGGAGCCTGTAACTCAGGCCGTTGACCCAACACTGCCGCCCAACTAGACCCCGAATCGAACCACACATCCATCGTGTCGCGGCCCTTGCGGTAGGTGTGACCGTCATTGTGGTACCGGGGTGGCAACAGTTCGGCGACGGGCAACTCCCACCAACAGTCCGAACCATGCTCAGCAATCAGCCCCTCGACGTGGGCCAAGGTCTCCGCATTGAGCAAAAATTCGTCCGTGGCCTCGTCATAAAAAACTGGAATGGGTACCCCCCAGTCCCGCTGCCGAGAAATACACCAGTCCGAACGCTCTGCCACCATGCCGACAATCCGGTTGAGCCCGGTCTGAGGAATCCATTGCACGGTCTGGATTGCCTGGAGGGCCTGTTCCCGGAAACTCTCCACCGAGGCAAACCACTGGGTCGTCGCCCGCAGGATGACGGGTTTTTTGGTGCGCCAGTCGTAGGGATATTTGTGGTTGTAGTCCTCAGCCTTGAGGAGAGCCCCGACCAACCCCAGGGCCTCAATCACCGCTGTGTTCCCCTCCCCCAAGACATTCAACCCCGTAAACGCCACGGCTCCGGTGTAGCCCATGGCTACTTCATCGGTAAAATTTCCCAGCGCGTCTACGGGTGAAAGGACCCCCAGCCCGTAGCGTTGCCCCACCACGAAGTCATCGCTGCCATGACCAGGCGCAGTGTGGACCAAGCCCGTCCCCGACTCAGTGGTCACGTGGTCGCCGAGAATTAAGGGTGAAGGACGGTCATAGAGCGGATGCTGAGCCACCAATCCTGCTAAGCTCTCCCCGGTCCCTGTCCAGCGGGGCGTAAGCGGTTCGTCTAGGGTTTTAGCCAACCGTTCCACCAAAGCTTGCGCGACCACGAGCAGGCCCCAAGTCGCCGACTCGACGACAACATAGGTAATGCCGGGGTTAAGGCAGACCGCCAAGTTCCCCGGAATCGTCCAAGGGGTTGTGGTCCAGAGGGCAACGTAGAGCGGACGTTCACCAACTACCGCCGAGAGACCCATGGGCAGGGGTTGGCCCGACTGGACTAAGAAGCGCACATAGATACTGCGAGAAATATGGTCCTCGGGATACTCAAGCTCCGCCTCCGCCAAGGCCGTGCGCGAACTCGGACTCCAATAGACGGGTTTAAGAGCGCGGTAAATATAACCCTTCAGGGCCATTTGACCGAAGACATGGACCTGGGCTGCCTCATAGGTCGGGTTGAGGGTGAGGTAGGGCTGCTCCCAATCGCCCCAGACCCCGAGCCGCCGGAAACTTACTTTCTGTTCGGCGACCGTGGCGAGGGCAAAGGCCCGGGCGCGTTGTCGTAAGCCTAGGGGCGTGAGGGCCTGTCGTTCGGCGGTTTTGAGATTCTGTAGGACTTTTAGTTCAATCGGTAGACCATGGCAATCCCAACCGGGCACATAGTTGACTCGCCGTCCCCTGAGCATCCAGTAACGGTTAATCGTGTCCTTGAGGATTTTATTGAGACCGTGGCCCATGTGCAAACCGCCATTAGCGTAGGGCGGACCATCATGGAGGACGAAAGCCGGGGCCTCTCGTTGCGCTAACGTTTCATAAATCCGCTGGTCAGCCCAGAACTGCTGGAGTTCCGGCTCGCGCTGGGGCGCGTTAGCCCGCATCGCAAAATCCGTCTTAGGTAGATTCACGGGATACTTGCTAGTTTCGCTCACAGTCTGACTTCCGATTTATTTGGTGATTATAACGTGCCTATTCTTAATGAGTAATTATCCTCAGCATCCAAAAGCATAGCTATGATGCCATAGCGAGAGCAAGGAATTTCTTGACAAGGATAAGTTTTAGCAATGACCCTCGCTACGCTCCCACTCCAGGTTCACCATCTCCCCGTGGCTGCGACGTTACGGGAAATTGCCCGCTATTTTCGAGAATATCCTTTAGCCACTGGCATCCTGTTGTTGGAGCAAGCTCCCCAAGCCTTGGTCTCGCGCCGTCGTTTTGACCAATGGCAGCACAAAGGCCGCGACCGGCCCCTCCGTGAACACCCGCACTTGTGGCAACAGACCCGCCAATTCCTGACGCTACTCGGGGACCTCCCTTTGGCTGAAGCCCACCGCTTGGTTCTACAACGCCCTGAGGATGAGGCCCGTGAACCCCTTGTCGTCCATCACAATCACCAATGGACCTTACTCGATCCCTGGGACCTACTGTTGGCCCAAGCCCGGTATGACCCCCATCAGGCACAGTTGACGGCCTTGGTCGAAAATCTACCCATCGAATTTTGGGTGCGCGATAGCCAGGGCCGTTGCTTGATGCAAAACCAAACCTCCATTGAGCAGTGGGGCAATCTTATCGGCACCACCCCGACGGAGGCTGATATTCCCCCCGAGGTCCGCGCCCAATGGCAACAGAATAACCAACGGGCTCAAGCCGGTGAAGTCGTCCAAACGGAAGTGCAGCACAATGGGCGGACTTATCACAAATTAGTCGTCCCGGTCTTGGATAAGACCGGGGCTTGGGGTAGCTTGGGGGTCAATTTTGACATCACCAGCCATCGTCATCTGGAGACGGCCTTACAAGCTGCCGAAGCCCGGTACCGCAGCTTCTTTGAGAACGCCGTTGAGGGTATTTTTCAAGTCCGGGCGCAGGGCTATTACCTGAGTGTCAACCCGGCCCTCGTCCGTCTCTTGGGCTACGACCAGCCCGCTGAACTCCTCACCACGAGTCGGGCCCAGGGTTATGTAGACCCCGACCGCTGGTCGCAACTCGTTGCGGTATTGACGAGCCAAGGCTGGGTGCAACAGTTTGAGTCTGAGGTCTACCGCAAAGACGGAGGCAGGATTTGGGTCTCAGAGAATGTGCGGGCAGTCCATGATGAGCAAGGGACGCGCTACGAGGGCACCATGACCGATATCACTGGAGTCAAACAGGCCCAAGCCCTGCGTCTACAACACCTAGAACAGCAGTTAATTCTAGAACGCGCCGCCGTGCAGATGCGTGAACTCCAGAAACTCAACCAACTCAAAGACGACTTCTTAAGTACGGTCTCCCACGAACTTAGGACCCCAATCACCAATATCAAGATGGCGATCTATCTTTTGAAGGACGCAACCACCCCCGAGCAACGCCAAAGATATCTCCAGGTCCTCGAAGTAGAATGTGAACGCGAGATCCAATTGATTCAAGATCTCTTGGCCCTCCAAGACCTAGAACCTAGTTTCCCCACTCCAATCTCCCTAGCCCAGTGGGTCCCCGAACTCCTCCAGCCCTTTGCAGCGCGTACCCAGCAGCAGCAACAGACCCTCCAGGTTACCGTGGAGCCCGTGTTTCTTGTCTCTGACCGCAATAGTTTGGCCCATATCCTCGTGGAACTGGTCAATAACGCCTGTAAATATACTCCCCCCGGCGGTGCCATCCAAGTCCAAGCCCAACCCGCTCCCTACCCCGCCGCCGTCCAGATCCAGGTCTCGAATACCGGCCCAGAGATCCCCCCCGAAGAATGTGAACGGATCTTTGAAAAGTTCTACCGCATCCCCAGCAGCGACCCCTGGAAACAGGGCGGTATGGGGCTGGGACTCGCCCTAGTTCAAAAACGGGTTTTGCAACTGAAGGGACAGATCACCGTCGCCAGTAATCCCCAACAGACCACATTTGCTGTCACTCTACCTTCTTTAAATGACCACACTTAAGGACTTGGGCGAACAGGGGTTGCTGCGCCGGTTAGCTCCTTTTTGGGCGGCCCCGCACCCTGGGGTCTCCGTCGGCGTGGGTGACGATGGTGCGGTCCTTGCGTTGACGGGTGAATTAGTTGTGACCGTGGACCTCTTGGTGGAAGGAGTCCATTTCAGTCCCACCACGACACCGCCCCACGCGGTCGGCTGGCGCGCCTGTGCCGCCAATTTGTCCGACCTCGCTGCCATGGGTGCGGCCCCCTTGGGGTTGGTGGTAGGTCTGGGTCTGCCCACTGAGACGACCGTGGCTTGGGTCGAGGACGTCTACCGAGGAATTGTCGCCTGTAATCCAGTACCGATTGTGGGCGGGGATACCTGCCGTGCGCCCCACCGGACCTTGAGTATCACGGCTTTAGGACAAGTGGGCAAGGGGCGAGCTTTTTTGCGCTCGGGTTGCCGGGTGGGAGATGTCCTCATGGTGACGGGTCCTTTCGGGGGTTCACGGGCGGGGTTGGCGGTCCTCCAGGACCCTGACCGCTATCAAAATCTCCCCAGTTGGGCCACAGAAGCCGTCATCCGTGCTCATCAGTATCCCGTACCGCGTCTAGATGCTGTGGCCCCCTTACAACAACTCCCCCAGCCCGTCGGCGCAATGGATACCAGCGATGGTCTAGCGGATGCCTTGGTCCAAATGGCCCAGTTAAGCGGGGTGGGTCTTGTCGTGGACCTAACCCAGGTCCCCATCACCAGTGCGACTCGGCTAGTAGCCCAGGAGCAGGCCCTCGCTTGGGCACTCTATGGCGGCGAGGACTTTGAATTGCTGGTGAGCTTGCCCCCCGCAAGCCCTGTAGACTACCCTTTGCAACTAATTGGACGAGTGGTAGCTCAACATCCCGGTGAAGTGCGCGACACCCAAGACCATCCCATCACCCGGATGGCGGCGTTCACTCACTTTTAGGCGTTACCCGTCCCGTTTGCGGGGTTGTTGGAGTTCGCGGAGGACAGTCAAGACCTCACGGCTGTGGCTGAGCGGATTGACCCGGGTGAAGACCCGGCGCAGGAATCCTTGGGGGTCAATGATGTAGGTCTGGCGGCTACCCGTGGGCGCACCGTAGGCCGCACCTAACTCACCGAAGGGGTCCGTGAGTTGGGTCGGACCGTCGCAGGGTGGACCGAGATTCGCCATCGTTACCCCGACCACCCGGGTATTGAGTTTCCCGAAGGTGGGCAAGTCTTGTTCAAACCGCCGCGCCTGGATTGTGCAGCCCGCCTTGGGGTCTTCAGGATAAAAATAAAGCACCAACCAGCCGCCACTGAAGTCCTGCAACTGTAGGTTGTGACCCAGACTACTGGGTAAATTAAAACTTGGGGCGGGCTGGCCCACCCGGGGTGAGGCCCCCACCGGTAAAATGAACAGGGTCATAAGAACGATGCAAAAAAACTTGGTCACAGATAATTCCCAGCTTCTCTGGACAAAATACCCGATTTCGTCCACATTATCTCTAGGTTGTCAGGATAAAAAATGTTAGCACGGTTGGTGTGTTGCTGGTTGCTACTGGCCTTACCCGTCGCCGCCGGGGTCAAGGACCAAGACCCCGACCCTTGGCAAAAACTATCCTTCCCGGTAGATAGCTTCAAGCGAATCTCCTCAGCCTTCGGCTGGCGTAGCAATGCCACCACGAATAAGGGGACGGAGTTTCACAGTGGACTGGATCTTGCGGCTCCCCAAGGTGCCTACATCCGGGCCTGGGCCGATGGCTTAGTTCAAAAAGTGGCCTACGATCCCCGCTGCGGCTGGCAGGTGAGTGTAGACTCCAAGCCTTGGACCCATACCTACTGCCATATCAGTGCCGTCGCTGTTAAAGTCGGGGATGTTGTACGGGCGGGTCAGGTCATTGCAGCCGTGGGGGCCACTGGACGGGCCACCGGACCCCATCTCCACTGGACCCTGCGCTACAACGGTGAATTGGTGGACCCCTATCAAGTCCTATTACAGATGCAGCAGGCTTGGCAAAAAAAATAGGGGCGAGGACCAGCCCCGCCCCTAAATCAATCAGTAACTAGTCAGCCGCTGCCAACAGTTTGCGTTCCGAGTGCTGGAACACGGCTGTGCCCTTGTCATCCAGATCGACCACGACGGTCTGACCATCGCGGATACGGCCCGACAACATCTCTTCAGCAAGCGCGTCCTCGAGGAGCCGCTGGATCGCCCGGCGTAAGGGCCGTGCGCCCATGCTGGGGTTGAAGCCCTCGGCAACTAGCTTCTCCTTGAACTTCTCGGTGACTTCCATCTTGATGTTCTGGGCATTCAGACGGACAATTACTTCCTTGAGCAGAATGTCGGCAATCTGCTTGACCTCATCGCGGGTCAACTGACGGAAGACGATGATCTCATCCAGACGGTTCAGGAACTCGGGGCGGAAGAACTGTTTGAGTTCTTCGTTAACCAAGTTACGGATGTTTTGGTAAATTTGGTCCGTCGCCTTGCCCGGATCAAAGAAACCAATCTTCCCGCCGCCCTTCTCGATGACCTTAGAGCCGATGTTGGAGGTCATGATGAGCAGGGTGTTTTTGAAGTCCACAACCCGGCCCTTGGCATCGGTCAACCGACCATCTTCCAGGATCTGCAACAGGGCGTTAAACACATCCGGGTGAGCTTTTTCGATCTCGTCGAAGAGAACGACAGAGTAGGGACGACGACGAACCGCCTCAGTCAACTGTCCGCCCTCGTTGTACCCGACATAGCCGGGAGGTGAACCAATCAACTTGGAGACCGTGTGCCGCTCCATGTACTCAGACATATCCAGACGGATCATCGCCTCTTCAGAACCGAAGAAATAGGCCGACAGAGCCTTGGCAAGCTCGGTCTTACCCACCCCAGTGGGACCGGAGAAGATGAAGGAAGCAATGGGCCGCTTGGGGTCCTTTAGACCGACCCGGGCGCGACGGATGGCGCGGGAGATGGCCTTCACCGCTTCGTCCTGACCGATGATGCGGTTGTGGAGGACATCCTCCAAGTGCAACAGCTTCTCGGACTCAGATTCCGTCAGTTTCTGGACGGGCACCCCGGTCCAGGAGGAGACGATATAGGCGATATCTTCCTCGTTGACCTCGGGCATCTCATCGTTGGCGGTCTCGGCCTTGTGGGTCTGAGTCAGGCCCTTAATCTCATTTTTGATGCTCATCTCGCGGTCGCGCAGGGTGGCAGCCCGGTCGTAGTCCTGAGAACGGACGGCATCATCTTTTTCACGCATAATCCGCTTGAGCTCTTTGTCGAGTTCCTTGGCGGAGGGAGGGAGCTGAGAAGCGCGTAACCGCACTCGCGAACCCGCTTCGTCCACTAAGTCAATCGCTTTATCCGGCAAGAAACGGTCAGCGATATAACGATCCGACAACTGAGCCGCTGCTTCGATCGCATCGTCGGTGATCCGCAACTTGTGGTGCTTCTCATACCGTTCGCGGAGTCCACGCAGGATCTCAATGGTCTCGTCAACGCTGGGTTCGCCGACCTTGACCATCATGAAACGGCGTTCGAGGGCCGCATCGCGTTCAATGTGTTTACGGTACTCATCCAGGGTGGTTGCCCCGATGCACTGCAATTCACCCCGCGCCAAGGCCGGTTTGAGGATGTTGGCTGCGTCAATTGCGCCTTCAGCCGCCCCGGCTCCAATCAGGGTGGGGACTTCGTCAATCACCAGGATTACGTTTCCGGCGGTACGAATCTCATCCATGATCTTCTTGAGCCGCTCTTCAAACTCGCCCCGGTACTTGGTTCCGGCGACCAAAAGCCCGATATCTAGGGTAACAACGCGCTTGCCTAAGAGAACTTCAGAGACATCTCCGGCAGCAATGCGTTGGGCCAAGCCCTCGGCAATCGCGGTCTTACACACGCCCGGTTCGCCGACCAAGACGGGGTTATTTTTGGTCCGACGGCCTAGGATTTGCATGACCCGCTCGATCTCATTCTCGCGGCCCACCACAGGGTCCAACTTCTCATCAATGGCCTGTTGAGTGAGGTTAGAACCAAACTCGTCTAGGGTCGGGGTTTTGGTGCGCCCGCTGCCACCACCACCGGCGGAGACCTCAGCCGTCTCGCCCAACATCCGAATCACCTGGGTCCGCACCTTGGAGAGGTCTACGCCTAGGTTTTCGAGGACCCGTGCGGCAACACCCTCACCTTCGCGGATCAAGCCCAACAGCAGATGTTCCGTGCCAATATAGTTGTGGCCTAACTGACGGGCCTCTTCAAGGGAGAGCTCTAGGACCCGTTTCGCACGGGGCGTAAAGGGGATTTCCACGGCGACGAACCCGGAACCACGTCCAATTATTTTTTCAACTTCGACTCTGGCATCCTTGAGATTAACCCCCATGGACTTCAGGACTTTGGCAGCAACCCCAGTGCCCTCTCCAATCAGTCCCAAGAGAATCTGTTCAGTGCCCACAAAGTTGTGACCGAGACGACGGGCCTCTTCTTGAGCCAACATGATGACCTTGATGGCTTTCTCTGTAAATCTTTCAAACATGCGGCCTTCCCCTCTTGTGAGCGTGGAGATGAGTCTATCTTAACATAACTTGACCTTTAGCCAAGATTGCCAGCCCCTAGGGGGATAGGCTCCCAACCCTGGACCTGGATGGCTTGCCAGAGATGGGTTCTACGTTCGATCATAGCTTGTTTACTCTCAATGCTCTGTAACTGGGGGAGCCATAGGACTAATGCATCCTCGTTGTCAGGATAATACTGTTTGCGTCGTCCGATCGCACTGAACCCATATTTACAGTACAGAGCTAGGGCCGATTGATTCGAGGGCCGGACCTCCAGGGTCAGCCAGTGGGAGCCCATCCGTTGACAATGGTCGAGGGCCAACCAGAGGGCCAAGGCCCCCAAATTGCGTCCCCGCCAGGGCGGGTCTACCGCTAGGGTCGTGAGGTGGGCCTCATCTAAAACTCGCCAGACTCCGTAGTAGGCAACCACCAAGTCCGCCTCCCGTAAGGCCCACAGCCGTTGCACAGGCTGGTTAAGTTCTTCTTCAAAAGTATGACGGCTCCAATAGCCTTGGAAACAAGCCTGTTCGATCTGGACTACCCGCTCCAGATCTGCCAGGGTCAACGGCCCGTGGCTAAGCTTCACGGACATAGTAGACATTTAAGATAAACAATGGGGTTCATTTCACTTTAATGCAGCCCAGTCAACCACACTGCTACAACCGCCAAAACCAGCGATATCCCGTAGAGATAGCTGACCACCTGAGTCTCAGACCAACCGCTCAACTCTAGATGGTGGTGCAAGGGGGCCATCTTCAGTAACCGCTTCCCCTTACCATCGGCTCCCTTGGTGGCCTTGTAGTAGCTGACTTGGAGGAGGACTGAGATAGCTTCCGCCACAAAAACCCCGCTGATGATGAGTAGTGGTAATAGTTGTCCGCTGGTCAGGGCCACCCCCGCCAAGAAACCACCCAAGGCCAAAGAACCCGTATCCCCCATGAAGACGCGTGCTGGGTTGTGGTTATAGACTAAAAACCCTAGACAACAACCCACCATCACCCAACAACTCATCGCCAGAGGTGCGGGAACCACTAGTCCCAGAGCCGCCGCCGCAATCGCCCCGGTCCCTGCCGCCAGCCCATCCAGGCCATCGGTTAGGTTCACTGAGTTGCTGGTTGCAGTCAGAACGAAGAGCGCGAGGGGCCAAAACAACACGCCCAACGCTAGCCAGGGCTCCCCGGCAAAATTCCGTAAAACCGTCGGCTGACCCGTAAGGGCCAGGTATAGACAAAATACCCCGCCCCCGGCAAGCAATAATCCCATCTTGAGTCGGGCGGAGATGCCCCTGGGTCCCCCTGGACGGCTCGTAATCACCTGCCAGTCATCCCAGAACCCGACTAGTCCATAAACCAGGGTCAAGGCACTAACTGCCCACACCCGGCTATCTAAGGTCCATAAGGGCAATACCAAGGCCGGGGGAATCCAAAAAGCTCCCCCCATCGTCGGGGTACCGCCTTTTTGTAAATGGGACTGGGGACCATCGCTGCGGATCACCTGCCCAGTCTTGAGCCGTTGCAGGACTGGAATGCCCACCCATCCCAGCAGGGCCGTCACGATAAACCCAGCCAACAACGAGATGAGGGCAGTCGGCCTCAGCCAGAGGAGGGCCCCGACAATAGCGCACCCGCACCCGAGGGCAGTGAGCTTACCGTAAACCGTGGCTTGTTTGGGCATCTTTTTTATTGGTGTGTTTAGCTGGTGGGTTGATAGTTGGCTAGGTGGGTAGTCAGTTCACCGAGGATCTCGACGGACTCTTGGTTGGCGGGGACGATCCCAGCCACAAGCCATTGCCCGGTGCTGTGTTCGAGGAGGACGGCGTTGGTGTTTTTGAGGGTGACGAAGCCGCTGCCGCGTACCATTTGTACTTTTACCACCGCGAGGTCAGCTTTGGTTTGGGTTTCAAGGATGGTAAAGGTATCGAGGGGCAAGCCTTGATTTAACAGGTCGGTGAAAGCTTTATTGAAATCTACGGTCACGGTATTTTGACAGTTGCCCACTTCTAGGGGACGCGAGAGTAGGCCCAACTCGGTCTGGTCATTGATTTTGGTGGCTTCTAGGTATTGGCGGGTCGTCTCCTCGGGGGAGCGAAACCAGGATTGGGCTTGTTCGGTAATCGTGCAACCGGACAAAAACACTAGCAGGAGAAGACGTAGGACGTACATAGTGATCACCTAAGTTTCATCTATAGGGTACCCCTGATTCTATCTCTGTGCGGATGGTCTAGATGCGCCTCTTCCCTATGCTGGGGTGACATTCTGGAGGTGACATGCTCTATCTACTTGGTTACGCGCTATCGAAACCCCTGGCTGAGTACCCGGAGTTGGTTGAATTCATTGACCGCCACACCCCGGAAGCGCACGTCATGGAGAATTTGTGGTTGTTGAGGATTGCTGACCTGCCCTATAACCTCCAACATGACCTCAAGGGTTATCTGGGTCCCCAGGATAGTTTTTATCTGGTAGATGTCTCAAAATCCATCATGGCTTGGTCGGGGCTTGAAGCTGAGGTGGCAGAATTCATCGGACTCTATACCGATGCCGTGCTCCAGGATGTAGACCACGAACTATTGACGGTGGCCTCTGATGGACCAATGGACTTGGCTAAATTGACGGACCTGGGTGCTTGGCGGCCCATCTTCAATAACCTCTGGCATCTGGAGACCGACCGTACGCCGGAAATGGTCTCCAGTCAAATCCGCACCGCTTTGGGCGACGGCCCGCGTATCCTAGTTGCCGATGTGTCTCTAGCCCCGGCATCTTGGTCCCACCTCCCTGAGGAAAGTGCTTACGCTGCCGTGGTCTATACCCGTAAAGAAATAGGTACCCAACTCCAAGAGTTTTAACGTCTTCCCAGTGACTGACAATACCCGAGTATTAAGGTACTTTGGCGGAGTCACTGACGGGAATCAGACATGAAAAACGTAAAGTTTTGGCTTTGGCTAGTGCTGTGGGTCCTCTGGATGGTACCGGTACTGGCCCAAGCCATCGAAGACCCCGGTAGCTACCCCGTGGGTTGGCGCGACGTGGTTTTTATAGATGAAAACTTTGACCGGGGTTCAATCCGGGGCCGCATCTACTACCCAGCCTTAAGTCCAGGCCGCGATGCTCCCCCCAATACTGCCTTGGGTCCCTATCCTCTGACGGCATTTAACCATGGGTTTGCCAGTAGTCCGCTGAACTATGAGGAACTGAATACCCATACTGCCAGTTGGGGGTTTTTGGTGGCCTCAATTGGTACACAAGTTGCCGTTAATGCCACGATGCAGAACGAGGCCCGTGATAGTCGCGCCTTATTACATTGGGTGGAGGACCAGTCTAAAGACCCAACGAGTTTTTTGTACCAAATGAGGCGGGCTGGCGATTGGGGTGCGGTTGGGCATTCCATGGGCGGTGGGTCTTTGCTGTACTTGATTGACTATGAACCACGGGTCCGCACGATTGTCCCGCTTCAGCCCTACCGGGGACTGGCTGTGGGCACGAGTTTTGAGGGGAGTAGAAATCTCACTACCTACACGGGGGCTGCTTTTTTTGTGTCGGGCAGTGTGGATGATATTGTCCCCCCGGTATCGGTTGAGGCTTACTTCCGAGAGGCTGTCCTCGCCCGTCGTAACTTCTATACCAGTGTTTTAGGTGCAGGCCATAACGGAGCTAGTGACAAGACCTCTAAGACTGAACCCCTATCGCAGGAGGAGCAGCAACGGTTACATCGCCGTCTCGCCACAGGGTTCCTAAGAGCGGAGATGCTGGGTGAACAGAACCTCTATGTGGACCTCATGGGGGAGGGTGCCCGTAGCGAACCCCTGGCGCAGGAGTCCGCTAGCCTAGAACCCGCCCTATGGGTTGCCCCGAGTCGTATCCCCGGGAGTCTGGTGGTGGGTATGGCCGGGGCTAGGGATCAACAAGGTCAACTCGCGGCCTCAACCGCTACGGTCCAAATCCCGACCAAGTTTGGTCCACTAGGTCTGGATCTAGACCTCGGCGGTATTTTTAAGGAGGGTGGACTGCGGTTCAATGGTGTGCTGGAAGGGGAGTTTCCGCTGGCAGGCTACAGTTCTGGGAGTAGTTTGTACTTCCAGGGACTTGCTCAAGATGACAGTTCCGGTGCCTTGACTCGCGTAGATACCTACGTCGTTCCCTAGCTTCACCCTTCGCGCTAGAGT
Source organism: Candidatus Cyanaurora vandensis (assembly GCF_013285555.1). Lineage (GTDB taxonomy): Bacteria > Cyanobacteriota > Cyanobacteriia > Gloeobacterales > Anthocerotibacteraceae > Cyanaurora > Cyanaurora vandensis. The sequence continues at coordinate 21,309 of NZ_JAAXLT010000149.1, read as the reverse complement.
TTGATACCAATAGCTCGGTCTGACCTTGTGATGGTAAGGCCGAGTTTTTAAAAAGAGCATCCCTGAGCCGATGATTTACTTACTTAAAGCACGTATTTCAGCGTAGAACTCTATGCATTTAACTCGAAGCTGTAACTTTTCACGCAGTCTTCCACGTACATTCTTACTAATAGTTAGGCCTTTAAATCTGGCAGTTTATACGTATTCCCTGCGAGTGAAACTCCGGGTAGAAATAGTAGGGTACTTTAACGAAGTTACTGGCTGGAGTTAGCTATGAAAAACTTGACTTGGCTTTGGCTAGTCGTGTGGGTCCTCTCGGCAGCCCCCGCACTGGCGCGGGCCATTGAAGATTATGGTAGCTATCCTGTGGGCTGGCGCGATGTGGTTTTTGTTGATGAGAACTTTGGACGCGGCTCCATCCGGGGACGGATCTATTACCCAGCCTTGAAATCGGGCCCTGATGCTCCCCCTAACCCAGACCTGGGTCCCTATCCCTTGACGGCATTCCAGCATGGGTATGCCAGCAGTCCTTTGAATTATGACGAACTGAATATCCACACGGCTAGTTGGGGGTTTGTAGTAGCCTCAATTGGTACACAAGTCGGTAACAATGCCACGCGTCAAGATGAGGCCCGTGATAGCCGCGCATTATTACATTGGGTGGACGATGAATCTAGAAACCCAGCGAGTTTCTTGTATCAGATGAGTTGGCAAGGGCAGTGGGGCGCGGTCGGGCATTCTATGGGGGGTGCGGCTTTGATGTACCTGATTGCCTACGAACCCCGTGTTAGCACCATTGTCCCGCTCTCACCGGCCCGGGGACCGCGCTCCGGCGGTAGTATCGAGGGGAGTGAGAATCTCGCCATCTATACGGGATCTGCTTTTTTTGTGTCAGGGGATGTGGACACGATTGTACCTAAAGAGTGGGTCAGGTCCTACTTTGAGGAAGCGGTCCTTGCTCGTCGTAATTTCTATACCAATGTCTTAGGTATGGGGCATAACGGACCCAGCGACAATGTGCCCAACTCTGAACCGCTACCGGCAGAGGACCAGCAACGGTTAAATCGTCGTTTCGCAACCGGTTTCCTACGAGCGGAGATGCTGGGTGAGCAAAATCTCTATGTGGATCTCATGGGTGAAGGTGCCCGAGTGGAGCCCTTAGAGCAAGAGTCCGCGAGTCTAGAGCCTGCCCTTTGGGTGGCTCCAAGTCGCTCTAAACCCGGTGTCCTCGTGGTAGGTATGGCAGGCACTCGGGGCCAAGAGGGTCAATTCGGCTACTCGACGGCCCTCGCTGCGGCGGTAACGCCGTTTGGTGTACTCGGTTTGGACCCGGAACTCGGCGATTTTTCTGAGGAGGACAACCTGCGATTCAATGGTGTGCTAGAAGAGGAGTTTCTGCTGGCGGACTACAATTCTGGGAGTAGCTTGTACTTCCAAGGTCTGGCCCAGGATGACGATTCCGGTACCCTGACTCGTGTGGATACCTACATCATTCCTTAGGTACTCCGACTCCACGCGGAACTCCAGGCTGCTCGCCGTAGGTGCATAGCTAAAAAGAAACAGGCCACCTCTTTCAATAAAAGAGGTGGCCTGCTAGTGGTTAAGTTACGGACTATTCGTCCGTTGCCATGTCAATCTCGCGGGGATTGAACTGCTCATAGGTCGGACGGGTGGGCGTACGTTTACCCCCAGCGTCCACCATCAAGTCGACTTCCACATCGCGGGAAGAACCGTCGCCCTGGGTCTCGATCTTGTGGACCGACACATCCAAGCCTAGGGATTGCAGTTCCCGGACCAACACCTTGAAGGACTCGGGAATGCCGGGACGGGGAATAGCCTTGCCCTTGACGATGGCGTTGAGGGCTTCGTTACGGCCTACCATGTCATCAGACTTGACCGTGAGCAACTCCTGGAGCGTGTAGGCCGCCCCGAAGGCTTCTAAGGCCCAGACTTCCATTTCTCCAAAGCGTTGACCGCCCTGCTGCGCCTTACCACCCAAAGGCTGCTGGGTGACTAGGGAGTAGGGACCCGTGGAACGGGCGTGGATCTTGTCATCTACGAGGTGGACCAGCTTGAGCATATAGGACACCCCCACCGTGACCGGACGGTCAAAAGGTTCGCCAGTGCGACCATCGAAGAGCGTGATCTTGCCTACCTGTTGCTTAATCCGTTGTAAACGCAGGTCACTGGGTTCCACAGTTTCGTCGCCAGCGGTATAGACCCAAGGCTGCTGACGCTGTTCGCGGGCCTGTTTCAGTTTCTCATCCACCAACAAGCGCGAAGCTTCTGCCCCAAACATCTCGTCGAAGGGCGTGAGCTTGAAGCGCAGGTTCATCAACTCTCCTGCCCAACCGAGCAGGGTCTCGAAAACCTGACCCACGTTCATCCGTGAGGGCACGCCCAAGGGGTTGAGGACGATATCAATCGGGCGGCCATCAGGCAAGTAGGGCATATCTTCGCAGGGTAGAATCCGTGAAATAATCCCCTTGTTCCCGTGACGACCCGCCATCTTGTCGCCGACTTGGATTTTACGTTTCTGGGCGACGTAGATCCGGACGACCATGTTGGCCCCGGGGGGCAATTCGTCGCCGTTCTCGCGGGTAAAGACCCGCACATCCACGACCCGGCCTTTTTCACCGTTGGGCACGCGCAGGGAGTTGTCCCGCACATCGCGGGCTTTTTCACCAAAGATGGCCCGGAGCAGCTTTTCTTCCGGGGGTTGGTCCGATTCGCCCTTGGGCGTGACTTTACCGACCAAAATATCCCCAGCATCCACCCAGGCCCCAGAGCGGACAATGCCCCGGTCATCTAGGTTGCGGAGCGCGTCCTCCCCGACGTTGGGGATCTCACGGGTGATCTCCTCGGGGCCGAGCTTAGTCTGACGGGCCTCAATCTCGAACTTCTCGACGTGAATGGAAGTGTAGACATCCTCGCGCACAAGCCGTTCACTGATGAGGATCGCATCTTCGTAGTTGTACCCTTCCCAAGGCATGTAGGCGATGAGGACGTTTTGCCCCAAAGCTAGCTCCCCGCCCTCGGTGGCTGAACCATCGGCGAGTACTTGGCCCTCCGCCACTTGGTCGCCTTCGTAAACGATGGGCTTTTGGTTAAGGCAGGTGTCTTGGTTGGAGCGTTGGTACTTGGAGAGTGGGTAGACCAGGAGACTACCATCGGTGGCACGGACCCGGATCTCAGTGGCGGAGACCGCTTCAATCTCGCCCGGTTTGTGGGAGATGACGACCATTCCGGAGTCACGGGCGCACTGGGCCTCTAGACCCGTGCCGACCAAGGGCCGTTCAGGACGCAACAGGGGCACGGCTTGGCGTTGCATGTTCGCGCCCATCAAAGCCCGGTTCGCGTCGTCGTGTTCCAAAAAGGGAATCAGCGAGGTTGCCACCGAGACGATCTGGATCGGGGAGACGTGGACGTAATCTACTTCTTTAGGTTCGACGGAGGCGAAGTCTTGACGGTAGCGCACGGGGACCGGGCCAAAAGCAAAGGTATCATCCTCGTTGAGGGGGATATCTCCCGGCGCAACCCGGTACTCGTCCTCTTCATCGGCGGTCAGATAGACGACTTCATCCGTCACAATGCCCCGGACCTTATCTACCTTCCGCACCGGGGTCTCCACGAAACCGTAGGGACTCACCCGCGCATGGGTTGCCAGAGAACCAATCAGACCAGCGTTCGGACCCTCTGGCGTCTCAATCGGGCAGATCCGTCCGTAGTGGCTGGGGTGGATGTCTCGCACGGCGAAACCCGCTCGTTCACGGGTCAATCCACCGGGACCGAGGGCACTCAAGCGGCGTTTGTGGGTCAACTCAGCTAGGGGATTGGTCTGGTCCATGAACTGCGAGAGTTGCGAGGACCCAAAGAACTCCTTAATCGCCGCTACCAAGGGTTTGGGGTTGACTAGCGAGGCCGGGGTCAAGGACTCGGCATCGGAGACAGTCATGCGCTCTTTGATGATGCGCTCCAAGCGGTTGAGACCGACCCGCACTTGGTTCTGGAGTAGTTCGCCGACAGAGCGCACCCGGCGGTTGCCCAAGTGGTCAATGTCATCGGTGATGCCTAGGTCGTATTCCAGGTTGATCAAGTAATCAATACAGGCCAGGATGTCCTGAGCGGTGAGGGTCCGGGTCGTCTCCGGGACATTGAGCCGCAGTTTACGGTTGATCTTGTAACGTCCAACCCGGCCCAAATCGTAGCGTTTGGGGTCGAAGAAGCGCGAGTTGAGCAATTGTTGGGCACCTGCCACCGTCGGCGGTTCACCGGGGCGTAGCTTGCGGTACAACTCCAGCAGGGCTTCTTCCTCGGTGAAGTTGCCGTCTTTTTCGATGGTCTTGCGGAAATATTCCGGGTGCCGCAGGGAGTCGAGGATCTCGTTGTCAGTCAGGCCCAGGGTCTTGAGGAGGACCAAGGCCGAGAGTTTGCGGGTCTTGTCAATACGGACCCAAACTAAGTCATTGACATCGGTTTCAAATTTCAACCACGCGCCCAGGTTCGGGATGAGCGAAGCATTAAAGGTAGAGCGGCCCGAAGTATCACTTTCTTTTTTGAAGTACACCCCAGGAGAGCGCACGATCTGGTTGACGATGACCCGTTCGGCCCCGTTGATAATAAAGGTTCCCCGGTCCGTCATCAGGGGCAGTTCGCCCAAGAAGACTTCTTGTTCTTTGATTTCGCCCTTTTCTTTATTGGTCAGGCGGGCGGGGACTCGCAACTGCACGGCGTAGGTGGCATCGCGCCGTTTCGCTTCCTCGACACTATATTTGGGTTCGACAATGCGGTATTCTGGCAAAAAATGTAACTCCAGTTTGCCCGTATAGTCCTCAATCGGGGAGAAACTCATGATCTCTTCGATCAAGCCCTCCTCCATGAACCAACGGAAACTCGCCCGTTGGATCTCGATTAAGTCCGGCAACATGAAGTTAGAAGCAAGTACTGATCCATCCGAACTGGATTTGCCACGCAAGCTATCGGTACTGCTAACCACGGGTACCCCACATGAAAAAACTCTGCCCCAGAGGGTCAGGTCTATCATCTTAGCCTCGCCAGTCAAGCGCGTCAATCTGTGGTAGATTCGCTTCGGTGTGACGGTAGAACAATAATGCAACGTTTATTAGCCTTGGGAATTTTGACAGCCCTTCTGAATCCGGTCCAGGCCGCCGGGGTTTTGGTCGTCGCGGGCGGGGGATCGGAGGGAGACATCGGTGATACCCAGTCTTGGTCCTATCGGCTCTACCAGCCTCTTGTCAGCAATGGTGATGTCAATGGCGATGGTCAAGTCCAAGTCGTCATTCTCTCGACGAAAGCCGAGACTAGTTTTTTACCTAATTATTTTGTTTGGTTAGGGGCTGATACTGCCGTCAATCTTCAAGTTACGAACCGCACGGCAGCCAATAACGCCACCCTCGTCGCCCCGCTCCAGCAAGCCGATGTCGTCTTCATCAAGGGCGGCGACCAAGGCGTTTACTACGACACCTGGAACGATACCCTGCTTGAGAATTACCTGCTTGCCGTGGACCAAAGGGGCGGGGCTATCGGCGGGACGAGTGCCGGGGCCATGAGTCTGGCCCAGTACTGTTTCGCCGGGGGGAAGGATTACATCTCCCTAGACGTGTTGACCGACAGCCAGACCGCCTATCTCAATGACAGCGATGGCGGTTCGGGTATTCATACGGATTTTTTGAGTCTTATTCCAGGCGTTGTTCTTGATACCCATTACACCGAGCGCGGGCGGTTAGGGCGGACTGTGGGACTGCTGGGGAAAGCCAGTCAAGATTACAACTTGAGCGGGTTACTGGCGGTCGGAGTCAGTGAAAAGACAGGACTCGTCATCACGGGGAATACGGCTGAAGTCCTTGGGGTAGGCGGGGTGGATTTTATCCAACCGACCGGGAACACGACGTTGCGCCGTGATGTTGGACATCCGCTTTATTACACCCATTTGCGGCTAGACCGACTTACAGAAGGTTGGCGGTATGACCTCAGCACCCGCACTCCCGATACCCTCAACCGTCCCAGTTCTAGTTTGCGTGTGTCCTACAGCGGCGATAGCACTGCCAATAGTGGTTCCCTCACCCTGCGCGGCAACCGCACCGGGGACCAAGAGCAGTTCACCCGGACCGTGGCCTATAGCCCCCAGTCCTACCAGACCCAACTGGGTATCCTGTCGCCCTACCTGAAAAATACTCTGGGTCTGGTGGATGCCCAAAATAGCAATAACCGGGGCTCCATCCAGGAATCGCTTTACCGCGCCCTCTACGATTACCCCAGTTACACCGGGTTCCTCGTCGCCGCACCGGGCCAACTCCGCCGCACCACTAGCCAAGCCGATGGCCTTCGGTTCGAGCGCAACAACCCTCAGGCGGCCCCTGAAGCCGCCACCCTAGTCCTCGACGGTAAAACCCTCACCCACCGTGGGCTGGCCCCCTACCCCGCCGTCCTCGATACAGGCAGTGATACCCTCCAAGCCGCCGCCCTGATTAACCTGCGCCTCCACGTCCTTGCCGAGACCAACCGTCAAAGCACGGGTTACAATACCCGTACTCATCGCCTGATTACGAACTGACCGCGCTTGGCTTCCCTTGGCAAGTCTGGTAGTATGAGTGTGTTGCATTTTGTAGTGTGTCATGTCCAGTTTTAAGGACATTGTTTTGTACTTCAAGCCCTACTTTCGCACTACCTTCTTCAGTGTCGGGGCAGTCAGTATCCTAGAAGTCCTAGAGTTAGCAGTTCCCTACGCCACTGGGCAGATTGTCAACGTCTTAGCGGATGTGCCGGTAGACCCGGTGGTAGCCAGTTTGACAGCAATAGTAGGCGGTAATAGTCTAGTGGTCCTCTTGGGTGCAGTAGCCCTAGCCACGGTCCTGACTGCACCGATTCAGCCCTGGCTGGGGGATTGGTTCCACTGGGACACCGCATTTCGGGCGCGGCGGGACCACTTCAACCAAGCACACCGCCAGATCCTCACCTTACCCCTCGATTATTTTGACCAAAACAACGCCGGACGTTTGGCGGGCCGGATCATCCGGGGGATTGACAACCACACTTTTACTTTTCCAGATATTGCGGGGATTTTCTTGCCCAAGTTGGTTCGTATTCTGGCGATTTTTGGGTTGATGCTGTGGTTGGATGAGGGAATTGCTCTGGCTTTTTTGCTGTCCTTTGTCCTGCTCTGTGTCTACAGCTTCCTGGCGATCCGTCAGCTAATTAAAGTTGATGAACGGCTAGATGAATACTTCGAGCGCACCGAGAGCCGCACCTCTGAACTGATTACTAACATCAAAACTGTCCGCGCCTTCGCCAAAGAAGAAGAGGAATTCACCCGTCAGACCAACCGGGCTGACCGGGAATTTATGGTCCTGGATTATCGCTTGCACAAGGGCTATGTGGTCCTCGCCATGGTCCGCCGGATCTGTGTCGCGCTCTGTGTCTTTGGCATTTTGAGTTGGTCGTTGTGGCAGGTACTCCAGGGGCAGATCTCCGTAGGTCACTTCATCACCCTTTTGACGATTACCAGCATTGCCTACGCTGAGGTCAGTCCCCTGGGTGAGGTGGTGGAGATTTTTGGTCGTCGCTATGCTTCGATGTCCCGCTTCCACGAATTCCTGCAGGAACCCGTCTTGACCGATGGGGCCGTCCTTGCACCCCAACCGCGCCCAGAATACCGTTTTCAGGGTAAGGTCCAACTCCAGGACTTGCACTTTGGCTATAACGTGGACCGCCCGGTACTCAAGGGGATTAACTTGACGATCCAACCCCGTCAGACTGTAGCTCTCGTCGGACGTTCGGGGAGCGGGAAGTCTACCTTAGTCAAACTCCTACTCCGCTACTTTGAACCCAACCAGGGCCGGATTCTCTTAGACGACCAAGACATCCGGGAGCTAGATGTGCGCGGCTACCGTCGGCGGCTGGCAATTGTCCACCAGGATGTAGACCTCTTTAATGGCACGCTCTGGGAAAACCTCACCTACGGCAAACCCACGGCTACCCCGGCTGAGGTGGACCGAGCCTGTGCGATGGCGCGGGTGGATGAATTTCTGCGCTTGCTACCAGAGGGCTATCAAACCGTCGTGGGTGAGCGGGGGGTCCGACTCTCGGGGGGCCAAAAGCAACGACTCGGGATTGCCCGCGCGCTCCTCTGTGACCCAGACTTGCTGATTTTTGACGAGGCCACATCGAGTCTGGACTATGAGTCGGAACGGGCAATCCAGTTGGCGATGCAGAATATCCTCGGCACTTGTACCACAGTCATCATTGCCCACCGTCTCAGTACGGTGCGGGATGCCGATGTGATTGTAGTTTTTGAGGAGGGCGAGATTGTCGAGATGGGCAACCACAGCCAACTCCTGGCGCAGGGCGGGATTTATGCTCGCCTGCATCGGCTCCAGTCTGAAGACGAACACACCGATACCGATACGCTTTTTGCTCAGCAGCGGCACTAGGGCGCGGGGTAGTTGGGTCCTATCGCTTACGCTCTTCTGCCTTAGTCCCTCACCACGCCTGTGCCCATTGGGGTATGGGGCGGCGGGGCCGGCGGGTGGGGTATAAATGCAAGCGATGAGGAGGTAGTCATGGACCAGGAACGGATTCAGCACCTGCGCGAACTCTTGAACCGGGCAAGTTATCGCTATTACGTTCTAGATGACCCCGAGATCTCCGATAGTCTCTATGACCAGTACTACCGTGAGCTTGAGTGGCTGGAGGCTCAGTACCCGGAGCTTGTTGCCCCCGACTCTATCACGCAACGGGTGGGAGCCGAGCTAGCAGCGCAATTCAACGCTGTGCCCCACCGTCTACCGCTCTATTCCCTGGATAATGCCTTCAATCTTGAAGAATTGGCCCAATGGGAAAAACGGCTGGTCAAACTCGCCGGGGCGGTGGCCTACGTCTGTGAACTTAAGATTGATGGCTTGGCTCTGGCTCTGACCTATCGAGCTGGACTTTTAGTGCAGGGCTTGACTCGTGGTGATGGTCAGACTGGGGAGGATATCACCGCCAATATCCGCACCATCCGTGCTATTCCCCTCCGGTTATTGACCCCCGACCCGCCCGAGTGGTTAGAAGTGCGTGGTGAAGCCTTTATTCCCCTGAGTGAATTTGAGCGCATGAACCAGGAACGGGCCGCCACGGGCGATAAACTCTTTGCCAACCCCCGTAATGCCTGTGCTGGGACCCTGCGCCAACTTGATCCCCGCGTAGTCTCTCGCCGTCGTCTGGATTTCTTTGCCTACGCCGTCCCGGTCAGCCCCGCCGCAACCCAGTGGGAGACTTTGGAGCGGTTGGAGCAGTACGGGTTCCGGGTGAATCCCCACCGGGCTTTTTGTCCTGACCAAACGGCAGTCCAGGCCTTTGTCCAGCACTGGTCCACCGCCCGTCATCAGTTACCCTACGGAACCGATGGCGTAGTGGTCAAGGTTAATGACTTCTATCTGCAAGCTGAACTCGGCTTCAGCCGTAAAGCCCCACGTTGGGCCATCGCCTACAAATATCCGCCTGAAGAAGCTCTAACCCAAGTCCAAACCATCAGCGTCAATATTGGTCGCACGGGTGCCCTCACCCCCGTCGCTGAACTCGTCCCGGTCCTCTTAGCAGGGACGACCGTCGCCCGCGCCACTCTCCACAACCGTAACCGCATCTACGAACTTGATGTGCGTCCCGGCGATAGCATCCTGGTCCGTAAAGCAGGCGAGATTATCCCGGAGGTAATTAAAGTTATCCCCGAACTACGCCCAGCCGAAAGTCAACCCTTCACCTTTCCCACGCATTGCCCAGAATGTAAAACAGAAGCGGTAGTTGAAGAACTCCTAGTGCGCTGTCCCAACCTCCACTGTCTAGGCATAGTACGGGCCAGTATCGAGCATTGGTGTTCCCGTAATGCCCTGGATATTCAAGGGATTGGTGAAAAATTAGTCGCCCAACTCGTCGGTTCTGGGCGGGTGACTTCGATGGCTGATCTCTACACCCTGACAGCAGAAGAACTCAGTGCTTTAGAACGCATGGGGACCAAATCCGCTCAAAACGTTATCATCAGTCTCACCCAGTCCAAAACTAAACCCTGGTCGCGGGTACTTTTCGGTCTTGGCATTCGGCATGTCGGGCAGAGTATCGCCGTCCTGCTTACCAAAACCTTCCCTACGGTCAAAGAATTAGCTAGGGCCGGGGTTACAGATATTAGTGGGATCTATGGGATTGGTCTAGAGATTGCCGAATCCGTCCACGCATGGTTTCAACAACCCGCTAATCAAGAACTCATCGCCGCTCTAGAAGGTGCAGGTATACAACTAGGCAATACAGAACCCTCTACCCGAGCCGGGACCCAGTTAGCAGGCAAAACCCTCGTCATCACCGGGACACTCCCCAAACGTTCCCGCGAGGAATGCAGCCAACTCATCGAAGACCATGGCGGCAAAATTACCAGCAGTGTCAGTAAGAAAACCAGTTTTGTCATCGCTGGTGAAAAAGCCGGGTCCAAACTAACCAAAGCCGAAGAACTAGGCGTCCCCGTCCTCAGCGAAGCCCAACTTGAAGAATTACTGGGACTGATGCCATGAATTTCAGCGTTCAGGACTCTGTAACCAGACGACGATTAGGAAACCCACGGGAATGAGCACCAACAACACGACCGCCAAAATTGAGATTGTATTCATCGCCGAGACTTCCTAACCTGCGTGACAGCCTCAGTTTAGCCTGGGACCGGAGGCGGGGCAACGGTTGTTCTAAGGCGGGGCTTGTACTAAGGTTAGGGAGATGTGCCCCAAGACCCCATGAGCTTACCACCCGCCCAAACTCCGCTGTACAACCATCCCCTCCACCAACTAGAGACTTGGCTTCGTGACCAAGGTTGTACTCAAGATGAGGAATCGCTCCATGCTTGGTCGTTGCGCTGCCCAGAGTGGCAGATGATGATTTATCTAGAGGAGACCGCGCTCCGGGCGGAGTACCATTTTGAAGAAGATGACACTCGGACTCTGACCTTCCCCTATTCCCTGACCCGCTGGGATGTAGAACAGGCGGTCTTCCACGCCAATCCCCGCGAATAGTCCCGGCGATGATGGCCTCAGTTATCCACTAGGCCCGTGCTACTCACCATCACCAATACCCAGCCCCCCGCCACGGACTTGGGCTACCTCCTCCACAAAAATCCCCAACGGCTCCAGAGTTTCCCCCTGCCCTTTGGGAAAGCTCACTGAGTTTTAGGCTTGAGCAGGATTAATTTTACTGAGCATAAAAAAGGGAGCCTTGCGGCTCCCCTTGTGTTAGTTAGCTACCGCAACTAGGGCGTCACGGTGAAGGTACCTTTCTGATAACTGCCAGCGGTCGTGAACACGGTGATGGGGCCAGTGGTCGCACCCACGGGGACTTTCACCCCAATTTTATTTACCGTCAGGACCTGGAAAGTAGCAGGGGTCCCGTTGAAGGTCACCGCTGTCACATTCGAGAAGCCCGTCCCAGTAATGAGCACCTGGGTTCCGACGCGGCCCCGTATGGGATTGAACCGTTGGATGAAGGGCAGAACTGTGAAGTTAGTACTGCTGGTGGTTGTACCGTTGGCGGTGGTCACAGCCAAGGGGCCGGAGGTCGCCGTAACCGGGACGCTGGTCGTGATCTGGTTGGGTGTATTGACCACGAAGCCCGCTGCTACGCCGTTGAAGGTAACGGCAGTGGTCCCAGTGAAGTTGGACCCATTGATGGTGACCAGGGTACCGACAATCCCGCTACCAGGCGTGAAGCTCGTGATGGCGGGTGTGGGGATCACCGTGAAGCTGGTTGTGGAACTGGTCGTACCCGCTGGCGTAGTGATGCTAATCAAGCCCGTGGTCGCGCCCACTGGGACCGTGGCGGTAAGCTGACTGTCGGAATTCACGGTGAAGCTCGCCGCCACCCCGTTGAAACTGACGGCAGTGGTCCCGCTCAAGCTGGTGCCCTGAATCACGATGGTCGTACCCACAACGCCAGTTGCCGGACTGAAGCTATTAAGGGTCGCGGCTGGGGTCACTTGGTCGGTGGTGAAACTATAGACCACGGTCGGGATTAGGCTTTGACCCACCGGGCAACTCGTATCCAAGGGGACCTGAGTTGAGGTGGTGCCGTCAGTACAGACATCGAACTGCTGGTTAGAGCCATTCTGGGTGACGCTAAAGTCGTTGTCACTGCCGATGATGAGCGCGTAGGAACCATCGGTGAGACGCGGACCCACAGCTAAGCCCTCCAGTTTTTCAGCGGGGAGCTGTCCGACTGCGCTAATCGCGGCCTTGAGGTCTAGGAACAGGGTCTTGGTGACCGGGATGACACCCCCAGGGAGGGTATTGGTCCCGGCGAGACTGACGGTACTGACATCGGTGGCCCCGGTCAGGTCCACCCGGAAGACCCGCTTCTGTCCAACCAAGTTGGTCGTGTTGGGGTAGGTCGGGGCATCCACGCCCAGACCCCGGTTATCCCGCTCAATGACCAAGAACTCGGTGGCTGAGAGGGCGGTCAGGGAACTGATGCCGATGCTGCGGCCCTGGTTGGAGCTACCGAAGGGACTGGACCCAGCCGGCAGACTGTTGTTGATGCTGAGGATGTCATCCAGCACGTAGATGTACTGGGCATCGCTGACCCCGGTCGCCACGTCAAACCGCACCATCCGTAGGTTGCGGCTGTAGCGTCCGTCATTGCTCGAACCACTGGTCCCCTCATTCACCAAGGGGTCCTGGAGCAAGCCGTAGAGCTTGGTACCGTCGGGACTGAGGGTCAAGCCCTCGTAGCCCCGGTTGTCCTGGCGGCCCGAGGTGATGGTGGGCCGTCCATCCACATAGTTGAGGGTACCGCTGCTCTCCTTGGGAACGAAGTTGGCTGGGGTGGTGAAGGCCCGAATCAGGACCCCATCAGCCCCGAACTCATAGACCGAGGGTCCATACTCATCGGCGACAAAGAAGTTACCGTTAGGCGTGACCACGAGACCTTCGGGGTCCAAGCTGAGACCCAGGACGGATTTATTACCGTTGAGCAAGCCGGGATTGAGTCCGTTGAAGGCGGTAGTGCCGTCGGTAAACAGGATGGTGTCGAGGAGAGCCAAGTTGCTAATCGTCCCGGTTGCGGGGTCCACATCCAGGGTGAACTTCTGGACACGGGTGTCGTAGCTAATCGTCCCGCCGCCCGGTCCCCGGTCCACCAATCCGTAGTAGACATTGTTGAAGCGGTCGTAGAAGAGGTCCGAGAAGAACCCGCCCAGTCGGTTGGCGTTGGCCCCGGTGCCGGGATTGAGGTCGGTGCTGTCGCCAGAGATGGTCAGGGTGTTGACCAGATTCGGACTGGGGAGGACGGTGAAGGTCCCGCCCGTGGCAGTCCCGCCGGGGGTCGTGACAACAACCGTTCCCGTCGTTACCCCGACTGAGACCGTCGCGGTGATTTGCGTCGCGGAGTTGAGGGTGAAGGGAACGGTTACGCCGTTAAAAGTTACCGCCGTCGTACCCGTGAAGCCTGTGCCCGTGATCGTGACACGGGTACCACTGGGTCCCTGGGTGGGGGTGACCGTCGTGATACTCGGCGCGGGAATGACGGTGAAGCTCGCGGTACTCGTCACAACGCCGTTGGGGGTCGTGATGGCGATGGTTCCTGTGGTGGCTCCTGTGGGGACTGTAGCCGTGATCTGAGTTGCGGAATTCACGGTGAAGCTGGCGGCGGTCCCGTTGAAGCTGACAGCGGTAGTTCCAGTGAACTCCGTACCCGTCAAGACCACGGCGGTACCCACGGTCCCCGTGGTCGGCGTGAAGCTGGTAAGCGTCGGGACCGGGACCACGATGAAGTTCGTGGTGCTAGTCACGGTGCCGCCCGGTGTGGTGATGGCAACGGGTCCCGTGGTGGCTCCCACGGGGACCGTGGCGGTAATCTGAGTCGCAGAATTCACCGTGAAGCTAGCCGCTACCCCGTTCACTGTGACCGCCGTGGTCCCGGTCAACTCCGTACCTGTAATCGTCACCACCGTACCGGGCGTACCACTGAGGGGGCTGAACCCGGTGATGACCGGCGCGGCAAAGGTGAACCGGACCACCATCGCGTCGTGGTCGCTCGGGGCATCGAGGTATTCCGGGTCAATGTGGACGAAATCCTGCTCAGCAATGCCCTCTAGACTGCTGCTGACCAAGATGTGGTCCAAGACCTGGGAATTGCCGTCAAAGATGAAACTGTAGCGGTCAGCAGCGGGGACCCGTTCTACCAAGTTAATCAGGTCGTTGCCCTTGAGGATCGCGAGCGGTGTGGAGAACTCAAAATCGTTGAGGTCGCCGAGAACTACCACATTGGCCTGGGGGGACAAGCTCAAAATGCTATCCACAAAAGCATTGACCACCGTGGCCTGCTGGTTACGCTGGACCTCTGAACTCAGGACGGGAGGCTGGGAAACGCCAAAGAGGGGCTGGTCCCCGCCCTTGGAGTTGAAGTGGTTGGCAACCACAAAGAAGGTCCGTCCATTGAAAACGAATTCTCCAGCAAGCGGTTTACGGCTGCTGTTGAACGCGCTGTTGTTGGGGTCAACCCGACCGGGGCTAAACGTAAGCTGGGGTCCGTTGGCACCACTCACCACCGTGGTGGCGGTGGTGGCGTCGCCGCCGGGACGGTCCACAAACTGCACCCGGCTGGGGTTATAGAGGAAGGCGACCCGGATATTACCGCCCGGTTCGCCGCCATCAAGGTTGCCGGGAGCAGGGTTAATCTGGCGGAAACTGTAGGTCGGTCCCCCCGCCGCTTGGATGGCACTAATCAAGGTGTTGAGGCTCTGGTCCGCATCAAGCACGCCGTTATTGCTGGCCCCACTGTTGTCCTGGACTTCTTCCAGACTGAAGATATCCGGGGAACCCATGTTGTTGACCATGAGTTGGGCGAGTGCAGCGAAGCGGGTACCATCGCCCGGGTCCAGGTTCTCAACGTTGTAGGCGGCGATGGTGAGTTGGTTGGGACTCGCTACCAAACTGGTCACTTCTCGGGGCTGGTTAATCGGATTGACAGCGGGGAGTGCGCTGGTATTGAGGAGCTTGAAGTTGCCGAAGTTGTAGTCCAAGACCCCGACAATCGGCGCGGTGAACTGGTCGCCCGTATTGACTTGAGGGGGACCGGAGATGATGGCATCGTCAATAAAGATCCGCTCGGGGTTGAAGTCGCCAGCCTGGACGTGAATCCCACCGCGAGCCGTGCGGCCCGTGGCGTTGATGCCGTTGTCGCCTAAGACGATGATTTCACCGAAAGAGTTGGTCGGGGCGACAGCGACGGCACCGTTGACCTGGACACGCATTCCTTCCAGACTTTCGTAGAAATCAATCCCGTCCGTAGCGGGCTCAAAGACGCCACTGGTGTCCACACTGCCCGTCGCATCGTTGTCAATCACCTGGCTGGGGGGAACGCGTCCACCGACACCGATGACCGTCGGGCTGGGTAGAGTATTGCCAATCGAGGTGATGGTAAGCATCGGCCCGGTAATCTCAGTGGTCGAGAGGTTGCCGCTGGTGGCCCCGCCGGGGACGAATTCCGTCAAGGTCCCAGAAACTAGGACCGCATCGCCCACCGTCACGCTGGGTGCAGAAGACGTGAAGACAAACATCCCTTCTGAGGTCCGCAAGTCCGCGTCCACCGTGGCATCGGGTTCTTGGAAGAAGAAACCATTGTTGCGGACGGCGGTAACAATCCCGGGGATGTTGGTGACCGTTGAACCATTACTGGGGGAGCGGTGGCTGATGCCTTGCAGGTCATGGATGCGGAGCGTACCCACCGTGCCTTCGTTGTCGGTGACGGTCACGTTGCTGGTGACGCTCGTGAACCCGGTCGCGCTGGCGGTGACCACCACGGGTTGCGGTCCATCTACCACCAAGTCATCCACTGCATCCACCCCAAAAGTCGCAGTGTTGCTGTTGGCGAGGATGAGGACTGTGGCGGGGATGGTCGCCGCGCTGGTATTGCTACTGGTCAGGGTCACGGTGAGGTTCAGGCCATTAGGTCCGCTGCGGGTCACGGTCCCCGTGGCGGCTTGGACACCCGCCACTTCCGAAAAAGAGGCCGGGGTAATCGTGAGGGTGAGGGCAGCGGTGATCGTGCCGCGCAAGCCGCTCAGGTCTTGACCAGGGTTGGGTTCACCGGGGGTGGCGTTGACATTGGGGGGCGGGCCGTCGTAGACCACCCAGTTTGCTGCCGTATCATTCCCGCTTGCCGTGTTGCCCGTGTAATAGCCGTTATCCGACACGCTCGGTAGGTTGATGTCGGTAAAACCCGCTGGGGGTTCGCCGCCATCACTCTCAAAAGATACAAAGTCGAGATAGACGTTATCCGTCCCCGCGCTGGTACCATCGGCTCCAGGCAGGTAGACATAGAGGGCTTCACCCCCCGTGGACAACCCATTGTTGATCGACCCGCCGAGACCATCAACTCCAGTTGTGAAGCCTGTTCCGGGTGCGAGCACCAGTTTCCAATCGTTCGCCGACGGGTCCGTGATGGTATCTGTGGTAACGCCTGCGGTGATGGTATAGACGGCAATCGTCGTACCCTTGGGGACATTATTTAAGTAAGCATCTTGCCCGAAAACAAGGACTGACTCGTTGTTGTTGAGGACTCCCCCAACCAGTTCATTATCGCTAATCCGTAAACCGCGCAGGTCGAGGTTATCGGTGAGGACCAGTAATTCTACATAGTCCGCGCCGCTAGCATCGTTATCTGAACTGTATTCATTGATAATCAGGTCGCCCGACACGGGCGGAGTCGCAAGGACGGTAGCGGTCAAGGACAAACTCAGCGCAAGGCTAAGCAGTGACGCGAAAAGCCGATTTTTCGCTAAAGGACGTAGGGAGTTCACAGGTGGCATATCCGAGGATTAATACGTAAATATACGGCCTGAACATTAATAGAAGACTATGGCAAGGTTAAGCTTTGGTTAACTCCGTAGCTAAAGCTACTTTTCGGGTCCAAAAAAGCCAGCGTGGACCCCTGGCTTTTTGAGAACTACGCCCATAGCTAGAGCTAGGGAAGCGTTAGAGCTTGGTAAATTTACTTCAGACGCGAAAAGGCAATTTCTTGAGCCACTTGAGCATCATGCAAAAGCTGATGGCAGGGGTTGCTAGCACGGGTGCCCTGGGTCACGTTGGGCAAAAGGTTCCGGGCTTGGAGGGTTAAATGTAGCTGCAACTCAGCCACGTAGGTACCCATGGGATTAGCGTCGAAGTGAGATTGGGATGGGATGGACAAGGAATACCCCCAAGGAAACGTAAACAACAAAATAACATAAACTTATCGGAGCTATCTCAAGCAGTCGTGCTAAGAAAAGTTAACCTTTGCGAAGCAATCTTAGTATGACCAGAAATAGGGCACGATAGGATTCATGCAACCCGCCCGCGCCCGTGAACCCCTAGATGGACTCCTTGATTGGCTGATTGAGGGCTTAGACGATTTTGACCCTCAAACGGACAGTGTATTTTTTGACGCGCCGGGAGCCAGCAGTCTAGACCAAGCCGAGCGGGTGGTGGAGCTACCCTGGGCACTCTCCTTGTATCGGCAGGAGCGCAAGGTTTTGGATGTGGGGAGTGTCTACCAGGAATCCTGGTACCACATGGCCCTAGAGCAGGTGGGGGCGACGGAATTGATGGGCTTGGATGTGTGCGCGGGAGGCCGCGATTGGCCCCTATTACAACAGCCCCAGTTACCCCTCGTGAGTTCACAATTTAGTTTGATTACCTGTCTCTCTTTTTTGCCCGCCTTGGCGAGTCAGCGCGGGGAGGGTTGGGCGATGGCGGAGTTGTATCGGCTCTTGATGCCGGGGGGACGGTTGTTGTTGAGTCTGCCTTTGGGGGCAGGCTACTACGACCAGAGTGCATGGCTATCGCTCATTACAAGTCAACCTTTTACGGTTTTGACCCTGCGCTATTTTTGTCATAACCAGGGCTGGGTGGAATGCTACCCAGACCAAGCAAGTCAGGCTCCTTTGACCGGACGGGTGCAGGGGTTGGGCTGTGTGGAGCTATGCAAGCGGATTTAAGTCTGGGTTTAGACTTTGGGACCTCTGGGGCGCGGGCGGTGGTCTTGGCGGGAGAAACCGTCCTCTGGCAGGGGCAAGTTGAGTATGACCTAGCGCTAATTCAGACTTGGCGGAGGGCTCTGGCGGAATTGTTAGAAGCAGTTCCTGTAACCCTGCGTCCACAAGTGACGCGGATTGCCATTGCAGGGACTTCGGGGACGGTTTTGCTCTGTGATGCTCAGGGGGAGCCACTTTTACCCCCTCTGCTGTACAACGATGCTCGGGCGGTGGGGGAAGTTGAATGGTTACGGCAGACAGTCCCGGCGGGTGAAGTAGTCCTCAGTGCTACTTCTAGCTTGGCGAAACTGGGCTGGTTTAGTCGTCAACCGGAGTTTGTGAGGGCTGGGTATTTTTTGCATCAGGCCGACTGGCTAGGGAGCTTACTCCACGGGCGTTGGGGAGTGAGTGATGAGCACAACGCCCTCAAGTTGGGCTACGACGTGCGGCGGCAACGGTACCCGGCTTGGGCTTGTTTACAGGAATTTGGGCCACTGTTGCCCACAGTCCTCATACCCGGTACGCCAGTTGCACCCCTTTTACCGCAATGGCAAACCTATGGGTTTCCTGAATCCTGCTGGGTGTGTGTGGGGACGACAGACAGTAATGCGGCATTTTTAGCGGGCGGTGCGACGGAACCAGGGGCGGCGGTGACTTCCTTAGGTTCGACGTTGGTGTTGAAGTTGCTCAGTACGACTTGGGTAGCCCAGGCGGAGTATGGAGTCTATAGTCATCGGTTGGGGGATTTGTGGTTGGTGGGGGGGGCTTCTAATGCGGGGGGAGCAGTGTTGCGGCAGTTCTTCACGGCGGCGGAATTGACCGTTTTGAGTGCCCAAATTCCCCTGGACCAGCCGACTGACCTGAATTATTACCCCTTACCCAAAATAGGCGAACGGTTCCCGGTCAATGATCCTGAATTCTTGCCCCGCTTGCGGCCCCGACCCGCCGACCCGGTGGCTTTTTTGCATGGGTTACTGGATGGGTTGGCGCGGATTGAGGCTAGAGGCTACCAGTTACTCCAAGAACTCGGGGCGACACCTTTAACTAAGGTCTATACCAGTGGCGGCGGCAGTGGCAATCCGGCCTGGACCGTCCTCCGTGCCCATTACCTGGGGGTTCCAGTCAGCCCAGCGTGTCACCCCGAGGCCGCCTATGGCGCGGCGGTCCTAGCTGGGTGATATAGTTGATGAATTATTCCCACGGAGGAGGACGGATGGAAGGTCTATGGCAGACGCTCAAAGCCGGGGTCGGGGCGGTCACTCAGGCGGTGGAACTGGTCCAAGACCCCAACGCGATCCCCGACCAACTCGGTAGCTTACAAGAACAGATGCGCCAAGGGACCCTCATCAACGCCTGGGTCCAGAAGGGTGAACCCCTAGTCGCCCAAGTCCAAAGTATGGCGGGGATGTCGAGTCCGAGTCCCTGGACTCCCGCCGACCCGGACCCCTACCCGATTGCCGAACTCGAAGCCTTGATTCGTCAACTCGCCTTGATCCGCGAGCAACTGCGCCAGCCATGAGGATTGATCTCGTTACGTTGTTTCCTGAATTTTTTAGCGCGGCCCTCGCCTGTAGTCTGGTGGGCCGCGCCCTAGCGAAGGGGATTGCTGAGGTTCATCTGACCAACCCCCGCGACTTCAGCCCGCCGCCCTATCACCGCGTAGACGATGAACCCTACGGCGGCGGGGTGGGTATGGTTTTGATGTGTGAACCGCTTTTCAAAGCCGTAGAGAGCCTCCCAATCCTGGATTCTCGTGCGGTTATCCTCACCACGCCCCAGGGCCGGCCCCTGACCCAGGCTCTGCTCAAGACTCTGAGTACCTACCAACAGCTAGTGATTCTCTGTGGGCATTACGAGGGCGTAGACGAGCGGGTGCGCCAGCATCTCGTCACGCTAGAGGTCTCCTTGGGCGATTTCGTCTTGACGGGGGGCGAGGTGCCCGCGCTAGCGATTGTAGATGGCGTGGTGCGACTGTTGCCGGGAACGGTGGGCAAGGCCCAATCGTTGCAGGAGGAGAGTTTTGAGGATGGTCTTCTTGAATATCCCCATTACACCCGGCCCCGCTCGTTCCGGGGTTGGGAAGTGCCGGGGGTCCTCCTCTCGGGCCATCACCAACAGATCGCCCAATGGCGACAACACCAACGCCGAGAGCGCACCCGTCTGCGTCGCCCCGACCTACTGTGAGCCGTGACCATGACAGAAACACCCCATCTACTCAAAGCTGAAGCCATCCAAGCCCTACCGGAGACCGAGCGTATCCATCCGGTTGATCCTGAAGCGGTACGCCATACCCGGTCTCTTGGGGATGTCCTGGGCCTGACCCGGCTCGGGGTTCATCTAGTCCGGTTGACGACAGGGCAAAAGAGTGCGGCCCAACATTTCCATCATCAGGAAGAAGAGTTTATCTATATTTTGCAGGGGCGGGGTTTGGCTCAGATTGGTGACCAAGAGACTGAGGCGGGAGCCGGGGATTTCCTGGGTTTCCCCGCCCCCTCGTTGCCCCATGCATTAATCAATCCGTTTGCTGAAGACCTGATTTACTTGACGGGCGGGGAACGGCGAGAAGTAGATGTGTGCGATTACCCACAAGCTCACCGTCGTCTCTTGCGCTTCCGGGGCCAACGGCAATACCTAGACCTGCCGCCTTTGGGTGATTTTATTTGACACAACGATTGGGAAATGACAACTCTAGAACCACACAGCCCACATCAGTTTTGAAGGGTCCATGCACTTCGCCGGGGGGCCGACTGGCATAGTGACCACACTCCAGCCACAAGCCAAAAGCTACATCGAAAAGCCGTCCACTCACAATAAATACTTCTTTAGGATAATCGTGGCTTTTACCGCCCAGAGGTGTAGTGTCGGCTCCCGGCAGGAATCGAGTCAGGCGAGTGTACTCTCCGGTGACTTCACTCTGGCTTAGAGTTAAGGCTTCTGCCATATCCTCCAGACCAAGAATGGGTTGCCACTGACCCGCATGAGTGGGAGCTAAAGGATTCCAGTAAGTGACGGTAGATTTTGGCATGGTGACTCGGGGTTGTACTCTTTAAACTTAACCGCCGCCCCTCCCCCGCGAGCAGGATAGGGGAGCAAGCATGGTAACACCGTCTTCTGCCTCTATAGCCTTGGTCCCCCACCACGCCTGTGCCCGGCAGGGTATGGGGCGGAGGGGCTTCCTCAGCCCAAATTGAAAAAAATAATGAAGGAGAGCAGGTTTGGGCCGACAGCGCCTATCGTCGTGAAGACACGGAATGGGTGCTACCGAAGATGGG
>NZ_JAAXLT010000148.1 GCF_013285555.1 Candidatus Cyanaurora vandensis | reverse complement strand
GTATAAGAAAACTCTTTTGCTCCTCTAATTTTTGATGGCGCTGCTCCCAGTCCCACATCCCTTGTTGGCCCATCGTAATTTTTTGGTGAGGTCTTTTTTGTTTTCTCACTTTCACTAATCTTCAGCAATTAGGATGCAATTAATCGAGGTGCCCTTTTATTAAATTTTGGAGTTGTACCTCATGACATGATTTACAAATAGTTGAACTCAATAAGGAAATTACCGTGTTTACACCAAGTCAATATGTAGGGATCGTGATGGTACTCTCGCTATTCACGTTTACTGTTCGTGCAGCAGGTTGAACAGTACCGACAAACTTTGACAAGATTCGTGCTGAATATGGAGCTCGGGATGATTTCAGCCAGGTGTGTGAGGAGCATTCACCCGGCGAAGCCCTAAAGGATGCAATGGAGAATAAGAACTGGGCTGAGGCTGTGAAGTTATCTGAGCCTTGGTTAGTTGCTTGTCCAGTGGATGCTCGCATTCATTGGTTGCGTTCCCTGGTGCTGGAGGAACAGTGGGAAAAAGAGGAAGCCGATAAACATAAGAAGTGGTTCGTTGGTTTGATTGAGTCCGTTATGTCATCGGGGGATGGTAAAACACCAGAGACCGCCTACGAAACTATCTCCGTCGGAGAAGAGTACGCTGTACTGATGGCCCTACGACTTGACTTCAAAAAGCAAAGACTTATCACCAGATTACGCGTGGATGAAATGACCGTTGAGAATGAGCAAGGTGAGGAACTTAAGGTTTTCTTCAGTCCCAAACCCCACTTTCGCCGATTGGAAAAATTATTTTCCAACTAATGAATTGGGTTGTCGCTTAATTCCCCAATTGACTACACAATTGCCGAAAACAGTTGCCCCGTGCTTCAAAGTTGGCAAACTGGTCATAACTGGCACAGGCTGGTGAGAGTAGCACCGTCGCCGCGCCTTTACTTTTGGCCCAGGCGAGGGGTACGGCCTCAGCGAGATCCCGACAGATGGTAAAGGCCAAGTAGCCCGACTTCTTAAGTAACTCAGCGAAGACCGGGGCGGCTTGTCGGTAGAGGACCATCCTGAGGGCGGCCCGGTGAATTTGCTGGAGCAGAGTTGGGGGTTGCCCTGTGTGGCCTGTCCCCCAGTGAGGAGAATGACAGGCGTAGTCATCGCGCTCCAGATACCCCTCAGTCTTTTTTTAGTGCCTCGCATCCTGAAGGGAACGTGTGAAACCAATTTTGTGCAAGGCTTCCACGCGTTTTTCGGTAAACCATCCTCCACCTGCCCGCGCAACAGGCAACCTCCCCACCATACCCCCGAGGATATGCTCTCAGTCCTAGGCCGTGGCTCTCTCTCTGACGTGTAGTCCTACCCCAGTATCCGCCCTAGGTAAGGTCTGGGTCTCATCGGGTCCGTGCAATCGCCTCATCCATAGGTCCACTTTCACCAGAGATACGGACATCAAGAAGAACAGGGGCGAAAACCACCAATTGCACCGGGGGGCAGAAAGTGGCAGTATAAACAGGTATGAGCCAGAACGTCTTAATTGTGGGTGCTAGTGGCTGTGTCGGTCACTATCTCGTGGAGGAGTTGGCATCCAACCCGGACTACCAGTTGTACCTGTTGCTCCGTAACCGGGCCAAGTTGAAGTTTGACCCGACGCGGCTCACTAATGCGGTCCTGATTGACGCGGGTCTGGGGGATTTTGACCGCTACCGCGATTACCTGCCGGAGATAGACCAAGTGGTGAATCTAGCGGCTGCTTGGGGCGATCCCCAAGAGACCCAGCAGGTCAACGTAGACTACCCCTTAGCCCTCTACGAACTACTCCCTGACCGCTGCCAGCGCATCATCCATTTTTCAACCGCGAGCATTCTGGGGCGCAATAATCAGCTTCTACCCGAGGCTCAGTCCATCGGTACGGACTATATTCGGACCAAATATCTGTGCTATCAACGCCTCGCTCAGTTAAGGATCAAGGACCGGATTACCACAGTATTCCCGACCCTGATCCTGGGGGGGGCCAAGGACAAACCCTATTCCCACGTCTGCACCGGCTTGCCTGAACTCATTAAATGGTTCCAGGTAATCCAGTGGTTGCGCAGTGAGGGTAGTTTCCACTTTATTCACGCCCAGGATATCGCTGTTATTATCCGCCACCTGTTGAGTGCGCCCACAGTATCCCCCACTCTAGTCCTCGGTAACCCCCACATCACGATCAATGAGTGCATCGAACAGGTCAGTGACTACCTGGGTAAACGGGCTCCCTGGACTTACGAACTGAGCTTAGCCCGCGCCCGCAGTTTGGTGAAATGGTTGCCGATCCGCCTCGCGCCCTGGGATGAGTTCTGTATGAGCTACCGCCACTTCCGTTACGAGACGGTCAACGCTGCCACCTTTGGGCTACCTGTGGTTGCCGGGACGATGGAAGAAGTATTGGGAATGTACGGTACACCTTAGACACGAGTGGGGTGACGCAATGGTTTACAACGCTGACCTACCAAGTTCAAAAGAATTAAACATTGACAACTTATCTCGAGTCTTTAAGGACACTACCAATTCCTATAAATATATTTATTTCTTATCCCTCCTCGATATTCTGAGAAGGCGGAGTTTCGACGTTTCGTTAGCCGTCTCATTTCGAGAATTAACCATTGAAATGTTAGCTAACGCTTGGTTCCCTCACACTTATTTTAAACTCTCTTTTGGTTTACGAGACCAGATTACCAAAAAACTAGACTCGCTCCAGTTACACATTACCGATGCGGTCTTGAAATTCACTGATACGGATAAGCAGCAACTCAGGGAGACCATCGGTGGGCAAAAGCTTAATGATTCATTGATGCGGTATGTACCCACTCGTTTTATTAGACCGTTTTCCAATCATGAGATCTCAGGAGTTGCAGAGGCTAAGGTCAAGGCTAGGGTGACTGATTGGGCTTCTCAACATTATGATACAGGTGATGTTCCCTACAAGATTGAGGAACAAGCAATAACCATTCATCAAAAATGGGCTGACTATTTCCAGGAAAATTACGTCATTGTCCGGGGCTGGATCGCCTGGGAATGGCTCAATTATATGCAACGTTGCAATCCTAATGTCCCGGCTATAGCCAACAAACTTTTCCCGCCACAAGAACGGGCTTCCCTCAAAAAGCAAAAACAATATTGGAAGGTAGTTCTAGAAAACGCTCCGGTGTACTGTCTCTTCTCAGGAAAGCCTATCACCGAGAAATTACCGCCCCTCGATCATTATCTACCTTGGTCTTTTGTTGCCCATGACCAACTCTGGAACTTGATTCCGATTCTAGCCAGCGTTAATTCTGTTAAGTCGAGTAATTTACCAGA
This sequence comes from Candidatus Cyanaurora vandensis, assembly GCF_013285555.1. Lineage (GTDB taxonomy): Bacteria > Cyanobacteriota > Cyanobacteriia > Gloeobacterales > Anthocerotibacteraceae > Cyanaurora > Cyanaurora vandensis. The sequence continues at coordinate 15,048 of NZ_JAAXLT010000148.1, read as the reverse complement.
CTCAAGTTATCATCAGAATTTTATCTCTCTACAACATTTGAGTCTAGTAACTACCCGTAAATATTTAATGGAGGAAAAGTGGAATCAGTACACAGAGTCCTATTTGTTAGATCTAAAGATTACCAACAGGGATGATATCCTCGACATTGAGATTCTAAACAACGCCTACAAACCCCTATTAGCATCATTGACCACACTGGCAAAGGGACAGGGCTTCGCATCTGGCTGGGTCTACAGGTTTTGAGTGAGTTTTCTGGTCTACTTTATTGGGTGCTCAAGGCTGGACTAACGGCAGAAAAACCGGGACTAAACCAGGGTGAGCCAATAGTAACGTTGGGAAGGAACGCCGACCATAATCTTGACCGGGTTGAAGCGGAAAAGGGGGATTGGGTTCCAGGGCCAGCCAATGGGCACCACTCGCTTGTGCAATAACCCAAGCGGCGGCAATATCCCAGACTTTAGTGGCAATTTCTACCGAACCGACCATGCTCCCTTTGGCAACCGCAAGCAAGTTATACACGCCTGAACCCAAGACACGAGGTTTACCAGGGAATTCAGGACAATACAAACCCAAGCTGCGTGAACAGAAACTGAAAAACTCGTTGGGTCCAGCCCCAGCCGTGGTTGGGCGGATCAGGTTGCCATTACAAAAAGCTCCCGTGGGTAAGTCAGACCCGGCACTAGGCCAAAAACCATAATAAGTCTCACCGAGGGTAGGGAAGTAGGCGTAGCCGAAGACAGGTATCCCCTGATACAGCAACCCCAAGGAGATCCCCCAAAACGGAATTCCCCGCGCAAAGTTTGTTGTCCCGTCTAGAGGGTCCACCACCCAACACCAATCAGTATCTGGGAAGACCTGGGTGAATTCCTCTGTCAAGAGCCCATGGTCCGGGAAGTGCTGATGGATCGCCATACGGATCTGGTGGTCTGCCCATTCGTCGGAGGCCGTAATCAGACTGCCATCACTCTTGGCTTGGGTCAGGGCCTGTACTTGGCTGTTGAGGAGGAGTTGGGCACCGACCTGCTGGGTCGTCGTCTGGGCAAAATTGAGGAGGATGGACCCAGTTAGGGGAGGCATTATTGGGCCATCCGGCCTTCTTTGACAGCGGTCCCAAAAAGATAGACCGTCGCTGGACTACTGACCAGAAAAATTAGTACCGTCGCGATCGTCCCGAATTTGGGATTGCCAAAGGCCAACTCAAATACACAGCCAACAGCGGCAATCGCCATGATGCAGGCCCCGCCCAGGTACAGATAAATCTTGGTATTCATGGCCCCAGTTAGGTAGTTGCTTCCAGGGTATCAGGCGGATGGCTCCCCGCCCCAAGAGCTATGCCTTTACCTATGCTTGGTTGAGATTAGGTCTTGGCTTTAATAGGGGGTTTTGTGCGGTGGAGATAGTGGTTGGCTCTGCTTTCAACAGCTTGTGAGGGCGGGTGAGTAACTTATCCGGTTTAACAACTACTGTTTAAATAGCTCACCTACTTACTGGACCCCGCCCTCTAGCCGACTCTTCCTCTTTCTTTCCTCTCTGCTTGCCTTGGTTCCCCACCACGCCTGTGCCCATAAGGGTATGGGGCGGAGGGGCCTCTTAGCCCAATCGCTCCAGTAAGCGCACCGCATTCCGGGCTGAGTAGCTGACCCCGGCGGTGCCCTCCCCCGGATAGGTAGAGTCGCCCACCAGCCAGACATTCGGGACCGGGGTGCGGTTGGACAAGGCCAGCGGACCGAACTGCCAGGGCCGTTGCGCTACCCCCCCGACCATACCCAAATTGCGGTGAGTGAAACGCTTAAATGTGCGCGGTGTAGCACTCTCTTGGTGGACCAAGTGTTCCTCCAAGCCCGGAAAGTACGGCTCCAGTTGAGCCAAGGCTGCCGCAGTCGCGGTCTGTTTGAGGGTGTCGTAATCCTGGGGTCCCCACCAAGGAGCCGTCGGTACAAATGAAGAGGCAATGATGGTTGCCATCCCCGCCGGAGCGCGTCCATCCCCAGGCCGGGAAACCGAGACAAACAAAGACCCCCCGGCTTCATCCAGAAACTGGAGATGGGGCGGGCAGTCTGGGGGAATACAGCCATTCTTGACCCCCAAATACACCACAAAGGCTCCTGACGCTTCTGGTAACTGGTTGACTTGGCGGCTGTAGGTATTTTTTAGTTGTAATAGGCGGGTTAAATCCCAGCAGGTAACATTGGCGAACACTTGGTCACAGGGCACTTCCCAGGCTTTCTCGTTACGCAGGTCCGCTACTTGCACCGCCCTCGCCCGTCCGTCCTTGAGCAAAATTCGCTCCGCCCGTTGCCGGGTCAACAGTCTGCCCCCGTGCTGGACTAAGGCTTGGTGCAGACGCTCACTCAGCACTTGCATACTGCCCTTGAGGTGAAAAAGACCCCGGGGTGCGGTGGACAGACCCAGTGCCACGGCTCCATAGAGGGCCGCTGTCTCATCGGCACCCACCTGAGAATAGAGTTTGAGTTGTAAATCCAGGAACTGTTTGAGCCGGGGGTCCCGGTTCCCCGAGCGTTTGAGGACATCGCCCACAGTCTGGAGGGCGTAGGGCAGCGTCGTGAGAGTCTGGGGCTTGAGCTTCAGGAGTAGTTGCCAGAGGTCGTTGAGATTCTGGAACGGGAGGATGGGTTCAGTCTGGTTAAACGCCCAACACCGGGTAAATAGGTCGTCCATTACCTGCCAAAAAGGACCGCTCCCTGGGAATTGAGTAGCACGTTCAGCCTGCCAGCGTTTAGGGTCCCGCCAAACCGAGATCGGCTGACTCTCCCCCGGTAAATAGACCGCACAGGCCGGGTCGCAGGGAGTTACCTCCGGCGGTGCTACGCCCAGTTCCCGAAAAATCTGGTCATGGATACCACCAGGCTCAAGCCCCGCTACCTGGGTCGCCCCGACATCAAAGGTAAAACCCCGCCGCTTGAATGTAGAAGCACAACCACCGGGGAGGGCCGCCTGTTCAAGGACCAAGACATCAAAACCACGCTTAGCTAACAAAGCCCCGGCGGTCAAACCCCCAATCCCCGCCCCAATCACGACGACTTGCTGTTTTTGTGTCATATAACTTAATTTAACGTAAACTTTCAGCCTCCACGGTAGCGTTCATTCAATGCAGTTATGGCTTGGTCTGCCAAGGGATGGTCGGGGTGTCTGTGCCAGTAGCGGTACAAGCGTTTGAGCCAAGTCCCCCAGTAGGGCCGGAGATCTAGGGGGAAGACTTGGAGGAGGTCCGGGGAGGCAATCACGAGCACCCCCTGCTGGATACGGGTGTCATACATCCGGTTAATGGCACTGGCGTAGGCCGTCATCTGTAAGATGTAGTCCTCGACCCAGGCCAGTTGTTTAGGTTTACTGCTGGTTTTCCAATCCAGGACCACGGGATAGCGTCCGTCCTCTGCCCCCCAGTAACAGGCCAAGTCCACGACCCCGGCATAATGGCCAATTCTGTGCCAAACCACGGACTCAATCAGAAAGGGTTCTTCTAGGAGGGGCAGGACGGTCTGGGTCTTTTCCCAGAAGCTAGAGACCAAAGCCGCCTGTTCGGGCGTGGCGCGGGCGAGGGCGGCGGCGACATCTTCGCTCTTGAGGTGGGTCTCCGTCAGTTTGTGGAGAAGCGTACCCCGACTAGTGGCTTCCTGGGTAATGCGTTGAGCCTCGGCGGCCCCGACTCGTTCACGCCATTGGGCCAAGCGTCGTAGTTTTTCAGGGTTTTGGGTCTCGCGTAAAATTGTGCTGACCCCTGGGTAGGCTTGACCCTCCACTTGATAGTGACGGCCTTTGGGTCGCGGGGCTTCCGGTTCCATGGTTGCGCTGAAGTAATCCCCATACCCTAGCCGAACTTCTGACCGTTGCAACTAGAAACTCAAGGCTCCAGGGAACTGCCAAATCCGCGCCTTGGCCTTGAGCCTGAGGATGTCCTGGTTCAGGCTAAAACAATCCAGCCCCAACTCCAGCCCGTGCAGATCTACGGTCAGCGTATTCAAAAAATCCTGTAATGCCTGGGCTAACTGGGGTGTTCCGCCCGTAACCACCGCCTTACCCGTCGCTCCCGCCGTCAAGACAAAATCCCGCCGCTCAGCTCCCCAAATTCCACTAAGGAACATCTGTTGGTCCTGCAAACCTTCGACCCGCAACCCCGTCAGCAGTTCTTGGTCAATCACCAACCGCGCCAGGGTGTCCTTGAGGAGGACACTACCCAAAAAGTTATTAAAATCCTGAGCATTTAAGTCCAGTTGGGCTGTCGCCTGGACGGTCTCGCGCAGGATGATCTGACCCCGCAAGACCGCGCCCACCTCAACTCCGATCGCCCCGGCTCGGACTGCAATGGCCCGACAGGTAACGCCCCGTGGACTCTGCCAGCCCCGCCCATGGACTTCCACACCATCCACCCAACCATTTAAGAGCGCTAAAAAATTCTTCGAGACTACCCGCACCACCACGCTCTCTTGGCGGGCTAGGCACTGTTTGAGGCCTAAAGTGGCTAAATTGCTCAGGACATCGGTGGTCAGGGACATCCCCCCACTTTAATCTCTCAACCACCCAACACAGCCCAAACGATTTCCACCAAAACCCAACCGTAGGCCAAGGCCAGTCCTACCCCCACCCCCGCCCGCGATACCCGGTCCCGGCGGGTCGGTAGCGGATATTGCCGTAACTGCACTTGGACGCGGTAGGTCCGCTGGGGCCGATTGTGCTGAGTAGAACGTTCAATCATCATGGCAGTATCCCAGGTTGCAATGGTCGTATTCTAGTTCGTTCTTTTGGCTAAATCAAGAACTAGAGTTTTTATTTTTTTACTGGAGAACTAATTCTTGGGTTTGGCGGTACAGTATAGTAAGTGCAGTGCGGTAAGGTCCGATGTCCTCAGCAAAACAGGAATTATCCCCCCTGGGTCAGACCATCCTGGCTTGGATGCGGCGTGAAGGGTTGAGTCTGAGTGCGGCGGCGGGGGTTTGCCAGATCTCCCCAGCGGGTCTCAAAAAAAATATGCAGCGCGGGCACCAACCCGAACACCGCACACTCCAGAAGATTGCTCAGGGGATGGGGATAGCGGTGGAGCGGGTAGAGTCCCTAGCGCGGGGTGAGGATAGTACCCCCCCCGAACGGGATTTAGTTTTGATTCCCCGCTATGGAGTAGAAGCGAGTGCGGGCCTGGGGACCTTTGTGGAAGGAGAGCCCGTGGAAGGTTTGTTGGCCCTCAGCCGCGATCTGGTCCGGGGTTCCCTCCACGCCCAACCCCAACAGTTATCGGCCTTATACGTCAAGGGCGACTCCATGGAACCTCTCCTCCGGGCCGGGGATGTGGCGGTGATTGACCACGGGCAGGCCCACGACCACACGGACGGGACTTATGTATTGCGGATCAACGGTTCCCTATTAATTAAGAGTCTGCAATGGCTACCGGGGACCAAACTCCGGGTCAAGAGTGAGAACCCGGCCTACGAGTCCTACATCGTTGATCCCACGGATGAGGTGGACATCATCGGGCGGGTGGTTTGGGCGGGTCGCAAATTTTAGGTACCTTAGGGCTGATCCCCAGGGCTAGTTTTCTCTTACCCCCGGTGGATGTTGGGGACCTACGCTTTTGAGAACCTGTTAGGAGATAAAACGTTCCAGGAGGTTTCCATGGCGATCGGCACGAATGATACTACTGCGGCCCACGGCAACCACCGGGTCAGCATCGAAGTCCAGGCTCCCCAAGAGCTGGTTTATCGCCTGTGGAGCCAGTTTGAACGCTTTCCTGATTATTTTCGCCATGTGCGCGAAGTCACCGTGGACCCCCAGGACTCCAGTATTCAACATTGGAAGGGCGCGGTCTTGGGACTAGATCAGGAGTGGGACGCGCAAGTCACCGCCCTAACGCCCTATCAGGTAATTGCTTGGCGGTCCATCTCCGGTTTTGAGAATAGTGGCTCCCTCACTTTTGAAGAGCGGCAGGCCACCAACGGCACGGGGAGCGTCACCTATGTCACCGTACAGATTGGCTACGACCCGCCCCTGGGTGTGCTTGGCGATTTTGCCGAAGCCGTCTGGGTGAAACAACGTTTTGATAATGGGCTGGAGCAGGACCTCAGCCAATTTAAAGAACTAGCTGAGCGTCTGTATCAACAGGTGGGCACGGGTCGGAGTATGGACCAAGTTCTCAATGAAGCCGGGATTACTAGCAACCCTAATGATGGTCGTGAAAAAGCGATTACCACGGACTACACCACTTCTCACGTACCCATGCCCAACATCATCACCACCCAAGAATTCAAGAACCGGCTGGACTGGGGTGAGGTCGGGTTTACTATCCTTGATGTCCGTCCCGTCGAGTTATTCAAGCTAGGCCACATCCGGGGCGCATCCTCCACACCTTTAGAGGTCTTGGTAGAGCAGGTCTACGCGATTGCCGGGAAAATGGAAGGCGGGCTAGACCGTCAGATTTTGGTCTATGGCGACCAGGATGGTCTGAGCCAACGGGCCGCCCAGATTTTACGGGCTGAGGGCTATACCATCGTCCTTGATTATGTGGATGGGTTCAGCGCGTGGCAGGCAGCGGGCTTACCCGTGGAAACCCAGTCCATTGGTCAGATCGATGCTAAGGGTTTACCCGAGCGCAGTGATTACCTCGACCGAGTCATTACCGCCCCGACGATCCATGACAACCCGACGGTCGGTCCTGAACCCAGTACCCGCAAAGATGGTCCCGCCGGCGTCGCCGCAGTGGAGGGTCGTGACGGATGACAACTAGCCTGAACACGACCCGACTGCTCGCTCTCGTCACCCAGGCCCAACTGCACGTCGCTGAAAAGGTTCAGCATCGTGAACAAGGACCGATTGAGATTATCTTGTGGCGGTTGGGCTTTATCACCACCCACCAACTCGCCACGATCCTTTAGGAGAATTTATGCTACTGCTTACCCACAAGCCCACTGGGGACCTCGTTGAAGTAGTCCACCTTGATGAACTGACTAACCCCCTCCAGGGTGAGATTCTCGTCCGTGTCCAAGGCGGTCAAGAAGAACAGGACCCCGGACCCGTGCCCAAGGCCGAACTGGGTTTCCCCTCGGGTGAGGATTTGCCCCGTTGCTGGCTAGATGTGGATTACCGGGGCGGCGGCAAGTAATTTACCCATAGTAAAAAACCCCACGCACGGTGGGGTTTTTTGCAGGAGCTTGTTGTAAAAGCTAGCGGATGTATTCTTTGAGGACGGAGTTACGGTTGGGGTGGCGTAGTTTCCGCAGGGCCTTAGCTTCGATCTGGCGGATGCGTTCGCGGGTGACGTTGAAGATCTGTCCGATTTCCTCAAGGGTCTTCATCCGACCATCATCCAGGCCATAGCGGAGGCGCAATACATCCCGTTCACGGGGGTTGAGGGTGTTGAGGACAGATTCCAGGTCCTCGCGGAGCAGATTCTTAGCTACCCGGTCCTCGGGCATCTCTCCGTCCGCTTCGATGAAGTCACCCAAGCGCGAATCTTCTTCCTTACCAATCGGGGTCTCTAGACTGATCGGCAGTTGGGCGGATTTGGCGATGAAGCGCAGTTTCTCAATCGTCATCTCCATCCGGTCAGCAATTTCTTCTTCCGTGGGTTTACGGCCTAGCTCCTGGGAGAGTAGTTTGGTCGTTTTTTTGATCCGCGAAATTGTTTCGTAGAGATGGACTGGGAGCCGGATCGTCCGCGATTGGTCGGCAATGGCGCGGGTAATCGCTTGACGAATCCACCAAGTGGCGTAGGTCGAAAATTTATAGCCTTTTTCGTGGTCGAATTTCTCCGCCGCCCGAATCAGGCCCAAGGAACCTTCTTGGATCAAGTCCTGAAAAGACAGGCCCCGGTTCATGTATTTCTTGGCGATGGAGACCACCAGCCGCAGGTTGGAGTGGACCATCTTATCCTTGGCCCGCCGTCCCTTCGCCAGCCGGATGATGAAGCGGTTGGGCTTGTCCCCGGCAGCGACGGCCCATTCGAGTTCGGTGGGGAGGTGATTGAGACGGTGCTGGAGCGTTTCGCGGAGGCGTTCGAGGGCCAAGAGGTCCGCAATTTGACGGGCCAACTCAATCTCTTCATCTGCCCGCAACAACCGGATGCGCCCGATTTCTTGCAGATAGACCCGGATCGAGTCTTCGGTGTAATGGGCCCGTTGGGCGCGGACTCGTTTGCGGGTCGTGCGAGTCAGCCCCGCCTCTACTTCACCGAGTTCTTCGACGGGGGTTTCCTCTAGGTCAGACACCTCACTGTCAAAGGCCACGTCGGACTTCAGCACATCAATCACAGTTTCTACCTTGGGCATCGGGCACTCCTCACAGGGTCAGCAGGTCAGGCATGGTCTCATCGCCTCGGAGTACACAGGCCAGACTCCAAAGCTTGCTCGGGGCGGCAGGGGTAGGCGAAAGCCCTTTTGATTGTAGCGGCAATCTTTGATTAGACAAGTGCATCTGTGTGCGTCGGTTTTAGTATAATGGACGACCATATTGACGTGGGTCTAAATTCGTAAAAACAATCTATAGCCTTTAGACTGATAGCAAAAGTTTTTGATTATTGCCATGAACCCAACCAATACCCGTGAACGTTACTTGCTAGTGGCGGTCTTACCCGATGAGTCCTTGGCCCTGCGGGCCTACCGCCTGCTCCAACAAGGCGGCATCTCCCCGGCGAATATTGCGATTGTTGGGCGGGGCTACCGGGATTGTGATGCGGTGGGCTTCGCCCAACCTTTGGTCGTCTCGCGCCAACGGGCTTACTGGACAGCGGCCCTCACGGGCGTAATCGGGGTCGTCATGGGGGTGGTTTTTCAAGTCATCACGGCCCCACGGTTTGAGGTTATCCCCGGCAATCCATGGGCGAACTGGGCCATCGCAGCGGTGGCAGCGGGCTTGTCCGGGGCGATGGGTGGCTTTTTCGTTGGTGGCGGGGTGGGCTACTTCAGTGAGAGCGGCGAGTCCCTGTCCTATCGAGTCAAGGTGGACCGGGGCAAGTACCTGATTCTTGTGGAGGGTCCAGAATCCCTGGTGGAAGAATCCGCCCTCCTCTTGGAGACCGTCAGCGAGTCTACGCAACGCTATTATTTCCGGCCCTCAGCGGTGGCAAACCAGTAGACCCTATGACCCAGATCTTGCTCGTGGAGGATGATGTCAAACTCGCCCGCTTCATCGAGTTGGAGTTGGCGAGTGAGGGCTATCAGGTGCGCGTGACCTACGATGGGATTGCGGGTCTGACGGCTTTGCGTGAGTCGCCCCCAGACTTGGTCATTATGGATTGGGGGTTGCCGGGGGTCTCGGGGCTAGAGATCTGTCGGCGGCTCAGGGCAACGGGCAACCAACTCCCGATTATCCTCTTGACCGCCCGTGATGAAGTGACTGACCGGGTGACGGGGTTGGATGCCGGGGCCGATGATTACCTGAGTAAACCTTTTAGTATTGAGGAATTGCTCGCCCGCATCCGTGTTCGTCTGCGCTCCACCCAGCACCGGGATGAACTGTGTTTCGAGGAGGTGCGGCTCAATCGTCAGACCCGCGAGGTTTACCGGGGTGGGTGTGCCCTAGCGTTAACCGTTAAAGAATTCAATCTTCTGGAATATCTACTCGTCCACCCGCGTCAAGTCCTGACCCGCACTGCCATCCTGGACCGGATTTGGGGCTACGACTTCACCGGCGATACCAACGTGATTGAGGTCCACATCCGCAATTTACGGGTGAAGCTAGAGCAGTCTCACAAGAAGCGTCTCATCCAGACCGTACGCGGGATTGGCTATGTCCTACGCGGGGACTGAATGGGGGAGCGTCAGGGTTACGGTCGTCCCTGTATTCGTTGAGTGAATCATCAGTTCCCCGCCATGGGCAGTCATGATGCGTTGGACCAAGGCCAAGCCCAGACCCACCCCGGTTGCCTTAGTGGTATAAAAAGGTTCAGTTAACCGGGGCAGGACTTCAGCAGGGACTGGGGGACCGCCATTATGGACTTGGACGAGGGCTTTTTCAGATGTGCTACTGACCGTCCAAGTAATCGTCTCCCCGGCGGCAACCGCTTCACAGGCGTTGGTAAAGATATTGATGAAGACCTGCTGGAGTTTGTCAGGGTCAGCCTGGACCCAGACCGGGACGGATGACGATACCAAGATAACTGTCCGTTCTTGGGCCACGGGTAGGCTCCGTAACTGGCTGAGCAGAGTCCGGCTGAACGGGTTGAGTTCGAGGCCCTGCAGTTGGAGGACTTGGGGTTTGGCGTAAAGGAGGATCTGCCGGAGGAGTTTCTCCAGTCGTTCACTCTCGTCTAGGGCGAGGGTGAGATATTCCTGGGAGGTGGGGGGAATGATGCGCTGTAACCGTTGCAAAACGCCCCAGATCGTTGTGAGGGGATTGCGGACCTCGTGGACAATCATCGCGGCAAATTCGCCCATTGCTGCCAAGCGTTCCCGCTCGACCAGTTCAGCTTGAGCAGTGTGGAGTTGTTGGGTCCGCAGGGCCACTTCCTGTTCGAGGTCTTGGTGAAACTGTTGTTCTTTTTGCCAGAGTCGGTAGTTATCGAGGACTGTCGCTGCCCGTTCCGCAAACATCTCCACCAAGCGTACGACTTCAGCACTATAGGACCGCGACTGGCGATGGAAAGAACAGATCGTCCCAATGATCTGTCCCTGGGGGGTCCGTAGGGGGATACCCAGATAGGATTGATAACCCTGGGGGGGCCGCCCATATTCTGGGTGGTCCTGGGTATTCTCAACGATGAGGGTGCGACCCAGTTGGACTACGGTCCCGGTCAGCCGCCCATGTAGAGCGTAGACTTGGCTGTCCTCCTCACTGAGGTCCACACTACTTGCCAGGACGGTCTCTAGCCCGTCTTCACAGAGTGTTACCACGGTCCAGTCCACCTTAATTAATTCACTGACCCCCACCGCAATCGTCCGCAAATAAGTAGCGAGGTTCCCAGTCCGGTAGCTGAGAGCAGAGAGGATCTCAAGGATTTCTTGGGCCTGCTGCCAGGGTGCGTTGTCCATATCAGTCACCAGGAGGAGTCTAGTTGAGGAAGCTGAAGTTTTGCTGAAGCTACAGGGTGATTATCTCAGCAAATCAGCGGTTTTTCTGTGGGCTCTATTTCAGTGGGGATCAGTTGTAAACGGCATGGTGGAGCTATCTGTCGTGAAGCCACTATGCACGCACGTGAACGCTTGTCAGACCAGGAACTCTTCCGGGGGCTAAAAACGGGTCGCCTAGCTGATTTAAGCCTTCTCTACGCACGCTATTATCCGCAGGTCCTCCGGGTGGCCCAACAGATCCTCGGTAACCCCCTCGACGCTGAAGACCTGACTCAGGAAGTATTCCTCATCCTCTGGCAGGGGAACTACGATCCCGGACGCGGGACCCTCGGCGGCTACTTAAACCTCGTCACCCGTTCGCGGGCAATTGACCGACTACGGACGCGCAGCACCGCCCGCCGCGTCCTCACTAAGTGGCAAAGCTCCACCCCCAGCGAGACTAACCATCCTTTAGAGCAACTGGTGGCTCAGGAGGACTGTTGTACTGTACGTCTAGCTCTCACCCGACTACCCCAGCGGCAGCGGCAGGTCTTGGAGTTGGCCTATTACGGCGGGCTGAGCCAGTCCAAGATCGCCACCGCCATCCACACGCCCCTGGGTACAGTTAAATGTTGGATGCGGCAGGGCCTAGGTACGCTCCGCCAACACTTACAACAAGTCAGCTAAAACCATCCAATTTCCGAATCCAACCGTAATAGTTTTGTACACCCCATCTGGGAGTTGGTTATGCGGACAATCTTCGCGCTGTTATTGACCTTTGCTACTGTATTACCTGTTGCTCAAGCTGAGCCCGTCTACCTAGCCCAAGCGAGTGATTCAATCGCGGCGGACTCCAAAGCGATGCGTCAAGAGCTTGACTTGCTGAAAAAAGAAGTCCAAGCCATGAAAAAGGATATCAGCGCGATGAAGTCAATGATGGCGAAAAATAACGCCATGATGAAAGGTGATGCCATGAAGGGTGATGCCATGAAGGGCGATGCCATGAAGGGCGACGCGATGAAGGGCGACGCGATGAAGCCCTAGTCTTGAGTCAAAATATCCCAGGGGAGGGATTGACCTTCCTCCCTCAACGAGATTAGTTAGACTGAGCAATGACCCCAACCGAGTGCAAGATGACCACTGCCACGCCCAAAAGTAATGCCCGTAAACCACCAGTCCCTAAGCAAGACTTGGCTATCAAAGTTTTTCACTGGGTCAATATCATCAGTCTTTTCGCGCTCATGGGTAGTGGGCTACGGATCTACAATGCCAATCCAGTTTTTGGAGGACGCGGCGGCTGGACTTTCCCCACGGAACTGACCCTAGGCGTGGGTTTGGCTGGGGCGCGGCACTGGCACTTCTTCTTCATGTGGTTCTTCGGTCTCAATCTACTTTGGTATGGAATCTATATTTTGTTCACTAAACGCTGGAAAAATCGTTACGTGAGTAGTAGTGATGTCAAGGTACTGCGTGAGGGTAATAACCCTAAACGTAAGAACTATGCCTACCACCGTTTGGTCTATACCCTATTTATTCCCCTTTTGCTATTGGCAGTTTTGACCGGGTTGGGGATGTGGAAGCCCGTGCAGTTCGGGTGGATTGTCGCGCTTTTCGGCAGTTGGCAGGCGTTGCGGGTGGTCCACTTCTTCTCAATTCCAGCGGTTTTGTTCTTGCTTATCTTTCACTCGCTCCTGGCCCTCAAGGTTGGGGAATGGCGTTTAGTCCGCTCGATCTTCGCGTAGGTGTCCGATGTCCTTCCAACGACGTAATTTTATTAAGTTGAGTTCGTTGAGTCTGCTCTTGTCCGCCTGCGGGTCCGGGCAGATCCAGGGCCAGATTGACGGTTCGCTGCAATCGCTCTCAGAAGAACCAACCGCGAGTTTTGAACAGTTACTTTTTAGTACCCAGCGGTTGGCCCCCGAGTTCAAGGCATCTGAGGTTGATCTCGGTACCAATCTCGGCAATACCTACGAGGACATTCTCCCTAACCCAGACCTTGCCGCCTATCGGCTCACCGTGGGTGGGCTTGTCAAGCGGCCCCAATCCCTGAGTCTGGCGCAAATCAAAGCCCTACCCTACAAAAGCGAGATTATCCGGCAAGTCTGTGTCGAGGGTTGGTCAAAAATTGTCCAGTGGGGCGGGTTGCCCATGGTGGAATTGCTGAAACTTGTGGAGCCGACCCCAGAAGTACGCTACATCTTTTTCCGTTCATTAGACGGCTTTACCAATAACCAAGGCGAGTTGTATGGCTACTACGAAACCTGGGATCTGGCCTCCTGCATCCATCCCCAGACGCTCCTAGTTTATGAACATAATGGTGAACCTATTTCCCAGGTTCGTGGTGCCCCGCTACGTCTCGCTTCACCGATTAAATTAGGGTACAAAAATATCAAGTTCGTCCAAGAAATTATGCTCCTCAAGGAGATGCCCCAACAGGTCGGTTATTGGGAAGACCAGGGCTACGAGTGGTACGGAGGACTCTAGCATCCATTGGGCATTCCGACTCGTATTTATAATAGATACCGAGGGATAGGGATGGATCGACGGAAACTGCTGGTTTTAGGATTGTTGGGGAGTGTGTCGCTTTGGGCACAGGCTGAAGCTGGAACTAAACCGATGCCCGAGTTTCAAGGAATTAGTACTTGGCTCAACAGTAAACCCCTTACAGTTGACAGCTTGCGGGGGAAGGTGGTTGCCGTCCAGTTTTGGACCTTGGGCTGTATCAATTGCCAGCGTACCCTACCCACTATCGTCAAACTTAACCGTAACTATGCGGCGCAAGGTCTAGTCATTGTCGGGGTCCATACGCCCGAGTTTCCCTATGAGCGGGACCTCAACAACATTAAGTCCGCGCTCAAACGTTACGAGATTACCTACCCGGTTGCCGTTGACAATGGCTTCAAAACTTGGCGAGCCTACAATAACGAGTATTGGCCCCATCTTTTTGTGGCAGACCGTCAGGGTCAGATCCGCTATGACCATATTGGGGAGGGGGCCTACGACGAGACCGACCAGAAAATCCGCCAACTGCTTGCCCAGGCATGAACTCAACCCTGCTAATTCTGGCTCCCGTGGCGGGTTTGGCAACGGTCCTCTCGCCCTGTATCCTGCCCATCTTGCCGATTCTCGTGGGTCGTTCGCTCAAAAGTCACCGCTACGGGCCGGTTGCCCTCGTTGGCGGACTGGTTGTGGCCTTTGCCTTGGTGGGGAGTGTCCTGAGTTTAGGAGCCGAAGTTTTAGGACCGCTCAATAGCTGGCTTAGACTCGGGGCCATTTGGGTTTTGTTGTTGTTAGGTGTGGCAGCAGCTTTCCCGAAGCTCAGTTATGGTTTTTTTGCTCAGGTTGCCCACTTTACCCAGCGATTTTTGCCGCCGACTGAAGCGCAGGACAGGGGGTTATGGAGTGAATTCTGGGTGGGGACGCAGTTGGGCGTGGTTTGGATTCCCTGCGCGGGTCCGGTCCTCGGCTCAATCATTACGCTAGTTGCTGTCGAACAGGCGGTGGTCCAAGGTTTTTTGGCTCTTTTTGCCTATGCATTAGGGGCGGCGGTACCCATGCTCGCCCTCGCCTACGGCGGTAAGGGCTTGGTGGAACGGACGCGCTGGCTCTACCCCCACACTGAGTTATTGCAACGGATCGGCGGGGTGGTGATTGCCCTGACCGCGATCGCTATCCTCTTGGGCCTCGACAGTGAACTGCAACGTTGGCTTGCTCCCCTCTTTCCGCCCCCCTTGTTGTAAAGCTTTCCATGCGACTGTTGTCGCTCCAGAAACCTTACTGCCCTCCACCCTGCCGCGCTATCTAGTATCCATCACCGAAAACCTATCGCAACTTTCTCGGAAATATAAAATTAGTGTGAACTGGGTTGGTGGGATCATGGAAGAGCTCATTTCCTTAATTGATAGCAACCCGGACCCACGGGTTTTGAAGCACGCTTTGACCGTCAAAATGAGCTTACCATGTTATCCTTTAGCAATTATCTCCGAGACTTTACAGGTTTCTGCCCCCTTTGTAAGCAAGTGGAAAGGCGTATATCAGCAAGCGGGCATGACCGGG
>NZ_JAAXLT010000014.1 GCF_013285555.1 Candidatus Cyanaurora vandensis | reverse complement strand
GTTAAACCCCCGCCCGATCCCCTCGCCACCAACGCTGCTCCCGCCCGTCCGGCACCGGTTGCTGTCACCCCGAAACCCCCGCTCATCACTTCGCCGTCGGGTCTAGACCTAACCACGGCACAAAAAGTCATCACCACTTGGCAACAGGCGAAACAACTGGCTCTAGGCAAAACTCACGACACTTCCCAACTAGCCACTGCCCTCAGCCCCAGCCAGACCGAGCAGTGGACTAAACGTGCTCAAGCGATGGCCCGCGCTAAGAGTTACTGGCAGTATGACCTCAAGGAAGTGCGGGTCCTCAAGGTGGAGCCCCAAGCAGGAGGCATAGCCACCGTCCAGATCCAGGAACAGGCCCAGTTTTTTGAGGGGGCCAAGCTCAACCGTGCGCGCTCCTACCAGAAGCGATACACCGTCCGTTATGGGCTGGTGCGAAATGGGACGAGTTGGGTCATTGCGGATATAGTTCTTTGAGTAGACGCGGGTTCTGCCGCCAGTGCGCCGCTACTTTGACAAAAACTTCGAGATAAACCTTGGTCTGGAGCATCTCTTCCATCGCCAGCCGCGCCTGGGTGCTGATCCCCTTGAGCCGTTCGCCGCCCTTACCAATCAAGATCCCCTTCTGGGAATCGCGCTCTACGTAAATTACCGCCCGGATGCGGGTCAGCCGGGACAGTTCCTCCATCGCCTCAATCCCCACCGCCACGGCATGGGGTACTTCTTCTTGAGTCGCCAGGAGAATTTGTTCGCGAATAAATTCAGCGCACAACAGGCGTTCGGTCTGGTCCGTCAGACTGTCGGGCGGATAGTAGTAGGGTCCCAGGGGTAACTGTTGCTCCAGCCCGGTCAAAAATTCCCCTAATCCGTCCCCGCGCTGGGCTGACAATCGAAAAGTCAGGGGCGGTTCGGGCCACAACTCGTGGTAGCTCGCGCTGTAGTCTAGGCTAGTGCAGTCGAGTTTGTTGAGGACTAGGACTACGGGAGCCACCGGCAAAAGGGTAGTGGCAATCAGTCGGTCCCCCGCTCCCGTCGGTTCGCTGCCATCGGCAACAAAAACTACCACATCCACCTGGGCCATGGTCTGACGGGCCGTATTGACCAGGGCTTCCCCGAGTTTGTGGCGCGGTTTGTGAATACCGGGGGTATCAATAAAAATAATTTGGCTCGTCGGACGGGTCAAAACGCCCCGGATCGCGTGGCGGGTAGTCTGGGCCACTGGGGAGGTAATGGCAATTTTTTCGCCCAATAAGCGGTTGAGCAGGGTGGACTTACCCACATTGGGCCGACCGATGAGGGCGACGAAACCGGAACGAAAGTCAGCCGGAGCAGCAGGGATCAATTAATTTCTCGGACAGTTGAGGCTTTTGCGGGTCTCGCGCTTGGTGACGGGATTGATCCCGGTGGCGGTTTTACAGAGTTGCGTCACCGTAGCTCTATCCAGGATGGCATCGGTGAAATCAGCCCCTTTGATGGAGACTCCCTTGAAGTTCGCGCCCAAACCGAGGATATCCACCAGGATCGCGCCATCCATCTTGACATCAATTACTTTGCTGCGGTCCAGGGTCGCCCCAGTCAGGTCCGCCCGTGACAAGTCGGCCCCCGTAAGGTCGGCCCCACTGAAAATGGCAGCGGTGAGCTTGGAGTCGTGAAATTTAGCCCGTTTGAGCGTGGCACGATTGAACTTGTAGCGTGTCAAGTTCTGTTTAGAGAAATCCCGCCCACTCTGGTTACTACCGCTAAAGTCGTACTCAGCACGCTGGGCTAGGACAGCACCGCTAGCGCACAGACCCAGACAAAGGACGAGGGAGGTAAAGGTATTCACAGCAAGCCGCCCTGGGAAACTAAGTCCATCATGACATTCTTATGAACCTCCCTCGTGGCGGGGGTTAATTTTCACTTCACCCTTAATTTTGGGGGCGTGTGGGCCTAACAAGGATTAAGTCCCACCCACATTTCCTTATGTTCCAGTCCCTCACGGCGGGAATGCTCCTCTTTCGTGCCCGCCGGGGTAGCCAACTACACTTACCGCCTGGTCTCTACCGCTGTCGGCAGGGTCATCTCCTAGCGACTTGCCCGATGGTCAACAGGGATACACTCTGGGGCGGGTTAGTCCTGCCAGGACAGGTCTTTATCCAACGCAACCCGGCAGTTTGGGTCCTCTACCCCTTGGGTCCGGCTGAACTCAGTCGTCTTGAGACCGCTACCCCCCTCATTACCCAGGCCCTCAGTCAACGCTTGGCCCACATGGAAGTCCTCTTGGCCTTGACTAACTTACGTGGCTTAGAGGAACGGCTTTTTGGTTTTTTGCTCTACTGCGCTCGCTACGGTGGTGAGAGCCAGCCCGACGGGAGTTGCCGTCTCCCTTTCCCCCTCACCCAGAGTCATCTAGCCCTAGTCCTCAAGTCCAACCGTTCCCAGGTGGCCCAAGCCCTACAGGCGGCTGAGACCCAGGGCCTATTACTCCGCCAAAAACAACACCGTTTCCAGTTCCCTGACCTCGCCCGTCTCCAGCTCCACTGTCCTATACAGTTGCGGGACCACCCTTGAACATGGCGTAAGCAAAAGTAGGTAAACCGGGCCGCAAAAGCTACAGAAAAGTTGTAGAAGCTTCAACACCAGTGAGTTTTCCAGACTTGTGGCTAAGGCATTATAGAGACGCAGAATTCTGCGTCTCTACAGCAAAGGGGGACTAGGGACTTTAGGGCTTGGTGGCTACGTCCTTGAGTTGGATCATCCGCAGAGCTTCCATGCCTTGACTCACAGGTAGACCGTAGGCTTTGGGGTTGAGGTAGTAGCCGACTTCAGTGGGGGATTTGTTCTCCTCCACGACGATGCGGTTCTTTTGGGCATAGGGGTCTTGGCGCACTCCGGTGACAGACCAGGAGACCTTTAGACCCGCTTTGCCCCCAGCAACCTTAAAACGGTTGCCTTCGATTTCCACCGCCACATAGACCGGCGCGAAGCCACCAATAGAGGTCAACTGGTAACGGTAATCACTGTTGAGTTTTTGGAAGTAGCCCGGTAACTCGACCCAGGCTTCCCCGTTCTCATCCAAGGTGGTGTTGCCGTTGTAGATGTTCATCATGTCTGGGCTCTCCACAAAGGAGTGCGAGAGATATTTGCGGGCTGGGTCCACAGGATGGTCAATCTTAAAGGAACCGGCTGACTTGCTAAGGGTACCGAGGACCGAGACATCCCCACTGAAGACACCCGCGAAGCCATCGGTACTTATACCCCAGATCCCCCAACCGGAACTCCCATTGGCCTCACCCACAACGCCATTAGCTAAGTTGCCGGGAGCAAAACCGTAGACCCCGTTACCACTGTTCAAACTACTATAACCGTAGACCCCATAGTCCCCACTGCTGGAGCCATAGACCCCGGTATCGCTGCTTACCCCGTAAACTCCGTAGGTCGCACCGCTACCATAGACCCCAAGGTAGGGGCTTGCGCCCGTAACCCCGTAGCCAAAGGTCCCCGTAGCGTTACCATATACTCCACCATAACCAGAACCATAGACCCCAGTGGTGTTAGTGCTGACTCCCGAGACCCCGTACCTGTTGGTGCTAGACCCACCGACACCGTTGCCGTTGATGCTCTTGGCGAAAATACCATTCCCTGTCCCTGTGCCGGTACTCTCCGCAAAGATGGACGAAGCCGTACCGTTACTGGTGATGTAAAACCCGTTATTGGCGTTAGAGGGATTGTTGACGCGGAAGTAACCCGCTTTACCCGTCCCCGTGGTGGTGACGCTTAGAGCATTGCTACTGCCAGCGTAATTGATGGTGACTGGGGGCGAGAGGGTGGTCGCCAGGGGTTGGACCTCTCGGAAAAGCTGGAAGGACCGTGGGGAGGTATCGGGCTCCTCGGGTGGAGCAGGAAGGACTCTGGGTGTGATGGGTTCGGGGGGAACAGGCGCAACTTTAGCTTGAGCCAAGACAGCCCCCGGCAAGAGTAAAGCAGACATTAACAACAGCAATCGAAAATTACCGGACATGATAAAGCTCCTGAGTGGATAACAGATTTTTGGGGGGAAGTAAGTGACTTATGCAATATAATTTGAGCTCTAATAAGATCACACACGGCCCTAAACCTATCAATCCTAAAATGTACTTAATTCCTTGAGATAGTCTTTATTACGTAGAATTAAAGTTAGTTTGTCTATCTAAATCCCTCAAATCCTGACAGTGAAAGGCTTTTAAATGATTCCAGTCACAATAAAATTGCTAAACAGCAATAGAAAGAATTTAGGATAGAGCACGAAAATCAGGTTTTCTACGGATTAACTATGAAATCAACGTAAGTGACAGTTTCACCACTTAATTCCAGTCACTTTAAAACTCACATTACCTAGCATTCGCGTTAGAGAAGACCAGCTAAAACAATTCTCCTCTCATTTCCCGATGCAGAAACGGCTAAAGATATTATCCAGAATGGACTCTGTTACCCCGTCGCCGGTGATTTCCGAGAGTGCGCTAATGGCTTCGCGCAGGTCAATACTCCAAAAGTCCAAGGGCAACCCTGCCCGTTGGGTCTCTCTAAATCGTTGGAGACTCTGCTGGACACGGATTAGGGCTTGTTTTTGCCGTTGATTAATGGCGACATTCACGTTACTTCCCGTCAGACCGCCGCTCACCTGTTGCCACACGGCAGCTTCTAGGTCGGGGATACCTGCGCCTTTGAGGGCTGAGAAAGAGAGATTGGGCGCGGGGAGGTCCGGGGGCGGAGCAGCGAGGTCGGTTTTATTGACTACTATCAAGCAGGGCCGTTCGATTTCCTGGTAGATGGCTTGGTCCTGGGCAGTCCAAGGCTGGGTAGCCTCGATGACCAAGAGTACCAAATCCGCCTGGGCCATGGCTTGCCGGGAACGCTCAATCCCAATCCCCTCCACCATCTCGCTCGTCTCACGAATCCCAGCCGTATCTAGCACTATTACGGGCATCCCCCGCACCATCAATTCCACATCCACCACATCACGAGTCGTACCGGGGAACGCGGAGACAATCGCTCGTTCGCGCTGACTCCAGCAGTTGAGGAGACTCGATTTCCCCACGTTGGGGCGACCGACGATGGCGATTTTGATGCCTGTGCGGAGGAGTTCACCTTGGTCGGCGGTCGCCAGGAGTTGATGAACCGTGGTTTCAACCTGCGCCAGGGTTGTTTCGATAAGCAGCAGGTCCAGAGGCGGCAAGTCCTCCTCAAAGTCAATCCGGGCCTCAAGCTCCGCCAAGACCCCAAGACATTGTGTCCGTAGCCTCTGAATTGGTTTTGCCAGCTTCCCCGTCAAACCCGCCAAGGCCAAATGCGCCGCCTGGGGTGAACGGCTGGAGACCAGTTGGGCCACACTCTCCGCCTGGGTCAAGTCCAACCGCCCATTCAAAAAAGCCCGCAGCGTAAACTCTCCCGGTTGCGCCAACCGCGCCCCCCGCTCCAGACACAACCGCAAAATCTCCTGAATCACCACCACGCCCCCGTGACCATGGAACTCCACCACATCCTCACGGGTAAATGAACGCGGTGCCTGCATCCAGAGCAGCAGGATTTCATCCACCACCCGCCCCCGGTCCTGAATGTGTCCGTAATAAATGCGGTGGGACTCCCAGATAACCGGACGGGGCGGGCAAAAAAGTTGGGTAGCAATGGCTTGCGCCTCAGGCCCAGAGAGTCGGACAATCGCCACACTCCCCTGTTCAGGCACGAGCGGTGTAGCAATGGCGGCAATCGTGTCCCTCATACCGCCATTCTGACATCCTTACTCGGCGGGCACGGTAACCGCGTAGAGGGGCAGCGAGACGATGCAGGTAAAGGTGAACAAGTAGGAAATACCCACGGTGAACCGCAAGGAGGAGATGATCTGTTCAAACTCCGGCGGGGTAATCCGCAACAGAGTCCAGGCCAGACAGTAGACCAGCCAGCAACCAAAAGTCATGCTGAGCAGTAAATATTTGTTGTCCTCTAGACCCGCATCCCGCGAGACCAGCATCAAGCCCGCCAAAGACGCGACCATGGAGAGCAAGACCATCACACCGTGGAGGGATAAAAAGCTCATCGAAGCCCCCTAAAATTGAACATTCACCTTATGTAAGAGTACAAAAAAAAATTAGGGTTGAGTTTGAATATTTGTAAATGTGTAAAGCATTGTAAAGAATTCCGTAAAGTTACAACCCGTCCCCCACAATGATCCCAAACCAAACTGCCAACTGATTGCTTAGCGATTTATGCGGTAGCTTCCCAGCAAAAATGCCTAGCGCACTTGTTACGGCATTTCCAGAAACTTTACAAGTTTGGTCGTTGGGAACAACCTCAAATTGCCCAAATCTTTATCACGTTAATCCGTGAGGCGTTTAGTCAGGATGAGCAGTGGCAAAAGGACTGCAATCTAGAACGTTGGCAAGATTGGGCAAAAGACTTTAGAGAACACATGACGCAGGCCGTCACGACGTGGTGGTCAACAGGGGGAGCCGATGGTCACAGGCTACTTAAGAACTTACGCAACCAAGACCATCAATAGTGGTACTTCTTAAGTCACCCAGAAATCCCACCGGATAACAATGCTGCGGAACGGGCAATACGACTTGCCGTAACTAAGCGTAAGGTGACGGGCGGGTCACGTTCGATGGAGAACTTCCAACACACGGCAGACTTATTGAGTGTGATTCAAACCTGCCGTCGTCAGCAACGCTCAGTCATGACCTTTTTATGCCAAGCCCTACAAGCTACAGTACGTAAGGGTTTTGCCTTTCCTTCGCTTTTACCTCTTCCAAGCATCTGAATCCTTACGGTAGTCCCATCTTCGAGCCTTTCCGCTTACCGTTTCGAGCGTTAAAAAAGTTTTGATAGGCAATCCCTAAGTCTGCAACCGACTGTTGCAATGGGATATTAGAAACACTCGACAGCCACACCCTTTCATCGGTTTTCTTTGCCTGAGTAATGACCATCTTTTGGAGAGCCCCGGACTTGGGCAACTTCGCCGAGGTTTTGCAAATAGCCAGTGCATCATTCCAAACCACGCGCACACAACCAAACAACTGAGCTAAGCTCTGTCGCTGTTGGTCTGTTGGGTAGAATCGGCACTGGTATCTTGCTTTCATGCTACCATTGTACAGCAAATAACCGGATTACTTCATGAAGAAACGATTAGATTTTAGGATTGAGGATTTTGAGTTTGAAATCCTTGAGAATTACTGTAATAGCGTTGGCAGAACAAAGACGGATGTATTGAGAGAGTTGATTAGAAGCTTGAAATCTAAGAAAAAGCCGTCCTAGAAGGACGGGGCTTGTATCCCATTTTTTCGGTCAGTAGGAGCCGTGAAATCAAGGAAGTCTTCGCTCAGTTGTTCGAGTTGCGAGAGGGGAAGTTGTCGTACTTGGGTGCGGTACTCATGGGCAATCTGCATCTTCGCCATCAATGCACAGGCGACTGGGTCGGGATAGTTGAGGTAGTCGCGCCAGTTCAAGCGGTTGAGTTGCACCACTTCCTCGGACCGTCCGACCAGGAAACTCAATTAGGGGGTCGAGGAAGAATTCCTGGGTCAGAAACTCGACGGACTCGGGGACGAGAGCGGCGCGAATCTGCGGAAAGAAGAGGTCCACAAACTCGACGAAGAAGGTGGTGAGGAGCTTTTTGAAGTTCCCATCGTGGTCGGGGGTAGCAGATTTCAAATTTGCTGAAACGTTAGGGATTCGGAATTTAGACAGTAGCGCAATCCTGTAGGCCGGGGACCATCTTCAAACATATGCCCCAAATGGGCATCACATCGGGCACAAAGGATTTCAACTCGGCGCATACCATGAGAGAGGTCAACTTCATTGTGTACATTCTCGGCTGCAAAGGGCTGAAAGAAACTGGGCCAGCCCGTGCCTGAGTCAAATTTCGCCAGGGAACTAAAGAGGGGTAAATCACAGCATAGACAGGTATATACACCCTGTTTTTTGTTGTCATTAAATAACCCACAAAAAGCCCGTTCGGTCCCTTTGTTACGAGCGATCCGGTACTGTTCAGGATTTAGCTGGGCTTGCCATTGAGCATCGGTTTTGACAACTTTAGAAACCGTTTGGGCTTCAGTCGGCTGTCCCTTCGGGTCCATGAAACGCACAGGCACCAATTCAGAGGTAGACATGGCTTAACCAACTAGCAACGTAATTTCTAGTTTAGCTTTAAGTTTAGGGTCCGTTTTAGAGAACGAGCTAGCGGAGAAGCGTCGTTTGTCTAGGTCATGGTCAAGGCTCATTAGCCTAAAGGTCGGCGGCAACTAGGGACCGGAACACTTCCTGGGTTACGCTAGATTGCTATCTCATTCAAGTTCGTAGCGCAAGCAGGAAAACATGGAGCCGAAGATTGAGATTTTTTTAGAAAAGGATTACGAAGAAGAGACGGAAGCCCGCGCCGCCCGCGACCAACGCAAACAGGAACTTGAACAACAGGGGCTCATCTGTCTTGCTCAGGACTGTATCTCAGTCGTCTCCGGGTGGATGGTCTACCTGCTGCAAGTCGTGCCTGAGGAGACCCCAGCCGGTGAGCGTAGCCCCCGGCCTCGGGCGGGCCGCTCCCGTTCCCGCGCTGGAGCAGGATAAGCGGGAGCAGCAATGGACCGAAGCCGTGGATAAGTATTTCGTAGTGCAGATGACCTGTGTCCTAGGGCGAGAAGCTGAGGTCATGGAATTTGCTGGGGAGCATATCCAGTGGATGCTCAAGTACATCCCCCAGGGTTTGTTTGTGTTGGCGGGTCCTTACCTCAATGCCCAAGGGCAGTTCGATGATGGTCTCTGTATCATGCGTTCTGACCGTGAGGAGACCCTAGAAACCATCCTGCAAGAGGACCCTTTTTACCAACGGGGCATCCGTACCTACCAAATCCGCGCCTGGGACTACCATGTAGATACTCAAGGCTACCGCATCAACTTCTCGCCGGAACTCGCCGCCGCCTGGGGGGTTTCGGCTGAGGTGAGTCAGCGTCAGCCATGATCCGCGTCGGTTGTCAGGGCTGGCGGTACCCCGACTGGCGTAAACCCGGTGTACAACCGTTCTACCCGGCCCACCTCCCCCCGGCCCAGGAACTCACCGCCTACAGTCAAACTTTTAATCTGGTAGAAGTGGACAGCACGTTTTATGCCATCCCCTCCGCTGCGGTGGTGGAACAATGGCGCGACCAGACCACCCCAGACTTCCGTTTCACCCTCAAGCTCCCCCGTGCCTTGACCCATGAAGCCCGTCTACGGCGGGGCCGGGAAACTTTGCTAACTTTTTGTGAACGAGCGCAACTTCTCGGTCCCCGACTCGCCGCCATCCTGATCCAGTTGCCGCCTTCTTTTGGGATTGCCGAGACCCCGGTCCTGAGTCGTTTTTTACCCCATCTACCTGACTTGCCCTTTGCGATTGAGTTTCGGGACCCCCAATGGCTCAATCCCCAGACGCAGGAGCTATTAGCGCGGTACAACGTCGCTTGGACCCTGGGGGAAACGCCTTGGCTCAGTACGGACTTGAGTACGCCCTGGCTAGAACAGGTTAAGGACTGGGTGTATGTGCGGATTATGGGACAAAAAGAAGGCGGATTGACTCAGTTCACCCATCTTCAAATCGACCGCGACCAGGCGTTGACGACGTGGGCCGGGTCCTTACAACGGTTGGCTGAACGGGGGGTCCGAGCCTGGGTGTTGGTGGATAATCACTTCCAGGGTTTCTCACCGGGGACGGCAACGTTACTCAAGCATAAATTGAAATTACCAGAATATCCCTTCCCCAGTGCCCAACCACCTCCCATTGAACAGTTGACCCTACCCCTGTGAATCACGCTCCCACTGAGGTTTCCAGCCCGGTTTATTGACTTGCCGAGCGCGGGCAATGGCGAGGGTTGCGGGAGGTACGTCTTCAGAGATGGTGGACCCAGCGGCAATAGTGCTATTTTCACCCACCTGCACAGGCGCAATGAGAACCGTGTGGGAGCCAGTTTTCACTCCATCCGCAATCGTGGTCTGATGTTTGTCGCGCCCGTCGTAATTGGCGGTAATCGTCCCGGCTCCGATGTTCACTCGGTTGCCGACGGTGCTATCCCCGAGATAACTAAGGTGGGCACAGGCGGTATGGTTGCCCATCTGGGTATGTTTAAGCTCGACAAAGTTCCCAATCCGGCAGTAGTCGCCAATCACGGTCTGGCCCCGTAAATGGGCGTAGGGACCGACGATGACCCCCGTACCAAGCTGGGTGTCCCGGACCACAGAGTACAACACTTCGGAATTGACCCCGACCGTACTATGTTCAATTAGCGAACCAGGGCCGAGTCTGGCACCCTGGGCAATGGTGGTGGCCCCCTTGAGATGGGTGCCCGGTTCAATCGTGACATCCGGGGCGAGTTGGACCGTGCTTTCAATCGTCGTGCTAGCGGGGTCAACAATCTGGACACCCGCATCTAGCCAATAATCAAGAACCCGCCGATTGAGGACTTGTCCGACCTGACTGAGTTGGCGGCGGTCGTTCACCCCAAAGACTTCCTGGGGGTCCGTCGCCAAAACTGCCGTCACCCCCGCCCAACCCTGAAAGACATCGGTCAGGTAATATTCGCGCTGCCGATTGTTACAGGTCAACTGTTCTAGACGGGGCACCAAATCAGACCAAGGGAAACTGTAGGCCCCCGCATTTACCAAACGGTGGAGCCGCTGGGTGGGCGTACCTTCTTTTTCCTCGACAATCGCCTGCACCTGGGTCCCCTCACAAAAAACCCGTCCGTAACCCGTCGGCTCTGGGACCTCAGCCACCAAGAGGGCCGGACCAGAGACCGCCAAAAGCCGCGCTAGCGTCTCGGGTAACAGGAGGGGCGCGTCCCCATTAACCACCAAGACCTGACCCTGGTAATCCCGCCAGGGCACGAGTAACTGTTGGAGGGCGTGGCCCGTACCCCGTTGGTCAAGTTGGTGGACCCAGGTCAGCGGTTGGTCTTGAAAAGCGGCTTGGACGGTCTGTGCCCCGTGACCGACAATCACCGTCACCTCACCCAATCCCGCCACCGCGTTTAGCACATGACCTAATAATGTACGGCCCATCACCCGTTGCAGAACCTTGGGTAGGGCTGAGCGCATCCGTGTCCCCTTCCCCGCCGCCAAAATCACGACCCTAATTGTCATCGCGTTGAAACCCTAACACGACATTTTGACCGCCAAACCCGAAACTATGGCTGACTGCGTAGGTCAGGGGTTGCAGTTGACTGGAGCGTACGAAATTTAAATCATACCCCGTCCCCAAGCCGGGACTGGCAGGTAGGTATTGATGATAAAGAGCCAATAGACAAAAAGCCGCTTCCATCGCTCCGGTGGCCCCCAGACAGTGCCCGGTCGCCCCTTTCGTTGCCCCCACCCAGACCCCAGGCCCGTAGGCCCGTTGGATTAGCCGATATTCTCCCGCATCATTGAGTCGAGTCCCCGTGCCGTGGGTGTTGAGGTAATCTACGGCGGTTTGAGCGATACCCATTTCCTCAAGACACAGCCCGACCGCCCGCAAGGCCTGAGTCCCCGCCGGGTCTGGGGTACAGGGATGCCAAGCATCATTGGTATGCCCAAAGCCCGTCACTGCCCCATAAACCCTTGCCCCTCTAGCCCGTGCCCAGTCCGCCCGCTCCAGCACCAACGCCGCCGCCCCCTCGCCCAGCACTAACCCGGTGGCGAGGGCATTAAAAGGTTGCAGATAGGGGGTTGTCGCCTGTAACCCCATCTGCCGGAAACCCACTTCGCCCAAGGGGGTGCGGGGTGCATCACTGGCTCCACAGAGGACCCGCCCACAGTAGCCCCACTGGATTAAACGCAGCCCCCAGCCCACCGCCCAAGCCCCCGAGGAACAGGCCAAAGCCGGGACCCCATAGAGATTCCCGCTCCCCAAAGCTTGCGCGACGGCTAAAGCCCCGCCACTGGCCTGCGCGTCCAGCCAACTCGGAAGCCCCGTCTGTCGGTACCGCTCTAGGTCGCCCAATTGCCCGCGACTAGTGCCAAAAACAATCCCTAATTCGGGCTGGGGCAAATTTAAACCACTGTCTACTAGAGCAAGTTGCGCCGCTTTAGCCGCTAACGCCGGACTGCGGTGGTCCTTGGGCAAATCCGCCACCCCCCCCGAGGAGACTTGCCCCCTCAAGAGTCCCTGCCAAGTCGGGGTGGTGTGCCCGAGTCCCGTCACGAGACCCAGGCCCGTCACCACCACCTTGCTCACTGAACCGTGGCCTTGACAATTTTGGTCCGTTTATCCGTGGGGACCTGTTCATCGCTGTTGGCTGCCACGATCTTGTCCACCACTTCAATGCCCTCGACCACTTTACCGAAAACTGCATAGCTCCCGTCCAGACTGTTCACATCCGCCACCGTGATGTAGAACTGGGACGAAGCCGAGTTGGGGTCTTGGCTCCTGGCCCAGGCGAGGGCACCGCGTTGGTGTTTGAGGACCGGGGGAGCACTGCCTTGGACGGGGCTGGCGACCTTGCCGTAGGTCGGGGTCTGGGCTTTATCGAGTTTGATCTCTAAAGGAATCGTCCGCTCCCGTTTGGTCACGGGGTCCACAAATCCGCCCGTACCGTCGCCCTTGGGGTCTCCGCCCTGGATGACGAAGTTGGGCACGACTCGGTGGAAGGTCAAGCCATCGTAAAAACCCCGCTTTACCAAGTCCAAGAAGTTCCCGGCGGAGATAGGCGCGTTTTCGCCGTCCACTTCGAGGACAATCAGGCCCTGGGTGGTGGTGAGATTGACCCGTGCTTTTTTGGCATAGGTGGCGAGTCCCTTGGTCAAGTCGGGTTCGGTGGTTTGAGCCGGGGCTTGGGCTTGGGCGGTGGAGATGGTGGAGGCGGGCGGGGTGGTACTACAACCCACTAGGGCCAAGACCGCCAAGCCAAAAATAAAACGTCGCATGGAGAGTTACCCGCAAAATTCCCCCTGATCCTAGGTCAATCCGTCCGCCATGACTAGCTAGCCCACAAGCTAAAAAGCCTGTGGTAAATTAGCGTTACCTCGCGGACCCCGCCGATGCGCTTCCCGGTAATTCCGTTACTCTTGCTCCCGGCCCTCGTCTGGATCGCCCCGGCCCCTGCCGGCTTTGAGGATACGCCCAAGCAATTGGTGGATGAGGTCTGGCAGACCGTCAATACCTATTTTGTGGATGATAAAAAGGACTGGCTCAAGGTCCGCGAAACCTATCTCGCCCGTGATTACGCCACCCCCGAGGCCGCCTATACCGCCATCCGCCAGATGCTCAAGGGCCTCAACGACCCCTACACCCGCTTCATGGAACCCAAACAGTACACCAACTCGCGGGTCTCAGTCGCTGGGGAGTATGGCGGGGTCGGGATTACGGTGATGGCCCCCACGAACCAAGAGCCCAAGATCGTCGCCGTCACCCCCGGTTCTCCAGCGGCTAAGGCAGGCCTCCAGATCGAAGATATCGTCCAAGCTGTAGACGGCACACCCACCCGCGAACAGGCCAGCACCCAGATCCGGGGCCAAATCGGAACCCAAGTGACCCTCACCGTCCGCCGCGCTGAGCAAACTTTTGATGTAACCTTGACCCGTGAAGCGATTACGATTGCCACCGTCCGTTCCAGTTGGCGCAAGGCCCAGGGCCAGACAGTGGGCTATCTAAGTCTGCGCGATTTCAACGGCAATGCCCCCCAACAGTTGCGTCAAGCTGTGCAGGGGCTGTTGGACCGGGGCGTGGACGGTTTTTTGCTGGACCTCAGGGACAATCCCGGCGGGTTGGTGGAGTCGAGTCGGCTGATTGCCAGTATTTTTTTGGACCGTGAAATCGTCGTCTCTACGGTCAACCGCAAGGGCATCCGGCGCGAGCTCAGGGCCAGCGGGAATCGGTTGACCGCTAAACCCTTGGTCCTCTTGGTCAATGAAGGCTCCGCTAGTGCTAGTGAGATCCTCGCCGGGGCACTCCAGGACCACCAACGCGCTACGCTGGTCGGGACCAAAACCTTCGGCAAAGGTCTAGTGCAAGCAGTCTATGAGCTATCGGACCGTTCGGGGCTCGCCGTCACGATCCAGCACTATAAAACGCCAGCGGGCCGCGATATTCACCGCCAGGGACTCCAGCCCGACTATGCCGTGACGACCGCACCCAAAACCATTGACCGGGCCACCAGCCGTGACCCCCAGTACGTCCGCGCCACCGCTGTTTTGTTGAAACAAGTATCTACCCTAGGAGAGAGGTAAAAGTTAGGACTAGCCGCCAATTCTAAGGCCCTGTGTTACATTAACGTTACCGTTTCAGGACCGATCCTGTCCTATGAACAAGCGTCGCGTTTTCGCCAGTGGCCTAGCCGTCTTCTTGCTGGGTTGTGCCTTTGTCGTCGGTCAGCCCATTGCGCCGAGTTGGGCTAATTTTGAGAACACTCCCAAACATATCGTGGATGAAGTCTGGCAAGTCATCAACCGGGACTATGTGGACACAGGCTATAACAAGCGCGACTGGCTAGAGACCCGACGCGAGTATCTTTCTAAGGACTATGCCACCAAAGAAGAAGCCTATCGTGCCGTCCGCACCATGCTCAAGGAACTCAACGACCCCTACACCCGTTTCATGGACCCCAAACAGTACGCCAGTATGCAGGTGGAAACCTCCGGTGAATTGACCGGGGTGGGGCTCTCGGTGGATGTGGACAAAAAAACCAAAGAACTCCTCGTCGTCGCCCCAGTCCCCGACACCCCAGCCTTCAAAGCGGGCCTCCAACCCCAGGACATCATCCAAGCTATTGATGGGATCTCCACAAAAGGCGTGGGCCGCGAAGATTCCGTCTCCCGTATCCGGGGCAAAGAAGGCACGCCGGTAGTTTTGACGGTCCGCCGCGCTGCCAAAGTCTTTGAGGTCACGCTTACCCGCGCCGTCATCCCGATTCGCTCCGTCCGCGCCTCGGTCAAAAAAGAAAAAGGTCAAAATATTGGCTATATTTCCCTGAGCCAGTTCACGGGTAATGCGCCCCGCGAGATGCGCGACGCGGTAAACAGCTTACTCGGGAAAAAAGTAGATGGTTTCGTGTTGGACCTCCGCTTCAATCCGGGTGGTTTACTCTCCGCTAGTACTGATATCGCCAGCATCTTCCTCAATCGCGAACTCGTCGTCTCCACTGCTGACCGTACCGGCGTGGTGGAAGAGTTGCGGGCTAGCGGGACGCGGCTCACGGATAAACCCGTGGTCGTCTTAGTCAACGGCGGTTCCGCTAGTGCTAGCGAAATTCTAGCGGGTTCTCTGCAAGACAACCGCCGCGCTGTCCTCGTCGGGACCACGACCTTTGGCAAGGGTCTTGTGCAATCGGTCCACGAACTCTCCGACCGCTCGGGACTCGCTGTCACGATTGCCCACTACAAAACCCCCTCGGGCAAGGACATCCACAAAAAAGGGATCAAGCCCGACTACACCGTGACCATCCCCGAAAAAATCCTCAAAACCCTCAAACCCGAAGACATCGCCACCCCCAAGGACCCGCAATACAAACAAGCCACTAAAGTCCTTCTCACCCGCCTCACCCCACCCAAGAAACAGTTGTCCGCTACTCGCTAGTCACCAAGTAGCCCCCTAGCCCAGTTTTGGCGTAGGGGGTTTCTTTTTGAGGGTAATTTTTATTGAGTTTCGGGATCAAGATGTCCCTACGCTCCTGGCGACACTGACACGCTTCAAGCCCCGTCAGGGGTTTGATTTCGCCGTGAAACTCCGCCACTTGCCAACGTCGGATAACCCCATGGGCACTACCACGATCCTGTCGGCGGGTGAGTTCAATCGAGGTCGCATCACGCTTATCTAAGACGGTACATCAAAGCTAAGGTAGGCTTGCTCACAAGGCTGAATAACGTGTTTGACCTTAGCCCAGCGTAAGTGCGGGGTCATCGGTTCATGGCTGAGATAGTGGTTAAGGGTATCGTGCCTAAAAGTCTGGAGATGGTCCGCTACATAGGTCAGGGTCTAGTTGAGCTGGGCAGTTAACCGGTATTGGCAGTCGTCGAGTTTAATAAAGCTCATGAGGTAGCCCTGTACAACTGCCCTCCTACTTTACCTCCCCTCTCTGGGTCTGCGTAAGTCCTGGATCAGTTAAAATACGGCATGCTTGACTACTGGCTCATCCAAGAGCTTAAACGTCCCTCTATTTCTATGGCCCTTGCGTAAGTCCTGATTAAGTAAGTGTGTATACTCCCAGGGTCAAGTGTTGTTGGAGCCACCGCGTAAAAGCTTCTTCAGACAATTCCCCAACCGCCAAGTCGAGCATCACTTGAGTAGCTTCAACCTTACCAACCACTAGACGATGACTATTCAATCTTAGGAATACGCCCACGCTCAAGAAGGCAACCCGCTTATTGCCATCAATAAAGGGGTGATTTCGTACAATCCCTACCCCGTAAGCCGCCGCAAGTTGAGCCGGGTCTGTGACTTTCTGATAAGCAAGTAGGTTTTGCGGTCGGGCTAAGGCGGATTCTAGCAGTCCCTCATCCCGCAGACCCTCTAGTCCACCATGCTCAACTAAACTTTCGGTATGGAGCAGGATTAGAGCTTTCTTGTTGAGCCAACGGGGAGGAGTCACTGCGCCAAGGCGCGGAACGTCTCCTGATATTCATCCATGAAAGCGCGGCCTATCTTGAGTTGCTCTTCTACCTCTGGGTCGTAGGGGGTCAAGAGGTAGCCACTGGGGGTCTCAGTGATAAACACGACATCGCCCTGTCCTACCTTAAGACGCACCAACAATTCCTCGGGCAAGACAATACCCAGAGCGGTTCCTACTTCAGTTAGTTTCAAGTAGTTCAACACAGCGCAGCTTATCGGTGTATCTATAACTATAAATGACGCTCAGGCGCACCGTCTGGTCCCGACTGGCACTGACGAGGGTATGACTGGGCTAGGTTCACGACACTAAGGGAAATGTCTCCTAGGATGTCTCACCGTCCCTAGCTCCTCAGGCTCTCCTAAACTGGAGTTGGATCTTTGTTAGAATGAATTCATTCCCCTAAATCTCGGTCGGGATACTGGACATTCAGGAGGTCGCATGGTCAAAGTAATTATTCCAACGCCCCTACGGCGTTACACCGGGAACCAAGAGGCCCTAGAGCTTGAGGGCACGACCATCGGGGAAGTGTTGGCTCAGTTGACGCAGTACGGGGACTTGAAAAAGCATCTCTACACCGCCGAGGGCACCCTCCGCAATTTTGTGAATGTGTACCTCAACGACGAGGACATCCGGCATCTCCAGAAGGACCAGACTCCCGTTCAGCCCAGCGATATCGTCAGTATCGTACCCTCGATTGCCGGGGGGAGATGAACCATGCTCAACCCAGACCTAGACAGTATTCAACTCCTGCCCGAGGAATACGAACGTTATTCCCGGCACCTCATCTTGCCCGAGGTGGGTTTGGCAGGCCAGAAACGGCTTAAGGCGGCCTCAGTTCTGTGTGTAGGGACGGGAGGACTCGGTTCGCCCCTGGCTCTCTATCTGGCGGCGGCGGGGATTGGGCGGATTGGCTTGGTGGACTTTGATGTGGTGGATGCCTCTAATTTGCAACGGCAGATCATCCACGGCACTTCTTGGATTGGCAAGCCTAAGGTTGCTTCAGCCCAACACCGTCTGTTAGAGCTTAACCCGTTCCTCCAAGTGGATATCCACGAGACGGCCTTGACCTCCGAGAACGCCCTGACCATTGCCCAGGACTACGACCTTATTATTGACGGCACGGACAACTTCCCGACCCGCTATCTAGTCAATGACACCTGTGTGCTGTTGGGCAAACCCAATGTCTACGGCTCAATTTTCCGGTTTGAGGGACAGGCGACAGTTTTCAATCACCAAGAGGGACCCTGTTACCGTTGCCTCTACCCCGAGCCGCCGCCGCCGGGACTCGTGCCTAGTTGCGCCGAGGGCGGGGTCTTGGGTATTCTACCGGGCGTGATTGGTGTGATCCAAGCTACGGAAGCGGTGAAAATTATCCTGGGCGACGCACCCACCCTCTCCGGTCGTCTGCTGTTGTACGACGCTTGGGCGATGAAGTTCCGGGAACTCAAGCTCCGCAAGAATCCCGAATGTCCTATCTGTGGACCCAATCCGACAATTACCGCACTGATTGATTACCAAGAATTCTGCGGCATCCCCGCCCAACCCGAAGCCCCGCCCACGCTCCAGGAAGGCACGGTCCAGGAACTCCAACAACGGCTCCAACAGGGCAATATCGTCCTGATTGATGTCCGTAACCCCCACGAGTACGAGATTGCTCATATCCCTGGCTCCACCCTCGTGCCCCTAGGCGACATTGAGCAGGGACTGGGTATTGAGAACGTTCGTGAGCTCGCCCAAAACGGCGAAGTGTGGGTCCACTGTAAGTCCGGGATGCGCTCTAGCAAAGCCCTCCAACTGCTGGCTGAAAAGGGCATCCAGGGTACCAACGTCAAGGGTGGTATCCTCGCTTGGTCCGACCAGATTGACCCCACCGTACCCCGGTACTAGTACGATAGCTACCTAGCGGAAAACACGGAGGATTTGTTGACTTAGCCCGGTCTATCCGCTAACATATACCTACATATCAACCTCCTCGGTGCTCCTCCAACCCCCCGCACCGAGTTTTTTTATGGAGATTTCCGTAAATCTACGGACCAGGGCTGTTGGGCGCGTGAGTCCAATCAACAGGCGAATTGACGTAAAAAGTAACGGGAATGGATAGTTCTACAGGTCTAACGAGGTCCGTGCGATAGACTGAAAACGCTTTGTGGAAGGGAAAGCCAATGCAGACTCATGTTGTTAGCGGGTCAGTGTTCCTCCCCCTGACGGCCTTGCTCCTCACTTCCTGCGGTGATAAAAAAACCGCCCAGGCCGCTCCTAGTCTGCCCCCAGCCTTACCCGTCCAAGTCCAAACCGTCTAATCTAGTCCGATTGCCGATACCTCCCGTTATCTGATTCAGTTTCACCATTTTACTGCTCTCATTGATTGATTTTCTAAGCAAGGGTTCGGATTCACATAATGAACGTGAATTGGTGCGTCGAGGTGACCGAACCTTGGGCTTGTTCACGGCATGGTCCCTTGAGACTACTCTTTGCCATAGGTTTAGAATCCCATCCTTTAGGACGATTTTTGCCCGAAAATTTTCTTAAGGAGGATGAGCATAATACGAAAGCCGACGCTCTAAAATTTAAGCTCATAAAGAAAATTTCTATAACTACAGAGAGTTCACACAAGGGTTGGGCTCCCTGGAAAGCAAGAAGCCCATATCCTCCTCAGGTGCATAGCACGGACTACGGGTATAGCCCCCGTGCCTGTAAAGCCGCCGCCACCCGGCCCACGCCAAGAATGTAAGCCGCCAACCGCAACGAAACGCCTTGGGCCTGGGCTAGGGTTGCCACTTGGTCGTAGGCCCGTCTAAGGAATTTCTCCAACTCGGTGTTGACCTTGGGCTCATCCCAGAAGAGGTATGAGAGACCCTGGACCCATTCTAGATAGCTGACCAAAACGCCCCCCGCATTCGCCAAGATATCCGGGATGACCGTCACACCCCGCGCCTGTAGCATCGCGTCCGCCGCCGCTGTCACCGGACCATTCGCGCCCTCGATTACCCACTCAGCCTGGATGAGTGGCGCGAGTTCGACGTCAATTTGATCCTCTAAGGCGGCTGGGATCAAGACTGTACAGGGTAGGGTCAACAGTCCACGGTTAGTGAGTTGGTGGGCGGGGTAGCCCTTTAGGGTGCGGTGTTCCCGTTGGTAGGTGAGTAGAGCTTCGATGTCCAGCCCTTCCGCCCGGTAATAGCCGCCTTGACTATCGCTCACGGCAATAACCTTAGCCCCGGCAGCCTCAAGTAACAACGCAGCGGTGGCACCCACATTCCCGAAACCCTGGACGACAACTGGGACCCCGTTTAAGGTTCGTCCCGCCCGCTGGAGAGCTTCCTGAACCACGAGCATCACCCCCCGGCCCGTCGCCTGTTCACGACCCAAGGAACCGCCGATACTGAGGGGCTTCCCGGTCACGACCCCCGGCACGGCATGACCCTGCTGGCTGGAATAAGTGTCCATGATCCAGGCCATCTCACGGGCGGACGTGCCCATATCCGGGGCCGGGATATCCACTTGGGGACCAATATTTTTAATCAGTTCACTGGTATAACGACGGGTCAACCGCTCCAACTCGCCCACGGATAAACTGCGCGGATCAACCGTGATCCCGCCCTTGGCCCCGCCGTAGGGGAGACCCAAGAGGGCACATTTCCAGGTCATCAACATTGCCAAGGTCGCAACCTCGTTCAACGCCACGTGGGGATGGTAGCGCACCCCGCCCTTGAACGGTCCCAACACATCACAGCGCTGGACCCGATAGCCAACGAAGACGCGGACCCGGCCTGAGTCCATCCGCACGGGTAAAGAGACCGTTAGCACCTTGCGCGGAGCCGATAGAATTTCGACGACATCGGGGGAAAGCTTCAAGGCCTGGGCTGCTTGGTCAAGGTAAGAGCAAGCCATCGCCGAGGGGCAGATAAACCCTAACTGCGCGTTCTCCATCACCATGCCGCACTCCTGAACTATCCTTCTATTCTGGGTGGATTCTCAGTGAAAAGTATCTAAAGTTACAAAAATTTTCTAGTAGCGGGGTTTTGCTGAGGGCATAGCTGGGAATCTAGAGCCCACCCCTTGACAGGAATAGTGTTTCAGACGGGCTACCGTACTTTTTTACCAGCCTATATAGTGTATGGAATCAAACGGCAGCCCCATGAGTTTTGTTGGTCTCCACGTCCACAGTGAATATTCCCTCCTTGATGGGGCGAGCCAACTGCCCCAACTCGTCGAGCAGGCCCGTCAACTGGGGATGCCGGGACTCGCCTTGACCGACCATGGGGTGATGTACGGGGCGATTGAACTGATTAAGCTCTGTCGTAAAGCCGGGATCAAGCCCATCGTCGGGGTCGAGGGCTACATCGTCAACGCCGACACCGAGACCGCTGCTTGGAAAGCCGGGACCACCCGCGTCCCCCGCTACCACCAAGTAATCTTGGCGAAGAACATCCAGGGTTACAAAAATCTAGTCAAGCTCGTCACAGGTTCCCACCTCCATGGCGAAGCAGGCAAAGGAATCTTCAAGCGGCCCTGTATTTCCAAAAAACTCCTAGCTCAGCACCGGGCGGGACTGATTGTAACCTCGGCCTGTTTAGGGGGTGAAATCCCCCAGGCCATCCTCCAAGGCCGTCCAGACAAGGCCCGCGAGATTGCGATTTGGTACCAAGAACATTTTGGGGCGGATTTTTACCTCGAACTCCAAGACCACGGTAGTCGGGAAGACCGGATAGTAAATGTGGTTCTCGTCGGATTGGCCCGTGAACTCGGCATTAAACTGATTGCCACCAACGATTCCCACTTCACCTGTCAAGACGATGTGGATGCCCACGATGCCCTGCTCTGTATTCAGACCGGGAAACTTTTGACGGAAGAAAAGCGGTTACGTTACACGGGCACGGAATACCTAAAATCGGCTGAGCAGATGGCCTTGATGTTCCGGGACCACCTCGACGACGACATTATTCAAGAAGCGATTAGCAATACCCTCGAAGTCTCACAAAAAGTAGAGACCTATTACCAGGAGTTATTCGGGGAGGCGCGGATGCCCAACTTCCCGGTCCCCGCTAGTCAGACGGCGGACAGTTACCTAAAAACCCTGACTCACCAGGGATTACGCGAACGTTTCCAGGAACGCAAGATTGATGAAGAAGGTCAGGAGAAGTACCGGGTCCGGCTCCATTACGAATTAGAAATGATTGAGAAGATGGGCTTCTCCAATTACTTCCTCGTCGTCTGGGATTACATCCGTTTTGCCCGTGAAAAACTAATTCCTGTGGGACCGGGCCGGGGTTCGGCGGCGGGTTCCCTAGTTGCCTACGCCCTACGGATTACCAATATTGACCCCGTGCAATATGATTTACTTTTTGAACGCTTCCTCAACCCCGAACGCAAGTCTATGCCAGATATTGATACGGACTTCTGTATTGACCGCCGGGTGGAGATTATTGATTACGTCACCGCGAAATATGGGAGTCACCACGTCGCCCAGATTATTACCTTTAACCGGCTGACCTCCAAGGCCGTTCTCAAGGATGTAGCACGGGTGATGGATATTCCCTACGCCGAATCTGACCGGATGGCGAAGTGGATTCCGGTCTTTCGGGGGAAGCCCGCTAAGCTCAAAGTTATGGTCTCCGCCGAAACCCCGTCCCCGGAATTCAAACAAGCCTATGAGTCAGACCCTAGAGTAAAGAAATGGGTAGACCTCGCCCTTCGACTAGAGAATACCAACAAAACCTATGGGGTCCACGCCGCCGGGGTCGTCATCTCCCGTGATCCCCTGGATGAGATTGTCCCTCTGCAACGTAATAAAGAAGGTCAAGTTATCACCCAGTATTACATGGAGGATATCGCGGACCTGGGGTTACTGAAGATGGACTTTCTGGGTTTGCGTAACCTGACGATGATCCAGCAGACCCTCAACTTAATTACCAAAACCCGCCGGATTACCCTCAATCTTGATAACATCTCCATCGCTGATGAGAAAACCTATAAACTCCTGGGCGATGGTGAACTTTCCGGTATTTTCCAGTTAGAATCCTCAGGGATGAAGCAGATTGTCAAAGACCTCAAACCCTCCTGTATGGACGACATCGGTGCGATCCTGGCTCTCTACCGCCCTGGTCCCATCGACTCCGGCATGATCCCGAACTTCATCGCCCGTAAGCACGATGCCAGTAAGATCCAATACGCTTGTCCTGAACTTAAACCGATTCTTAAAGATACCTACGCCACAATCCTCTATCAAGAACAAATTATGCGGATTGCTCAAGACTTAGGGGGGTATTCCCTAGGACAAGCCGATCTATTACGTCGCGCCATGGGTAAAAAGAAGAAAGAAGAGATGGAGAAACACCGCAGCCAATTTATTGACGGGGCTTGTAAAAATGGCATCCGTTCCGAAATTGCTGACGATTTATTTGAACAGATGGTCGTCTTTGCTGAATACTGTTTTAACAAGTCCCACTCGATTGCCTACGGGTTCATTACCTATCAAACCGCCTACCTCAAAGCTAATTATCCAGTTGAGTACATGGCCTCTTTGTTGAGTTCTGTCAAAGGCGACCAGGACAAGGCGCAAAAATATCTAGCCGACTGTATGAACATGAACCTTGTCATTCAGCCGCCGGATATCAACCGCTCTGACAGTGATTTCACCCCAGCGGGCAATCAGATTCTTTTTGGCTTGGGGGCGGTTAAAAATGTCGGTGAGGGCGTTGTGGACGAGGTTCTACAGGAGCGCGGGGCCAACGGCTCCTTCACTTCCCTAGGCGATCTCTGTAGCCGTCTACCTTCTGCTAACAAACGAGCACTGGAAGCCCTGATTAAAGCAGGAGCATTGGATAGCCTACTCACTAACCGCAATCAACTGTTAATGGATCTAGATGCAGTGTTAGCTTGGGCCGCTGACCGGGTCAAGGAGCGGGCAGTCGGGCAGTTTAATTTATTTGATGTACCGACCAAGGGTAACGACTTTAGCCGGGTGCCCCAGGGTCCCAAGGTGCCCGACTTTGAACCCCAGGAGAAGTTGAAGTACGAAAAAGAACTGCTGGGATTTTACGTCTCCGACCATCCCCTCAAGGACCTGAAAGAACAGGCTACCTATCTTGCGCCTACCCCACTCGCCAGTCTCAATGAACAGTCCGAGGAACTAACCCTCAGTGTCCTAGCCCTTTTAACTGAGATTAAGGCCGTGACCACTAAAAAGGGCGAACGGATGGCGGTCCTGTTCCTGGAAGACTTGACGGGTTCGGCTGAGGCGGTGGTTTTTCCCAAGATCTATGAACGCATTCAAGGCGTTTTGGTGGTGGACCGCCGCTTGGTCCTCTGGGGGCGACTAGACCGCCGCGATGACCGCAGTCAACTGGTCATCATGGATTGCGAACCCGTGGAACAGGTTTCGCTAGTGGTGGTAGAACTGGACCTGCCTGATGCCCAGAACATCGCCCAGCAAGACCGGATTCGCAACATCCTCAAGGCCAACCAACGCGAAGAGGGCGGTCATATCCCCGTGGTGGCGCGGATTCAGCATCGGCAACGGCAATGTCTGGTCCGCCTGGGTCCCCAGTTTCGCGTCAACGATGCCCAAGCTACGGTCAAGGGCCTCCAGGCCAGTGGTTTCCGCGCCGAACTTAAACACCTCGTCCCCAAACCCTGATGCAACGCAAACCCCGCGAGAATAAACCCGCCGAGCCAGCCCCTGCCCTTCCAGACTGGCAACAGCAGTACGAACAACAGGTCGAAGAAACCCTCGAAGCCCAACTCCAGCTTGAGGAAGCCCAGCAACTCAATCAGGACCTCAAAGCCCAACTCACGGCCCAAGCCCAACTCACCCAGCAACTCAGGGCGTACCAACAACAAGTGAACCTACGCCAGGAACAGGTAGAGACTTGGCAGACCCGCGCCCTGCAAGCGGAGAACCGCCTGATTGAATACGCACCCTTGGACCGTCAACTCCTGGAGACCCAACAACAACTAGTCCAACTCCAGGAAGCCCACGCCCAAGACCAGACCCGCCACCAACAGGCCCAAGAACGGGTCATCCTCCTTGAACGGCACATCCTCCAACTCAAAGCCGCCTTAGCCCTGTTGCCGCCCGCCGCCAAAGTCATTCCGCTCCGCCCGACTCAACGCCTACCCAAAACCGGCGGGCTTGACCTTCCACCTTTTTTAAGGTGAGCGTGTCCCCCAGCCCAGGTGAGAGCCGATGCCCTTGACGTACAATAAGTAATATTGCCAGTAAGGAAACACCATGGCTGATTTGAAAAAGCTGATTGAACAAGAACTTGCTGAAGCTCGGGAAGTGTGCGAGATCAAGGGTGATGGCTCTAAAGAATGCGCCGTTGCCTGGGATGCCGTGGAAGAGCTCCAAGCTGCCGCCTCACACCAAAAAGCCCAAGAGCCCAGCCAGACCTCCCTCGAAAAGTATTGCGACATCAATCCCGAGGCTGATGAGTGCCGCGTCTACGAAAACTAGTACCTACTGATGAATTCTGTCCAGGTTATCGGCGGCGGTTTGGCGGGGACCGAGTGTGCATGGCAGATTGCCCGACGGGGCATCCCCGTCACACTCTATGAGATGCGTCCCCACCAAACTAGTCCTGCCCACCACACAGACCAACTCGCTGAACTGGTCTGTTCAAATTCTTTTGGGGCGTTAGTAACAGACCGCGCTCCGGGTCTTTTAAAAGAGGAACTCCGCCACTTGGGGTCCCTAGTGATCCAGACAGCAGACCGTTTCGCGGTGCCGGCTGGGGGAGCCTTGGCGGTAGACCGGGTTTTATTTGGGGCTCACCTGACTGCACTGATCCGTGACCATCCCTTGATTACCCTGGTCCGGGCTGAAGTGACGGAACTCCCGACGACGGGGATTGTGGTCCTAGCAACTGGACCGTTGACTAGTGCGCCCTTGGCTCAGGACTTACTCGCTTTCACGGGAGAGCAATATTTAAGCTTTTTTGATGCGGCGAGTCCGATTGTGGAAGGGGAGACGATTGACCGGAACCGAGCTTATCTGGCCTCCCGCTATGACCGGGGCGAAGCTGCCTATCTAAACTGCCCCATGACCGAGGCGGAGTACCGAGATTTTTGGACCGCGCTCGTCAACGCTGAACAAGCCCCGCTCAAGGAATATGAAGAAGCCGAGCGCAAGTTTTTTGAAGGCTGTCTACCTGTTGAGGAGATTGCCCGTCGTGGCTTTGATGCTCTCCGCTTTGGCCCCCTGAAACCTGTGGGACTGCTCGACCCACGCACTGGAGAACGGCCCTTTGCGGTGGTCCAACTCCGGGCTGAGGATGGGGGAGGCCGCCTGTGGAATCTTGTCGGTTTCCAGACCAATCTCAAGTGGGGCGAGCAGCAGCGGGTTTTTAGGATGATTCCGGGCTTGCAAGAAGCTAGTTTTGTGCGGCTGGGTGTCATGCACCGCAATACATTCTTGGCCTCCCCCTATCTGCTGCGGTCCACGCTGCAATTTCGTAAGCGCGAGAACCTCTTGGCCTGTGGGCAATTAGTCGGCACTGAGGGCTATACGGCAGCCGTTATGGGCGGTTGGTTGGCGGGGACTAATGCCGCTCGTTTGGTCTTGGGTGAACCGCCCCTGACGTTGCCCCCGGTGATGATGGCAGGAGCCTTGGTCCACTACATTACTAGGGCTCCGGTCAAGCACTTCCAACCGATGCCACCAAACTTTGGGATTATGCCTGACCTTGAACCAAAGGTCCGCAATAAACTCCAACGCTAAGTGGCCTACCGAGACCGCAGTTTGGCAGCCTTAGCAGCCGTCGTCGTGTGCGCTTGAGCCATCCTTAAGTTTCTTAATAATTTGTATCATTGAAGGAGTGTAGGCGGCGGTGGGCGATGGGTACAGAGCTTTCGTTATACTCCAGTTTATTTTTGACGGTGCTGATTGCGATTGGTCTGTTCTTCTTCATCCGGGCTTCGGTGTAGGACCGTACCCAGCAGGCAACTTTTACCAGTGAAGTCGCTCCCGAACTCCTCCGCGAACAGTTTGACCATTACTTTGCCCAAAGAGCCTATCAACCCATGGCGTCTGGTTCTGTAGTGACCTATCAGGGCATTGTCAAACCGAGTGGATTTCTGATGGTGTTTTTGACGGTCTTGGCTCTGGCGGGTCTCGGGAGTGTTGCTTTGGTCTTGACGGTGCTTGTACCCCAGGGAGGAGCTTGGTGGTTCCTGTTACTTAGTCTGAGTCCAATGGCTGGGGTTTTTTATAGGAAAAGAGCAATGCGGCCCGAGGTAGTTAAACTACAACTAGTTCCTGGACCCCAGACCACGAAAATTCATGTCAAAGCACATCGTGATGAACTAGAAAAATTCAAAGAAAAGCTAGGTTTTGATAGTTAATCCCATAGCGATCTAATTTGCATGTTCTTTATAAAATGTTGTGTGTATGGCCTCTCAAGGCCCTAAAACCTTCTTTAGGAATGTCTTTGGGCTTGTACCTAGGGCGTTAGCCCTACACTTTACGTTGTTCCCGTAGTCAACTTAGGGTTTTAAACTGTTTTTAGAAGTCCGGGAAAGAATTGAGTTTTTCTTTCAATTCGCGTAAAAAAAATTAAGCTATATCCTATATTCAGATAAATAAAAAAAACTATTACTATAAAACTCACGTACTAATAGGCAGATGTGTAATGAGTCTGAAAAAGTCTCAAGATTATCAACTTAAATTCCCCCGATTGAAAGAGG
Organism: Candidatus Cyanaurora vandensis; assembly: GCF_013285555.1. Taxonomy (GTDB): domain Bacteria; phylum Cyanobacteriota; class Cyanobacteriia; order Gloeobacterales; family Anthocerotibacteraceae; genus Cyanaurora; species Cyanaurora vandensis. The sequence goes on along the minus strand of NZ_JAAXLT010000014.1, from coordinate 2,681 downwards.
CGACCAGACTCGCACTTGGGCTTTTGGCCCTCTGGCTAGTGAGTAATAACCTTGTTCAAGCGGAGGTTCCTTTGACTAACGGCAATTGTGTAACTCAGTGGCGGCCCGCATTCACCTACGATGCGGTCCAGTACCCATTTACTCACCGTTGTGCCCAACTGGGCTTCGGGAATTACCATTATTTCGACGAACAAATCACAACCGCCCCCCGTGGGACGGTGTTATTAGTTCATGGCAACCCGACTTGGTCGTTTTTGTACCGCGATATTGCCCGTGAATTGATTGCCCAGAACTACCGGGTCATTGCGATCGACCATTACGGTTTCGGTCTCTCGGACAAGCCCAGCTTGACGGACTTCGGCTACACCCCGGCTGAACATACAGCAGTCCTGGAAGATTTTATTCAATTGCTCGACCTGAAAGACCTGACATTAGTAGTCCAGGACTGGGGCGGGCCGATTGGTTTAGGCGCGGCGGGCCATCTCCCGGAGCGGGTCAAGAACCTATTGGTGATGAGCACCTGGGCTTGGCCGATTGACGCGGTAGAACCCGGTAACTATTTCAGCATGCGCGACTGGTCCGTGTGGAATCAGCTTAATCAGGACTACGTGATTAACACGGCCTTCACGCCCCGCGAGACGGGCAAGATGTTAGCGGTTATCTATGGGGGTAGTGGGAGTCCTATTTACGAGACAATCCGCAATGCCTACTGGAGTCCCTTTATCAATCCCAAAACGCGACTGCCCCTCAACCCGACCGTCGCTACGCCCACTTCCATCTTTGCGCGGAGTATCGTTGAGGCCACTGCCTTCATGACCGAGACCGAGCAGAACTTGAGTTTGTTGACTGACAAACCCATCTATCTACTCTACGGGCATCAAGACCGCTGGCTAGGTGCGCTCAAACCCAATCCCAACGCCGCCCTGCCCTGCCCCGAGGGGACCCAGGAAACCGTAGTCGAGGGGGTGAGCTACTGCACGCGCTCCGACACCGGGGACTTCATCTACCCTTACCTAGAGAACTTCTTGGCCCGTTGGCCCGCTGAGAAGGTCGTCGGTTCCCGGGTGAGCATGACAGCGGACCACTTCATCCAGGAGTACGAACCCGCCGCGATTGTCAATGCAATTAACGAACTCAATGCGGTAAGGGTGGAGACGAGTCCCCCACCCCTGATGACGGTCTATTAAACCGACACGACTTCCCGTTTAGCCGCGAGGCTGTTGATCAGGTCCTCAAAGGACGCACTAAAGGACTTCACGCCTTCATCCTCTAGCTGCTGAGTAACAGCCTGCATATCAATCCCAGCCGCCTGGAGTCCCGTGCTTGTCGCGTGGGCCTGGGCGGTTTGGCTGACGAGGGTAGCGCGGGCCACGCCATGGTCTTTGAAGGCTTTGAGGGTAGCAGGCGGGAGGGTGTCCACGGTTTCCACCCCAATCAACTCCTCGACGTAGAGGACATCCCGATAGTTGGGGTTCTTGGTGCCCGTACTCGCCCACAACAGCCGCTGGGACTTGGCCCCTAGAGCCTTGAGGTCGGCAAAACGCTCCCCGCCGAAAACACCTTCCCAGATTTCATAGGCCAAGGCAGCGTTGGCGATGGCAGCTTTCCCTAGTAGCCCCTGGACCTCAGCCCCCGCTGCGATTTTTTCCTCAAGCAGCTTATCAATCGCCACATCTACCCGTGAGACAAAGAAACTCGCCACCGACGCGACTTTGGACACATCCCCGCCCTTGGCTTGGAGCGTGCGGAGGCCCTTGAGGTAGGCATCCACGACGGCTTGGTACCGCTCCAAACTAAAAATTAGGGTCACATTGACGTTGATCCCCTCGCTAATCACCCGTTCCACCGCCGGAACGCCCTGATGGGTGGCAGGGATTTTAATCATGATGTTAGGGCGGTCAATCACCTTCCAAAACCGCATCGCCTCTTGGATCGTGCCCTCGGTATCGTAGGCCAAGCGGGGCGAGACCTCAATGCTCACGTACCCATCCCCGCCCTGACTATCTATATAGAGCGGGTAAAACAGGTCCGCCGCTGCCCGGATGTCATCCAAGACCAGACCTTCATAGACTTCTTCCACGGATTTTTGCTGGGCATTGAGTTGCCGGATCTGCTCGTCGTAATCCGTGCTACCCATGATGGCTTTTTGGAAGATCGTCGGGTTGGAGGTCAGACCCCGGACGCAATCCTCTTCAATAAGCCGTTTGAGTTCGCCGGAAGTAATCAAGTCCCGGCGCAGGTCATCAAGCCAGAAACTCTGCCCGAATTCATTCACGAGGCAAAGCGGATTGGTAATCGTCATGGCCTTGGCTCCTACTAGGTCTTTACTCCATGCTAAAGAGTTTCGCGACTGGACGGCTAGACTCGACGGATTTGTTCAAGCTCTAGCCCTTTCATTAACTAATTTAGCGGAATTCCCCATCCGTCTACACGGTGGGGATGGATAGCGCGGCTGCTCCGCTTCGCTCCACAGCTAATCAAGGTCTACCACCCGACTGATTCTGTATGTACTCTTTCACGACTTCCAATGGCGCACCACCACAAGAAACAATGCATTTTGAGTCATGCCACAGCTTAGCTTGACCCCAATAAACTTTATCTATTTCTGCTTTGAATTCTTGCCGAAGAATCCTGCTAGACGCTGATTTCAGTGACGATACCAAAACTGAAATATTGTTGTC
>NZ_JAAXLT010000147.1 GCF_013285555.1 Candidatus Cyanaurora vandensis | reverse complement strand
TGTCGGGCACAGGCGAGCAGGGTAGGGGAGCAAGAATAAGTTCTTTTCTGCCTTGGTCCCCCGTTTACCTGTGCCCGTCAGGGTACGGGGCGGAGGGGCAGCTGTTAGCGAGCTACTGAGATTTTATAATTCAACTCGGATTGCTATATAAGATTGTTGAATCTCTGCTGTAAAAAAGTTTATGGGGATGCTAATTTCAAGCCCAGGACACCCGCCACAATCAGCATTAAACAAAAAAACCGCCCAAGATCGCGGGACTCCCCGAGCAGAACCATCCCCAGCACCGCTGTCCCTACCGTGCCAATTCCTGTCCACACCGCATAGCCCGTCCCAATGGGGAGTGATTTGAGGGCTTGGGCCAGTAAAAAGAAACTGGCAACCATCGCCGCAACCGTCCCTACGCTAGGCCAGAGCTTCGTGAATCCGTCGGTGTACTTCAACCCAACGGCCCAACCTATCTCAAACAGACCAGCCAATACCAAATAAATCCACGCCACAACCTACCCCCTATTGGTCAATCTCCACTACTTTATGGCGAGAGGTAAACCCTGCCACAATCGTCACCTGAGCCTTCGTAACGTTGAAATGGTCTGCCAGCAGATTAACTAACTCCTGATTGGCCTTGCCCTCCGTAGGCGGGGATTTGAGATGAGCGATGAAACTACCGTCCAACGCTCCACTCAAGAGTTGATGTTTCGCATTGGGCTTGACTTTAACTAGCCGCATCATCCTAGAGCCAACCTAGGGCTAGATTCACTAAGATAATTGTCCCGAACCCCAGCCGATACCAGACAAAGACCCAGTTACTTTGCGTCTGTAAAAACCGCAATAACCACGCAATGGAAGCATAGGAAAAAACAAAGGCCGAAATAATGCCGACTAGGACTAGCCCTAAATCCACCCGTCCTGGAGCCTCCTGAATAAACTCATAAAGGGTGGCAATCGTCAACGCGGGGATGCCCAATAGAAACGAAAACCGCGCCGCCGCCCGTCGTTCCAGTCCCAGGAACAACCCTGCCGTCAAGGTTGAACCCGACCGTGAAGCTCCCGGTATCAGAGCAATCATCTGGCCTAACCCCATCCATAACCCATCTCTTACCCGCAACTGCTCAAAGTTCCGCTTGCGTGTTCCCAATTGTTCTGCCAGACCCAAAAGTAAAGCCATCACAATCGAAGTTACGGCTATCGTCGGTAGACTATTGATATCGGAGCTATCATCATTCAGGACTTTACGGATGATGAAACCCACCGCGAGAATTGGTATCGTTCCCAGGGCAATCCCGACGAGGAGTTGGTATTCAGTGCGCCGCCAGTCTTTTTCGCGGAAGCCCGCCCAACCACCCTTCAGGATGCTGACGATATCCTGCCAAAAATAGAGGACCACCGCAATCACACTACCGGACTGGATCGTCGCCACAAAAGGCTTAGACCCCACCTCCGCCCAACCCAGGACCTTGGTGAGGACCTGGAGGTGAGCGGTACTGCTAATCGGCAAAAACTCAGTCAGCCCCTGCACCAATCCCAGCACGACCGCCTGCAACCATTCCATCCCCACACCCGCGCCTAAACCTGCCTATTTTGGCAAACTTTAGGGCTGGTGCCTATGACTCGACTTCTTCATCGGGACCATAGGGACCGTATTCATGGCTGTACTGTTTCAGTTTCCAGCGGAGGATGTCGAGTCCCAGCCCGTTTTGAGCGGAGATGAAGACAGCTTTGGGGTGGGCTTGGCGGGCGAGTTCCTGTTCGGCGGGAGCCGCGCGGTCCACTTTATTAAAAATCAGCATCTGGGGACCGCAGGCGACGGGCATCTCACTGAGGATCTTCTCCACCGCCTCAATGTGAGCAGGCCAGGAAGGGTTGGCGAGATCCACCACATGCAACAACATATCCGCCTGGGTAATCTCCTCCAGGGTCGCCCGAAAAGCATCTACCAACTGGGGCGGTAGGTCGTGGACAAACCCTACGGTATCAGTCACCAAGACCTTGAGGTTGCGATGGAACTCCAGACGGCGAGTGGTGGCATCCAGGGTGGCGAACAGTTGGTCCGCAACGAAGGTATCCGCCCCGGTCAAGGCGTTGAGGAGGGTGGACTTCCCGGCATTGGTATAGCCGACCAAGGCGAAAACCGGGACATCATGGTGCTGCCGCCGTTGGCGCATCCGGTCGCGGTGATGCTGGAGTTGGGTCACTTGGCGTTGCAGATGACTGATGCGTTGGCGGATGGCGCGGCGGTCGGTCTCCAGCTTGGTCTCCCCCGGTCCCCTAGTCCCAATCCCGCCCCCCAAGCGTGAAAGAGCCTGTCCCCGTCCGGCAAGGCGAGGCAGTAAATATTCCAGTTGGGCCAACTCCACCTGCATCTTCCCCTCGTGGGAGTGGGCGCGACGGGCAAAGATATCCAGGATTAATTCCGTCCGGTCTACGACGCGCACGCCCGTGGACTGTTCGAGGTTGCGGGATTGACTGGCGGAGAGGTCTTCCCCGACGACGACGAGATTTGCCCCGAGTTCTTGGACGCTGAGAGCCACTTCCAGGACTTTGCCCTCACCGATGTAAGTGCGTGGGTGGGGCCGTTCCCGGCGTTGAGAGAAGGTTTTGAGGACTTCACCCCCGGCACTGGTAATCAATTGTTCTAGTTCTTCAAGCTCCAGTTTCAATTCATCCATGGGCAAGTCCGGCGGGAAAACCCCCACCAAAACCACCCGCTCCCGCCCGGTATCCACGGTGCGTGCGGCCCAACCCTCCCGGAACTCCGCCTCCAGCCCGTTCAAAAATTCCTCGAAGTCCTGATCCGTCAACTGGGGTAAGCGCAACGGGGCCGTGACCACCCAACGCACATCCGGTTCAGGGACGAGGTTGGCGATATGGACCTGTCCGATAAACCCCGTCGGGGCCGCACTCTGACGGCGTTTCCCCGCCAAGGAGACCTCTAGGGTTACGAGAGCATCTAATCGTTGTAGGGCCAGGGCGGTCAGATCGGCTTGGGAGGGGCTGTGGGCAGTGAGTTGGGTACTCAGGCAACGCAGGCCACAGAGCCGTTCTGCACCTTGCCGGGGGAGTTCGTGGGCCGGGATTTGCGTCTGGTGGGGGGTCCCCACGGCGACCCGGACGACTTGGCCCCGGCGGTTGAGGTAGACACTAATTCCTTCTTCGATGTCAGCGGTGATTGCGCCGAGCCGTTCAGCAAACTCTAGGGTACAAAAAACCGAGATGGGCTGGGTCCGGCGGTACAGTTCCAGGAGTTGCCGTTCCTGGGCGGACTTGAGACCCCGTGTCTGACCGAAGATTTTTTCGATAGCCGTCACCTGTGGGACTATCTCGATTTTAGCGAGTGGGGACTAACTCGACCAAAAGTCCTCCCCCAAGCGGCGGCGGAGACGGCGGAGAGCTTGGGTTTTGAGTTGGTGGACGCGCACGGGGGAGATCTTCAGTTGTTGGGCGATCTGCCGTTGACTGTGGCCCCAAAAGAAAATACCGACGACGACTACCCGTTCATTAGTCGGTAGTTGGGCAAGTTGGGTTTGTAACCGGGCTTGACAAAAGGAGTCGGTTTCCGGGACCGTCGGCTGGGGCATAGGCAGGGTTTCAGGATAGCGAATCGAGAGAAACCGTTGTCCCTGGGCACGGTGGGTGGTGACGCGCTGGAGTTCGGTCTTGGCTTGGACGGGACTCAAGGCGGCGACATACTCGGCGAGACGGGTCCCACGTGGTAACGCACTTTGGCTGGTCCGCGCTTCTAGTAAAAGTAAGTATTGCTCTAGGGACACCAGCCGGTAATTAAGCTGACGTAAATGTTCGCGGAGGACAGGGCGGACACAGCAGTGATAGAGCCAGGTCGTGAAGTTGCCCCGGCTGGGGTCAAACTGAGGGAGTTTCTGGACCATCTGTTCGAGGGCACGGTTCACGAGGTCCGGGATCTCTTGTTGACTCGCCGGGGTGAGGGGCAGACGACGATGGAAGGTCGCCCGTAGGTAATGACTAGCTTGGACGCTGAGGACCCGGAGGACCCGTTGTTGCTCCAGTCCGGTCAACCCCTGCCATCGGCTCACCCACTCGTCCAAAGAACAGAGGAGAGCCTGGGGCGGGGCTGTGCGGGGGGAAAGGGAAGCATCACAGGTATCTACCTGAAACTACCCGTGACTATGCATGACCTTGAGGGTAACGAGAGGGTAACGAGTTAGCGATGAGCGACAGGGCTGGCGAGGACGGCTTGGGCACAGAGCTTCCCGGAGAGGACCGCCCCTTCCATCGAGTCAATGTAATCCTGAGCTGTGTAGGAGCCTGCCAGGAAAAAGTTAGGAATAGGCGTGGTTTGGCTGGGGCGGTTGCGCTCCATACCCGGTGCCTCCAAGTAGAGAGAACGGGCTAGTTTCACCACATTCCAGCGCAGGAGGCTGTGTTTATGAGTGCTGGGTAACAGTCGGCGGACTTGGGCTAGGGTGTGTTCGGCTACCTTGTCATTCGCCATGGGCATGAAGGGGTCGCCGGGGGTCAGAACTAGTTGCAACAGAGAACCCTCGCCTTTGACGTAGTAATCCTTGGGGCTAGTGAGGGCCAAGTCCGCGAAACAGGAGAAATCCGCGTCGGCGGTGTACATCAGGTTATCCACATCACTCACCCAGCCATCGAAACGCAACTGCACCGTCGCCACAGGGACCGATTTGAGTTGGAAGATGCGGTCAAAAATGCCGTGTTTACGCCAATGAGCGGGCAGGATGCGCTGGATGCCATCGGCGGCGGCGGCACTGACGTAGGCATCGGCTTGAATTTGCTCCCCAGATTTGAGAAGGAGCCCTTCCACGCGGTCGCCAGTACTGACAATCTCCCGCACACTGGCACTGGTTTTGATGACCCCGCCCCGGTCGGTGATGTAGTCTACAAGCGGTTGATGTAAGCGAGTAGCGGGGGCACCGTCCAAGAAATTGAGCTTGGAAGCATCGGTCTTAACCGCAAAAATCTGGAAAATGGTCAGCATACACCGAGCGGAAATATGTTCAGTATCAATGAACCCCAAGGCGTAGGCAATCGGGTTCCACAAACGGGTCAAGCTGCCCTGAGACCCGCCGTGACGACGGAACCAATCGGCAAAGGTCACATCGTCCTGGGCACGGATATCCGCTAGGGCCGCATCGTAGTTAAGCAGTCCTTTCACCAAGGGCACGAGGGCCAAGCCGTTGCGGAGTTTGTCTACCGTGGAGATTTGTCCAGTGGTGACAAAGGCTTTGAGGCCATGGAAGGGTGCCCCACCAAAGTTACGAAAATCGAGGCTGGTCTGTTCGCCACCTTGGTTGATGAAGACGTGGGTGTGTGCCTTGGGTAAGAAGTGGTCGCGAATGCCAAGCTTTTCGATTAGGGCAAAGAAGTTCTCATAGCAACCAAAGAAGACATGGAGTCCCATCTCAAGGTGGTCGCCTTGGGCGTTCTGCCAGCTTGCGACTTTGCCACCGACGAAGGGTCTTTCTTCTAAGAGGGTGACTTGGTGGCCCGCCTCAAGCAGTTGCACTGCTGTACTCATCCCCGCTAAACCCGCTCCAATTACGGCAACTTGCACACGCATTTCCTAACCCTCTGTCCCTTGTAACATTTCTTAGTGTGGGTCGGCCTATGCTGGTAAAAAACAGGGCAGACCGATGCAGGCAGGGATTATCGGGACGGGTTATGCGGCGCGGGCGCGGGCGCGGGCTCTCCAAGCCGATGGACGGGCGGAGTTGGCCTGGGTAGTGGGGCGCACCGCGACGACGGTGACGGCTTTTGCTGAGGAGTTTGGGGTGCAGGGCCGGTTGGATATTCCCGAAGCCCTCAGAGACCCGGCGGTGGCGTTAGTTTTTATTTGTACGGCGAATCATACCCACAGTGCTTGGGTGGAGGCGGGGCTTTTGGCGGGGAAGCACGTGGTAGTGGAGTACCCGTTGGCTCTTGAGTATAAGACGGGCGTGGCGTTGGCTGAGTTGGCGGCGCGGCAAGGGCGACTTTTGCATGTGGAACATATCGAGCTTTTGAGTCCGATTCACCAGAACTTGCGGGCGGGTTTGGCCCAGGTAGGAGAGCCATTGTACGTCCGCTACAGTACCCAGACAGCGACCCGTCCGGCTCCGCAACGGTGGAGTTATCATCCCTTGCAGTTTGGGTTCCCGTTGGTAGGAGCGGTCTCGCGGCTCCAGCGGCTGATTGACTTAGTTGGGCCAGTGGCGCAGGTGAGTTGTGAATCTCGTTATTTGATGCGGGGGGAGTATTTTCACACCTGTTACTGTGCGGCGTTGCTTCAGTTTCAGGGGGGCGCAGTGGGAGAGGTAGTTTTTGCGAAGGGGGAGGGGATCTGGCAGTCGGAGCTATTTTTGTCGGTCCAGGGGACCTTAGGGGGGGTAGTTTTAGCAGGGAATACGATTACGGTCACAACAGCGGCGGGGGAACAGACCTTGGCAGCGGGGGAGCGTCAGGGATTATTTTTGCGGGATACTCAAGCGGTGTTGGATTATTTACTGGGGGGGGTGCCGTTGTACATGTCGTTGGCGGCGGATTTGCGTGGGTTGCGGGTGGCTTCGGCCTGTGCTGAGTCGGCAGCTAGTGGGAAATCAGTGGCAATTCACGGGAGCTAACCGCTGCCCCCTATCCCACCTATGGTCTAGGAGAGAGCAAGCGTGCTTATTTCTGTCTTAACTCCCCCTGTTTACTCGCCACAGTCAGGCACGCCGGGTCGGGGCCGGCGGTTGCTAACCCCGATGCACTCGTAACGAACTGTAACGATTCTCAGTAGAGCATTGGAGACCCCCGGTACTGCACGTTAAGATTCAAGCGAAAGACAGGAGAACGATGTTGACGATCAGAGTTGCGGTGGTCGGGGGCGGTCCGGCGGGTTCCTGTGCAGCAGAAGTTCTGGCAAAGGCCGGGATTGAGACTTATTTATTTGAAAAAAACCTCAACAACAGTAAGCCCTGCGGCGGGGCGATCCCGTTGTGCATGGTCAACGAATTCGACTTGCCCCCGGAGATCATTGACCGTCAGGTGCGGAATATGACGATGATTTCCCCCTCCAACCACCACGTCAACATCAACCTACCCAACCAGGGTGAATATATCGGGATGTGCCGCCGGGAAGTGTTAGACCGCTTCATGCGCGAACGCTCTGCCCACTTGGGGGCTAACCTCATCGAAGGCGTTTTAACCGATATCCAGATGGGCCATCCCTACACCCTCAACTACCGCAACCCCAAGACGGGCCAGAGTGGTTCCGTCAAAGCGGACTTGATTATCGGGGCGGATGGTTTCCACTCCAAGGTCGCCAAGGCGATTGATGCCGGGGATGTGCCTTACGCCATTGCCTATCAGGAGCGCATCAGGCTCCCCGCCGACAAGATGAAATATTACGAAGACCGCGCTGAGATGTATCTCGGCGGCGATGTCTCTCCAGACTTTTATGCTTGGGTTTTCCCCAAAGCTGACCATGTGGCGGTCGGGACCGGGACGATGATCCCCAACAAACACGGCCTCCCCACAATGCAGGAATACCTGCGCCAACGGGCCGGGACCAAGATTGAGGGCGGCGAGATTATCAAAATTGAAGCCCATCCCCTCCCCGAGTGCCCGCGTCCGCGCCGGGTGGTGGACCGGGTGATGTTGGTCGGGGATGCGGCGGGGTACGTCACCAAGTCTTCGGGGGAAGGGATTTATTTCGCGGCTAAATCTGGGCGGATGGCGGCGGAACTCATCGTCGAACTCAGTCAGGGCGGGAAAATCCCGGAGGAAGCCCAACTCAAGGAATACCTGCGCCGTTGGGACCGCGCCTACGGCTTGACCTACAAAGTCTTGAATATCCTGCAAAACATCTTCTATCGTTCCGATGCCAGCCGGGAGGCTTTTGTGGAACTGTGCGGGGACCGGGATGTGCAACGGTTGACTTTTGATAGCTACCTCTATAAAACCGTCGTCCCCGCCAATCCCTTAGTCCAACTCAAACTCACCCTCAAAACCCTGGGTTCTCTAGCACGGGGTCAGGCCCTCGCGCCTGCACCCCGCCGGAGTGCCTAGACACGATTTACCCTGGTCCATAACCCTCCTGCGGAGGTCCATCAAGCGAGACGGGAACCGGGTCTAATTACGCCACTTGAACTGCAGTGAGGCTTTTTTCTTTTTCTCTCTGTTTCGAGAGCGACAGCCTTAACATCCCCAACAGCCTACGAGGACAGGACTAAGGTTCTGCCCTCATGCTCCCGCCGACCCGTGAGGGCCGCGCACGGCCCCCATGTGCAACTAAAGCTAAGAGAGCCCCCTAAATCCCCCTTAAAAAAGGGGGACTTAAGAGATTGTTGAACAGAGCAACTCAGATAAACTCTAACTCCCCTCTTTTTAAGGGGGCTGGGGGGGAGGAGAGCTCTTCTGCCTTGGTCCCCCATTTACCTGTGCCTGGCAGGGTATGGGGCAGAGGGGCCTCTAGCCTGGGAAGCCATGATTAGCACTTAGATCTACAAGTAGCTGTGGGCAAAATGACTATGATGAACATTAATTAGAGCCGGAATCAGCATAAATTAACGAGGTCTTGTCCATTGCATGGCTCTATGACTGCCCCCTTGTCGCAAATCGCCCGTGAAAAAGGCATCCGTTACTTCTTAATCTCCTTCACTGACTTTATGGGAACCCAGCGGGCCAAGCTGGTTCCGGCCCAGGCGATTGATACGATGGTGGCGAATGGGGCGGGCTTTGCGGGGTTTGCGGTTTGGCTCGATATGACCCCGGCTGACCCCGATATCTTGGCGGTTCCTGACCCAACCAGCCTGTTTCAACTGTCCTGGAAACCCGAAGTTGCTTGGCTACCCGCCGACCTCTACACCACCACCGGGGAACCCATCGCCCAAACCCCGCGCCTCGTCTTGAAACGAGTCCTCAAGCAAGCTCAGGACTTGGGTTATACCGTCTGTACGGGGGTCGAGTGTGAATATTTTTTACTTGCTCCCGACGGTCAGCAACTCGCCGACCCCCAGGACCGCCAAACCAAGCCCTGCTACGACCAACAAGCCTTGATGCGTCGCTTTGCCGTCATCGCTGAAATCTGTGATGCCATGCTCGCCCTAGACTGGGGTGCTTATCAAAACGACCACGAAGATGCCAACGGTCAGTTTGAGATGAACTGGAAGTATGCCGACGCGCTCGTGACCGCCGACCGCCACGCCTTCTTCAAGTACATGGTCAAATCCATTGCTGAGAACCACGGACTCCGCGCCACGTTCATGCCCAAGCCCTTCCTCCAATTCACCGGTAATGGCTGCCATACCCATCTTTCGGTCTGGGATAGCACGGGTACCACCAACCTCTTCCACGATCCGGCGGGCGCACTGGGGTTATCGACCTTGGCCTACCACTTCATCGGCGGGGTCTTGCACTCCGCAGCGGCCCTGACCGCCTTCGCCAATCCCACGGTCAATTCCTACAAGCGCATCAACGCCCCAGTGACGGCCTCGGGTGCCACCTGGTCTCCTAACACGATTAGCTACAGCGGGAACAACCGCACCCATCTTATCCGCATCCCTGACCAAGACCGCTTTGAACTGCGCCTCCCCGACGGGGCTGCCAATCCCTACCTCCTCCCTGCTGCCCTCATTGCCCTGGGTCTTGATGGCATCACCCAGCAGCGGGACCCCGGACCCCGCAATGACCGCAACAGCTACACCGACCCGTCCGCAACCAGTACCCTCCCCGCCAACTTGCTGGATGCTTTGCGCTGCCTCGAAACAAACTCAATCTTGTCTGAGCGGTTAGGGCCTGAATTTGTCACTTCTTACCTGAAGCTTAAGCATCGGGAATGGCAGGACTATAGTAGTCACATCAGCCCATGGGAGTTAGAGCACACGCTCGATTGCTAAATCCGTTAGGTGATGCCGGTTGGTACCGCGAGTGTGGACATGTCAATTACCAGACGATAATGCACATCACCCCGCTCAAGTCGTTCAAAACCATCGTTAACATCTGTGGCCTTGGTGGTCTCGATATCGGCTGAGATATTGTGTTTGCTACAGAAATCCAGCATCTCCTGCGTTTCAACGCTACCCCCAGACCCAGAACTCGTCAGCCGCCGCCATCCCATGGTGAGGAGGAGCGGGGTGAACCCCATGCCGTCAGGAATACCAAGACAGCAGAGCGTACCATCCAGCGTGAGCGCGAGCAGATAAGGATCTAGCTGATGTCGGGCTGACACGGTCAGGACTTACGCAGAGCAAGAGGAGTCGATCGGATAGTGGAGCCGTGACCTGCCCCTCAGCTGTGGATGTCAGCTGTGGATGATTGATGCTATGCAGAAGACCGATTCCTGTCCTAGCAAAAGAAATCGGCTTGTGGATGACACCCAAGGGGCACAGCCCGCTCCACGAGTCCGGGCCTTGACTGGGACCGAAACGGAGTTAGACGGTGGCAAAGTCCTCAAGCGTAAGAAGTTCCCTGGTGACCAGCGCGTGAAACGATGGCGGGTCACGGTCTGCTGCGAGCGAAGGGACGATGTTGTACCCAACCACGTGTGATGGCTATTTCTTCATTAGGGACTATGGGCTGTACGTAAGTCCTGTTGCCCTCAGGACTTACCCAAAGCGACTTGGGAGGCTCATTTTGGCAATGCTCCGAAAAATCCCCCCAGCCGGAGCCAGGGGGACTTTTCGGAGCATCGGGCTAGAACGTGGCTTCTACCCCGAACCGGAAGCTGATGGGCGCACCGGGGTAATTGAAGGAGGCGATGGCATCGTACTGTTGGTTGAGCAGGTTGAAGACCCCGCCGTTGATAGTAATCGCTGGGGTAATCGGGACACTGGCGGTCAGGTCAAAGCGAGTGAACTCCCTGGCGATGAAGCTCGTGGCTGCAATCGGCCTTCTACCCACTAAAACCCCGCTCAAGGCCGCATTGAACCCAGAGGAGTTGTAGCGCAGGGCGACGTTGGTGGTGTTGAAGGGCACATCGGCGAACTGTTGCCCATAGAAGTAGCCCCGCGAGATGAAAAATGGCAATCCGTCATCAACTGCGTTACCCACGGGTCGCGCATCCAAAATTGAGTGATTGACCTGGAAGCTGATGGTCGGGTCAATCTGCCATTCGAACAAGAACTCCCACCCGTTGGTGAGGGTCGCCTGTGCGTTGATGGTTTGGCTCTCGGTACGGATTCCATCATTGAAGGTCTGTACGCCCTCTAGAACGGCATTGACGACATCAGTGCGGAAGTAGGTTGCCCGCAATAGAGCTGAAGGTCCAATCTGAATGTCCAGACCGATATCAAAACCCTTACCCAGTTCCGGCTCTAGGTTGGGATTGGGCAAGGCGGTGTTGCGGCCCGAGGTGAAGGTGGCGTAGAGCTGAGAGAGGCCCGGTGCCTTGAAGGACTCGGAGTAGTTAAACCGTAAACCGAAGGGTTCGCGGCCCCTTTCTCCCCCGAAGTTGTACCGTAGCCCCGCCCCCAGGGAAGTGTAGACCCCGAACTGTACGTCAGAAGTGGTCCGTGCCCCGAAGTTGGTAATCAACGCATCGTCAAAGAAGCGCAGGTCCTCCGTGAAGAAGACCGCCACCCGACTAATCTCCCGGTCAAAAGCTAGCCGTAGACCGGGTGGCGTACCGGGCAGCAAGACACTGGGCCGTCCAATCTCCGGGCTTTGGACCGAGCGGTTCGTGATGAACTGAAACCCGGCGTTGAGCGTATTGCCTCGGTACAACTCCGCCACGTAACGGATTTGGGCTTCGTAGGTACGGTTGTTGAGGTACCTTTGGCCCCCGCTCGTGGGGTTAAACGAGGAGGTATGTTTGTAGGAGAATTGAGTAGTAAGGGTGTTGAGTTCGCTCAGGTTCCAATCCCAGGTCACGTTTAGCCCCGTGTCGTCTTCCTGGGAATCAGCATCCCCGAAGATACCCGGAATGGATTGGTAATACTCAGTGGAGAAGACGGCGGCACTGTAGCCCCGTGGGTACCCGAAGTAAGGGTCATTGGGATCAATGATGTCATCGTAATAACTGACCAACCCCGAGCCGGACCCAAAGCCAAGCGAACCCCGGCGGGTATTCTGTTGCTGGGCATAGACAGTAACGGTGTGGTCTTGACCCGGTTTGAAGACTACCTTGCCGAAGTACAGGTCACTGAAGACGTAGTTCTGGATGGCCTTGGACGTGAAGGTGTAGCCGCCGGGTGAGAAAGTAGCTGAACCCCCCGCGCCTAGGACCAGCACATCTTGCCCGTTGTAGCTCTGGACATCGGAGGTAAATAAGAAATCATTGATCGCCGAACGCCGCTCATAACCAATGTCATAGGCGAAGTTACCAGGAGTCGTCAGGGGTCCGGTACTGCCCGAGTAGGACAAAGTGTACTGAGCAAAGCCAAAGCTACCAAAGGTTGCCGAAGCACTGACCTGGGGTGGGCCTTCCGGGACACGGGTAATGATGTTGATGACCCCCGCCACCGCGTCTGCCCCATAACGCAGGGTTGCCCCCCCGGTCACGACCTCGATGCGCTCAACGTTAACAATTGAGAGCTTGGAGATATCCGAGGCGCGGTTGTTGGAGGCCCGGGTCAGGGGCCGACCATCCTGGAGAATAATAAAACGGGCATCGTCTAGACCCCGCAGGAAGTTGGAACCCCGCAAGTCCACCCCGCCCAAGGTCTCAATCAAGGTGAAGCCCGGTACTAGGCGCAGGGCATCGGAGACGGTGGTGGCACCGAGGGCGCGGATTTCTTCGCGGTTGACAATATAGGTCGTCTGGGTGTTCTCCCGTTCCGTGGTCCGGCGGCGTTGGGCAGTGACGTTGAACTCCCCCAAGAGGTCTACAGGTTCCTGGCTTTCATCTTCTTCAGTGGTCGTTGGCGCGGGGGTCTGGGCCATCAGGTCCGGGGTCAAGTCCGAGTAGGTCCCCGTCGCGCCGAGCAACGCTTGGGCTTGGCTGGTCGGTTCGAGATCATTAGCTTGGGCAATCGGTTCAGCTTGGACTTGGCCTAAGCCCAGCCCCGCGAGTAGGGTCACGCAAAATAATTGGGCACTATACCCAAAGCGGCTGTACCCGCGCACCGTGCCTTTACGCAAAAAGTAGCTCATCCTCACACACCCGAAACAGAAAGTTCGTACCATTTATGCTCAATCCTGCACCGCAAAAAGTTCAATATCAACATATTGCTAAATCTCGCCTGGATATTTCTCTCCTGCGATAGCTGAACTTCTCCCAATTGATGGACGTTTACGCCAGCTAGAGTCAGCAAGATGGACTTAAGAACTTAGGGGAATATCATGATTGCACGAGCGAGTGCTTTGCTGTTGGCGGGTTTAATGATGGTGACGATGCTGCCGGCGACCGCACAGAGTAAACAGGAAGCCAATGTCAAGACGAACCAAAAGAAAAAAACCAATACGGGTATCAACAAAACCCTCAGCCCTAACCTATCCTGTGGTCCCGACGAAAAAAACAATAACGTCACCAAGGGCGCACTCTATGGTGCAGGGACAGGTTTGGTGTTGGGTGGCGGTCTCCTTGGGGGAGCTGTCGGGGCTGGAGCCGGGGCCGTGGTCCAACAGGAGCAAAACAAAGACGCTTGCAACAAGGGTTAAGCTCTCTACCCTGTGTACAGCGGGCACAGATGAGCAGGCGAGGAATAAGATATAACCGCCTTGCCTACTGAGAGCATGAGCGGTAAACCGAGTTGTGTCTGATGCTAGACATCGCGTAAAAGCTCGGGTTACCACTTATTCCCTATCAAGCAACATAGTCGCTTCTCTGGCTTAGCTACCCACTATTCACGCTCTTCTGCACTTTTCATAAATCGGGCGGTAAGGTCTGGAGAGCCTGTTCAATTAGGTCCTCAGCTTGGGCCACGGATTCTAGACGGGCGAGTTGACCACGGAGTAGACCCGCTCCCGGCACGCTCTTGACATACCAAGTGGCGTGTTTACGTGATTGTTGCAGACCCCGTTGGCCCTTGTAGCCGTGCAGGAGTTGGATGTGTTCACGGGCTAGGCGGAGTCGTTGAGCGGGGCTGGGGTCGGGCAACTGCTCTCCAGTCTTGAAGAAGTGGTCAATCTGACCGACTAGCCCTGGATTGCCCATCGTCCCCCGCGAACACATTACTCCGTCAGCCCCAGTGAGGGCTAGACATTGTTGAGCTGCGGCAATTGAGAAGATATCCCCATTGGCGATGACCGGGATAGTAAGCTTTGCCTTGACGCGGGCAATCCACTCCCACCGGGCGGGACCATCGAAGCCTTGGGCGCGGGTCCGGGCATGAACCGTAATTAATTGGGCACCGCTATCCGCCATGCGTTGGGCGAAATCCAGGATATTGATGTCCTGGTCAGACCAGCCAATCCGGGTCTTGACCGTGACCGGGACGCTGACTGCTTCGGCCACACGAGCGACAATCTCCCCAGCCAGTCGGGGGTCCTTAAGCAGACTAGAGCCGCCGCCGTTCTTGGTAATCTTATTGACCGGGCAGCCCATGTTGATATCAATAATCTGTGCGCCCTCTCGTTGAGCCAAGACCGCTGCCTCCACCAAAAAGTCCGGGCGGCAGTCAAATAGCTGAATACCAATGGGTGTTTCACCCTGGCCCACATCCATTACGTAGGGCAGTTCCTTGGCGTAATGTAACCCTGTGGCACTGACCATCTCGGTATAGCTCAGCGAATCCGGGGCAAAGCGGCGCACCAATTGCCGAAAAACCCGGTCTGTCACCCCCGCCAAGGGTGATTGGAAGACCCGGCTATGGAGCGTAACACTACCTACTTGGAGGGGCTGGGCCATCATGGACACGGGTAGACACAGAGCGTACGACCCCATCGTGCCATAGGTCCGCTGACCACATGCCCAGACCGACTCACGCTAGTCCACATCCCCAAATACCAGCCCCCTCATAAATGAGTCTTAAAGACTACCGGACTAGTAAAAAAGACTACCGCGCTACCATTTGTTCAGGGAGTGTGAGGAATCAGGAAAGCTGCTGTAACTGACGCTCTAGCTGAGGCTACTAAAATAGGAAAAGCTTTTTAATACGCCACCATGGAAACAACCCCAGAAACTCCCCCTAAATACGGTGAACGGGCCATTGCTGGAGGGGAATTTGTCCTGTTTGACAACCCCCGTCCAGGCCGGGATTACCAGATTCACATCACCCTGCCGGAGTTCACCTGTAAATGTCCTTTCTCTGGCTACCCTGATTTTGCCACCCTCTACTTGACCTACACCCCTTACCTCAAAGTCGTAGAACTCAAGTCTCTCAAGCTTTATATCAACAGCTATCGCGACCGCTACATTCCTCATGAGGAAGTGACCAATCAGATCCTTGATGACCTCGTAGGAGCAATGGACCCCCTCAACCTCCATCTCAAAGCGGACTTCAACCCCCGTGGCAATGTCCATACTGTTGTAGAAGTGCGCCACCAGCGTTAGGTTTTGCGGCCCACCGCTAACCCATCCGCCGTGGGGATACAGACCGCCTCACAGTGCTGGGACAGTAACTCGTGGAAGTGACGCATCCCGGCAATCGCCGCCAGACTAGTCTCACTATCGGGCTCCCGTCCCGCCAGATATCCGAAGAGATAGGCATTGTCCCCAATCACCAAGCCCCCCGGCCTCAGATGTTGCAAGGCCCACTGTCCGTACCGACCATAGTTATGTTTATCGGCATCAATGAATACGGCGTCAAAGGGGGCCTGGTCCTCAATGATGGAGAGGTTAGCCAGAGCCGCACCCACCAAAACCGTCACCCGCTGAGCCAGCCCTGCCCGTTGGAAAACTCCCTGGGCGACAGCCGCATGTTTGGGGTCGTACTCAAAAGTCCAGAGGTGCCCGTCCTCGGGTAAAGCCCCCGCCAGCCACAACCCCGAGTAACCCGAGAGCGTACCCAATTCCACGACTTTTTTGGCCCCGATGAGCTTGAGTAACAGGGCCAACAGCTTCCCCTCCGTGGGCGCGATCTGGATCTGGGGCATCCCCATGGTTTCCAGTTGAGCCAACGCATCATTTAAAGCCGGGGTGGAGGGACTGTACAAACCCTCCAGATAAGCCTTGATTGCCGCAGAACCGTAGGTCCCGGCATTACGTGAGAACTCATCCGCCATGACGGCCTCCCATCGCTGAGCGAATCGCTTGGTCTTGACTGAAATCCGCCGCACTATTCGCCCGTCCGCTCGCTTGGTACCACTGCCAGGAATCCGTCAACCCCGCCACCAGACTGAAGTCCGGCGACCAAGCCAAGTCCCGCTCAGCCTTGGCAATACTGCTGAAAAAATGCTGCTGACGCAACGGGAAGAACTTACGGCCTAGCGACGCACTGTCGAAATAGAGCAGTTGCGCCGATTTTTGACAAGCTTCAGCACAAGCCAGGGCTAGCCCCGTAAAGCTGACAAAATGACTACCCGAGACGTTATACACCTGTCCCACCGCCCGTTCCTTACCCAAAATCGCGGTACAGGCACGGGCGAGGTCTAGGGCATGGCCCAACTGGGTCAAGGTCTGCCCGTCACCGGGGATGAGGATGGGCTGGTCGCGTACCAAACGGTCAAAGAACCAAGCCTCAATATCGTTGTAGTTCTGGGGACCATAGATATAGACCGGACGGATACTCGTCGCCCGGAGTTGGGGGTCACTGAGGAGATAATCGTCGGTCTCCCATTTCCCAATGTGGCGGCTTTTGGGATCAATCGGGCTAGCTTCCGTCAGGGGCCACTCTTCCGCCAAGGCATATACCCCCGCCGAACTGATATAGCCAAAATGCTGTACCTTGCCCCGGAGGAGTTCAGCAAAGAGGGCCGTCTGTTCCCGTTTACGACCACTGGTATCAAACACGGCATCGAACTGTTGGTCTGCGAGCAATTGCCGGACCTGCTCGGGTTGGTCGCGGTCCCCAAGCAAACGTTCAACGCCCTCGGGTAGGACCGCTGCTTGTCGCCCCCGGTTGAAGAGGACCACTTGATGCCCCTCCCGGACCAACTGCCAAGTGAGGTGATAGCCGACAAACCGTGTGCCGCCAATAATGAGTACGCGCATCCCTAGACCTCCAGAACGTCTCCATTCTCCCAAGCTCGGGGCGACTCGTCCATCCTGTCGGGAGCCAATAACTCAGTGAGGACGGGTAATAAGGTCTTACCCAGACCCAAGGGCGGCGCAATCGTCCAACCGGGGTAGGCCTGGACCTGCTCGGCAGCCCAATCTGTCAACCCGCCCGTAAATAAAAACAGGGGTAAAACGAGTCCCGGCCCCCTGGCCTGAGCGAGAAGCTGGGGGAGGCGGTGGGGGTCTTGCTGATGAAACACGGTCTGCGTCGGCCAGCCTCGTTCGCTCAACTGCGCTTGTAATTTCAGAATGGGCGTTTGGGCCGCGATTCGCCGAGAGCCGTGAACAAATAGGATTAGCTGCGCTTGGTCCGTGGCCTGACTCGCCAATATCTCAACTAAAGCCCTACTCTCGCCAATCGTCCTAGTCTGCACCCAAGGCCCGACCACCGCCAACGCCTCGGGTAAGTCGCGCTCCACATGGTTGCCGGGGACCAAAAAGAGCGGCACTACCACTAGTTCCGTACATTGAGTTTCGGCAATCACCTGTTGAACCTGAGCGGTCAACGAAAGCTCCCCCGCCTCCAGGACCCCAGAGCGGACGGGGTGGGCGGACTGGCCTTGAACCAGGGTCGTCAATTGGCTGAGTTGCACAGCGGCCCTGGGGTCTGGACTGCCATGGGCACATAAAAAAATCGTTCGGCCCATTTATCCCCGTACATTCACGGACCCAGCTTAACAAACCAAGAAACTGTGCTAAACATGGGGGGCTATTCTCAAAGCCACCGGCGGGAGTGCAGGATGTCAGCCGTATTTCAAGAAGGGGTCCGGGCTTTTGAAGAAGGCAACTTTGGGGAAGCGCGACGACTCTTTGAGCTTGCCGTCAACGATGACCCCACCGAACTAAAAATACAGGTCTGGCTAGCCCACACCCACCAAAAACTAGAACAACTCCCTGAGGCCCGCCGCCTCTACGAACAACTCGCTAATCATGAAGACCCAGTACTACGCCGTGTCGCCTTGAAGGGCCTGAGTCAATGTCAAGCGGGAGCAGCCTGGGTCACGAGCCCACCACCCGTATCTAGTCGTCCGCGTGACCGTGCCCCAGTCCCGACCCGACCCCGCAGTGCTGGGGATATTGTCTCGGCTGGGGTCAATGCTTACCGGGCGCGATTCAAGGAATATGTACTCCTCTCGGGGATAGCCTATCTGTGGCTCATCTTGGGTTGTACGGCGGGAGGCATTGCCGCTGGGATCGTCTTGGCTGTATTTGGGGGGGCAGCCCTCGGGACGGCCTTCATGGTCAACCCGACGTTTTCGCCCGTCTTATTCTGGCTTTTTCCCCTAGCCCTGCTCCTTGCCTCGGTGCCCTCGACCTTTGGGTTCCGGGAATTCTGGCTCCGGCAGTGCGCGGCCCATCTTGTCAGCTTTGAGGAATTGTCCAACAAGGATTACAGCCTCAAACAAGCTCAAGTCCAGATGCGAACGAAGAGTTGGACCTTAGTTTGGGCCTCTTTTCTCGTCGGCGGGCTGGTTTTCTTGCCCTATATTGCGGTGCTTGTCCTCTCATTCATCGCAATTTTGGTGGTAGGCCTTAACGGAATCATGACAACTGCCCCAGAGCAGGGCATCGTTTTCGCCTTAATCGCGGTGGTTTTAGTCATCGTTGGGTTGGTGGGGACCCTCTACCTCAGTGTCCGGCTGCAATTGGCCTTACCCGTGCTGGCGGTAGAAGACTTGGGGGTGACAGCGGCGGTACGGCGGAGTTGGGATTTGACTCAAGGCCGTTTTTGGTCCACCCTGGGTGTCACCGCCCTACTTTACTTATTAACCCTCGCGGCGACTCTCGTACCTCAGCTTTTGGCCCAAAGTGAGTTACCGGGTCTCAGTGTCCTGGGCTCACTCCTGGTCTTGGCCTTGACCATCATGGCTTTACCTGTCTGGTGGACGACAACAACCGTCCTCTACTACGACCTCAGGGCACGCAAAGAAGGGCTAGATCTCCTGCAACAACTCGGTTAGTTCACGAGATCCAGTCAGCCGTAGGGCATGCTCGACAAGTCGGCCTCGTCCATACCCAGCAAGAGCTGGTGCGTGATGACCTGTAATTGAGTCTGGGAGTGTTCGAGCAAGAGATCCATGGCATTGATGAGAGTCTGGGTGTCTTCGGTGATGGTCTGTAGGCGTTGGGTACAAGCGGCGGAAAGGGCTTCAGCGTAAGTGAGTTGGGCAAGCAATGGGGTGGGGTTCATGGTGTTGAATTCGAGTGCTAACTCATAAAGCGTAACCCGTTGGCAATTCGGCTCATTGTGAGCTAGCGCAGGCTAATTGCGTGATATCACTGTCGCCAATTGTGACAAAAAAGCCTGGGGGGGCTGGGGATAGGGCCAAGCAAAGGCATGGCGGAACGCATTCTCCTGGCATTGTTTAAGTTGCCGAAAATCAATCACATCGCGGGTCAGTAAATTCTCATACTCAAAGGGCAACCTTACGTTGTGTAAACCGGCATTGTCGGTACAGATAGCAATATCTACCCCAGCCGCAAAACAGCGTTGGAAGATTAATTGCAATTGCTCCATATTCTGGAGCGTCCCCGTCTGGAAATAAGTAGTCGGGCAGACCTCCAGACATTGACCGCGCTGGGCTACCTGTTCGAGGAGTTCTGGGTAAAGGAGGGGGATCTGGATGCCATGACCGATCCGTGTGACATAGGGTAACAGTTCTGGGTAACAGCCCTCGGTTGTTTCGTAGAGATGGGCCGTCGTTTTGAGACCCAGGGCGAGGGCATACTTATAAAGCTCAACAAACTCCGCCATCCGCTCACCATAGACACTAGTTCCCCCCGCCATATCAATCCCCGCCACCATCCCCGAGGACTTAGCGGCTAGCTCCACAATTGCCCGGTTGACCGCGTAGGGTAGACGGGTATGGAGGCAGAGGATCTGGGTGGTGATGATGGGGTACTCGGTCTGACGGGCGGCAGTACCGACGGTCTGGATGACTTCGCGCATCTGCTGGATACGCTCGGTCATACTCAAGTTGGCATCAGTGCGGTAGTAGGGCGTATAGCGCAACTCCAAATAGGCCAAGTTTTCAAATACATAGGCCCCCCGGATCAGTCGGTAGACAAAATAGGGCAACTCAGCGATAGTCTGGACGGATTCGACCAGGGTGTGCAGTTCTAGGTATTCCTCAAGGGTGGCGCGGGGACGGGTATAGAAATGTTCAAAATCTTCATATTGAGTAAACTTTTCACTCAGCGGATGGCCCTGACGTAACAGGTAACGCCACAACACACGGGGTACCACGGACCCCCCGAGATGGCGATGCAGTTCAGCATGTAAGGCCATAGGTATCTGTCGCTCAAATGTTAATCTATGCTAAACGCATTTACTTTAAAAAACCTATCTCTGGCTAAAGACGACCTGAAATCCAACTTGAGGGGCATAAATACCTAGGTTCTTGTTGAAAAAGTTGCCTAAGTCAGAGGGCATTTCTATACTGAGGTGGGTCTAGCGGGATGTGACGGTGAGTAAAGTAGTAGAACGACTTCAAAAACACGTGCTAGCCGATGGGGAACGGGTCATTGTGGACCTAGAGCGTTCACGGGGCTCAATCCTGGTGGATGCAGAGACGAGTCAAGAATTGGTGGACTTCCACGGCTTCATTGCCTCCTTGCCCCTCGGCTACAATCATCCCAGCGTGGTCGAAGACGAAGCTTATCAAACTAAACTGCACCAAGCCAGCCAGTACCGCGTCGCTATTCCTGATATTTATCACAGTTATTATGCCGACTTTGTTGAAGTTTTTGCTAGCACTTTGCCTATTGAATTCCAGAGCCATTTATTCTTTATTGATGGCGGGTCCGTGGCGGTGGAGAATGCCCTCAAAACAGCGATGGATTACAAGATCCGGCGCAACTTTGACCGGGATATCCACGGCAAGGGCTATCAGGTACTCCATCTTAGAAACGCTTTTCATGGGCGCACGGGTTACTGTCTCTCGGTGACCAATACCAACGACCCCCGCAAATACGCGCATTTTGCTAAATTTGATTGGCCCCGGGTGGACGTTCCCGCGCTCTACTTTGACCGGGCGGGGACAGCGCACCGCGATGCAATTGGCGAGGAGCAGGCATTACAGGCGATGCGGTCGGCCCTCAGTCAAACACGGGTCCATGATATCTGTGCGATTTTGCTGGAGACGATCCAGGGTGAGGGCGGCGACCGGCACCTGAGTGGCGAATTCCTCCAGGAGGTCTATGGGTTGAGCCGAGAGTTTGATTGTTTAGTGATTTTTGATGAGGTCCAATGCGGGTTTGGGACGACGGGTAAATGGTGGGCTTTTGAACATCAACCGATTGCACCGGATTTGGTTGCTTTTGGTAAAAAAACCCAGGTTTGCGGGATTGCCGCTACCCAACATATTGATACGGTCAATAACACGTTCACTACGCCTTCGCGGATTAGCTCCACTTGGGGCGGACAGCTAGTGGATATGGTCCGCTGCGAGAAGATTATCCAGGTGATCCGTGCGGAGCACTTGCTCCCCCAGATTGCTCAGCAAGGGGCCTACATCCTCGCGCAACTGCGGGAATTTGGGCAACAGACCGGGCTAGTTGCCAATGTGCGGGGCCGGGGGGCGTTTATCGGCTTTGATGTGGTGGATACCCCGACCCGCGACCGGGTGCGCGAACTGAGCAAACAGGCCGGGTGTTTGTTTTTGACTTGTGGGGAGGTGAGCCTGCGGTTTCGACCGGCTCTCACGATCCAGATTTGGGAGATTGACCGGGGGCTGGGCATCCTTTTCAAGGTTTTGCGTCAGACGGCCCGACCCTGGGCAGCGAAATAACTACTGCGGGCTCAACTTTAAAGTTTCTATTTGCTTGAGTTTTTTTGTAGCTATTGATACATGCATAGCCCTGCCTTCTCTGATAATTACTTAGGGTAACCTAAGGGTAAAATCACCATGCGTCGCCCTCGTTTGGTTCAGTCTACATGGGTCATACTTGCTCTACTAACTTGCTTTACGCCAGTTCTGGCTCAACCATTTGTTACTGAAGATAGACGGATCTCTAACCCTAATGACCGTTTTAATGACCAGGAATTTGACCAACCGGGCAAGCAGGTGGTTTGGCAGGACGACTTACGCAATCTCTGGGTCGCCCGGATGGATGCCAACGGTGCCTTCATCCCCGCCGATGGACGCGGGACCTTGGTGGATACGGACGTGGCGAGTCCCCTGCTTAAAGAGGCCGGGAATGGCGCGGAGTGGGCCTATGCCGCCGCCGGTTCGCAGATTGTCTACACCAAACTCATCAATAACGAATACTTCCTCGCGCGGGCTATCCCTGATGCTAGTGCTGGTAATGGCTGGCGTGTTGAACTTATCCCCGGTGGTACCGGCTCTGGCAGTCCCTTTGGCAGCAAGGATGCCGACGATGTGGCCCCGCGCATCCGCTACATCCCTAATATTGTCAACCGGGGCCGGGTCGTCCAATGGCTCGAACTCAACAATCCCGTGGTGAACGGCATTCTAGAGGACCCGTCAGTGTTGGGCGGACGGTGGATTGAGGGCGCGCGGGCGATGACGGTGACGCTTGG
Source organism: Candidatus Cyanaurora vandensis (assembly GCF_013285555.1). GTDB lineage: Bacteria > Cyanobacteriota > Cyanobacteriia > Gloeobacterales > Anthocerotibacteraceae > Cyanaurora > Cyanaurora vandensis. Next base: position 19,016 of record NZ_JAAXLT010000147.1, on the reverse strand, counting down.
GACCGAAACTACCCGTCAGGTGGCCCGCTACGACATTGATACCGGAGTGGTGACACCCCTGACCAACGATGCAGGCCGTAAAGCTGAATCCGCGATGTGGCGAGCCCCCGACTTTAACAATGCCTATGTGCTAACTGCCCTGATTGATGACAAGAGTGTAGGCATCTATGCCGAACTCAATGGAGTCTGGACTCGCGTCAATACAATTGAGCCACCGGACCCCACGGCCTACATCGGCTCTCCCGAGCCCTTTGTTTATAACGGCAAGTCCTATATCTCCATGACCGTCGCCAGCAGTCCGGGTAACAGTGGTGGTCCGTCCACGGTCTGGATTGCCGCCCTCAATCCGGCAACCCCCTTGCTGCGGCGCGTCAGTGGCAAGACAGAGATGATTCGGATGGACCCGGAGACCTACGCTGCAGCCACCGGGATGTATGTCTATTACACTGAGCAGGGCAAATACAACGGCAAGTCGGCTTTGGTCGTCCACCGCTGTGCCACGGGTCTCGGTGCCCCCAATAATCCCAGCCTGGACCCGCCACTTTGGCAGAAATATCAAAACACGCCCTAGCCTGATCTCTCTCGGTTGGTGCGACCCGGACCAAGACGGTCACCTAATCCCATCGGTGGCAAGTTAAACAATAATGGGCTGGGTCGCCTGTAATCCCCGCAAAACCGCCGGACGGGTACGGACGCGCTCCCGCCAAGCCACCAATCGGGGAAAGTCTACCAAGCTCAAGCCCAACCGCTCGGTAAGATTCACCCAGGGCCAGAGGCTGATATCGGCAACGGAATAATCTCCGGCGATATAATCCTGGTCCAACCGCCCTTCGAGGACACCAAATAACCGCATAACCTCCTGTTCACCCCGCACCGGGTCAATCACGGCAGGATCGAGATGGCTTAGCTGGTTGCGCTGGAGGGCTAACCGGCGCACGGTCGGTCCAAAAACTGCCCCTTCAAAAAATAACCACTGCCAGGATTGATGTCGTTGGGTTGCAGATACGGGGAGGAGTTGCCCAGTGAGTTCGGCTAGGTACAGCAGAATGGCTCCTGACTCAAAAAGTGTTTCGCCCATCTGGGAATTGACGAGGACCGGGATCTGATGGTTGGGGTTAAGCTGCAAAAACTCTGGTTTAAACTGCTCTCCCTGGAAGATATCCACCAGATGAACTTGGTAGGGTAACGTTAGTTCTTCTAACGCAATGGCGACTTTGTGACCGTTGGGGGTCTGGGCGGTGTAGAGGTCAAACATGGGGACTCCACCGAGGAACCATGGTCAAGTCTAAAGAGCCTAGGGTTTTCCTGTCAATATTTGATTGTCATAAATCAACAAGCTTTGATATCATAGAACACTGTGCTTAGTTTACTCATGCACCAAAGGATACGGGCATGGCTGCTGTAGAAAAGACCATCCTTCCCACCCCAGAAACCCTGGACCGCCGCTGGCACATCGTAGATGCCACGGGGGTACATTTGGGTCGTTTAGCGACGGCGGTGGCGAATTTATTGCGGGGCAAGCATAAGCCCAACTTTGTCCCCTTCCAGGACACCGGGGATTTTGTCATTGTCATCAATGCTGAAAAAATTACCGTCACGGGCAAAAAAGCGGAGCAGAAACTCTATCGGCGCAACTCCGGTCGTCCCGGCGGGATGAAGGTCGAGACCTACACCAACCTCCAAAAGCGGATTCCTGAGCGGATTATCGAGAAGGCCATTGGGGGGATGTTACCCCACACCCGTCTTGGTCGTCAGCAGTACACCAAGCTCAAGGTGTATAAGGGTCCCAACCACCCCCATGAAGCCCAACAACCGAGTGTTTTCACCGTGGGAGAGAAACTATGAGTGCTAACACTGCCGTCTATTGGGGGACGGGTCGTCGTAAAGATGCCGTGGCCCGTGTCCGTCTCATTCCCGGCGATGGCAAGATGACCATCAATGGCGTACCGGGCAATCAGTACCTCCAGTTTCGCGAGACCCTGATTGGGTTTGTGCGTCAACCCCTGGAGATCCTGGGTTACGAAAATGCCTACGACATGATTGTGAACGCCCACGGCGGCGGGATCTCCGGTCAAGCGGGGGCGATCCGACTTGGAGTTGCCCGTGCGCTCTTGGAACAGGACCCCGACAACCGGGTGCCGATCAAACGAGAAGGCTTACTCACCCGCGATCCCCGGACGGTCGAGAGCAAAAAATACGGTTTACGCAAGGCCCGCAAAGCCAAGCAGTACTCCAAGCGTTAACCCAGGGAGGCCACCATGCCAAAAGAGAACTTGCATCCCCAGTACAACCCCATCCTCATCTCTTGTACGAGTTGCAAAACTGTTTACAATACCCGCTCTACTAGTGCCACCAACATCTCCGTGGAAATCTGCTCCGCGTGCCATCCCTATTACACGGGCCAGCAACGCCTGATTGACACTGAGGGCCGGGTGGACCGCTTCAACAAGAAGTACAGCCGCGAAGCTATGGCCCAACGGGGCCGCGCTGCTCAACCGAAGAAGTAACGTTATTTTGGACTTGGGGGGAGCTACGGCTCCCCCTTTTTTTTGGCATTGGCTATTTTAGGATGGTTTACCAACGTTTGCCCCAGGGATAGTTAATCCTGGCCCGTGATGTCCTTACACCCAAGCATTATGGAGTGTATTTGACTGTGACAAAATCGAATTCCGTTCCGGGTTCCTGTGACCGACCCGTAACAAAGACATTGCCAGAGTTATCTAACGTAATGCTGTTACCATCAGCAGTTTTCCCGTCAGCACCATCCTCATAGAACCGAGACCAAAGAAGTACTCCGTTCGGGTCGTACTTCAGAGTGCCGTAGTCTGAATCAGTCAACTGCTGTGTAGGTCTTGGGCTAAAGGTATAGCCAGCACTCCCAGTGACGTAGACATTACCTGTAGCATCCAACACAATGTCGCTTGCCTTATCAGTGTCACCGATGTTGAAGACCCTCGACCACTTTAATTTACCTAAAGGACCGTACTTAATGGTCAAGTACTTAGCCAATTTTCTTTCTGGTGAGCCGGAAATGGATTAGGTATAGCCAGTAATCACCACATTACCCGCACTGTCTAAGGCCAGCGCAGCAGGAATGTCAACGGATGCATCTGTGAAGTTGAGCCGGTCGGCCCATTTCTCAACGCCATTGGCATCGTACTTAACTGTCAAAATATCTGCTTCAATGGTGCTGTCATCGAATTGTCCCGTGACATAGACATCACCGTTGGAGCTATGCCAAGCGCGACGGGATCATCAAAGCCTGGAGTAGAATAACGCTATCAGGACTTACGCAAAGCGACGGGTGATGATAGCCGATGTATCGTCAGAACCCTAGCTGAGACTTCTTGCCAAGCACCGGTTACCCACAGCCCATTTAGGCCCGGATGGGGTTCAAGATGCGGCTCACAGCGGTTTTTTAACGGGGAGAAGCAATAACCAGTAAGGCTAAAGTGCCAGCCAGCGGCTAACTCTGGCTGCGACAGGCTTTGTTTTTTCTGATTCAAAGTGTGATGGCTATTTCTTCCTTAGGGGCTATCGGCTGTGCGTAAGTCCTGAGCAAGTAGGGTATCGTCTATCTGTTCCTGGAATTGCGCGATCAGTTGCAGCACCTCGGTCAAGGAATTAGCCAGGGCACAGTCTTGGGCATAATCATCGAGGCTAAAACTAGGCGGAAGAATCTCAGGATTGCTCTGCGCCGCGTTGAGTCCTTTGGTCACAAAGGCAAGGCTCTTGTCTCCCATCTTGTAGAGTTTACGCCGCTCCTCCGTAGTGAGGGTGATAAGGAAAGGCATCTTTTGTTTAAAGGTAGCAATGGTGGCTTTGACGTCCTAGAGTTCGCTATTGGTAAGAGCAGCCTGGAGGTTCTGGTAAGGCATGATTTTCCTAAGGGGGGTTAATGGTCATTATTAAGTTACCCTGCTGACTTAAATATTTATCCTCAGCCCTAGCCAGAGGTAATATCAATCAGATGGTAGTAGGGGTACTATCAGTCTTATGTTTCAGTTCAGCTTCCAGATCCGTTAGCCAAAAATCCTCGGGTTGTAGATCTAAATAACCTCTCTCTTCAAAGAAAGATACTACTCCCAAGCTTTGAGGGAACTCTGCTTTAAAACTAGTCACTAACTTCTCCATAGGAGGAGTAGCCAACCGTGTTGAAAATTCTCCACGTAGACATTTTTCGTACCATGCTACAAGCTGTGACTCTTTTACAATTCCTCGTACACGCTTACCCCAACTAATTTGTGTGGCTACTATTTCTAGGACTTTAGCATCTGCATCTTTGCATACAACAACAATGTGATCACTTTCCACCTGATCTACTATGCCTTCGGCTTTTTTTTCATTAAGAGTCAAGTGTTTCACCTGGACAACTGGACCAAAATTAGTCCACATATCCAGTCCTCTGTCGGCATTATTCGTGACTCCTGCTCGATGTATGTGAGCGAATTGTTCCCATTCTAGATTATTCTCATCTAATCCTAAAAGCACTTTTGCTAGGTCAGAAAATTCATTGATTAAGTCCCTGTTTATCTCAGGTACAGTAACTTTTATTTTTGCTTCTAGAGAAGTTACTACAATCTCGAAGAGGCTATAGGTAACGATTTCATACATTTTATCAACACTCCGACGTATAGATTCTTACCTAATAAATACGTCAATTAAAGCTTGCAAATAAAATTCTTCAGGTTTAGCTGCCTCAATGATTGAAATAGCAGTAGTTACGATACTGCAACGTTCAATGTAACGCTGATATATGTACCTCTCGACTATTCCTGGTACACGCTTGTTTTCAGCGTCTAATACTAAAAGCATCTGGGGAGGCATGGCAGTATTGTTCCAGAGATCGTGTTGGTAGTTTGCAGATGATGTTGATCTTTTACCTGACAACCTAAGTGTGACGATATCTCGCCAGCGTAGGGATTCGTTTTTGTACGAATTTACGTCTAGAATATTTACATCTTCCTGCAACCGTGACCTATACAAAACTTCAGCAATCTGAATTATCTTGTACATATCAGTACGAGCTTTACCAATTATCTTATCAAGACGTGATTTTGCTTCATTCAGCATATTGGCTGCTCACTGCTCCTAGCGAGATGACCGAAGGAGTTCTAAATGGAATAGTTGATTGAAGAGATTGTTCTGAGACCAAGGGCTGAGGAATTCGCGTTGGAATAGAACGTCCTCTTAGTGCATCTAGAACTGCTCCAGCAACAGCAGAAACGCAGGGTATTGCGACACTATTACCCACTAGCTTACGCATTGCCGAGTAGCCCCCCTTGATACAATATTCATCAGGAAATCCCTGTAGACGTAACATTTCGCGTTCAGTTAAACGTCTTTTACCATTGACTAGTAGATAGTTGTAGGAGGCTCCGGCCCTCATCGCACAGGAGTACGGATGGATGCCGATATTGCCAGACTTATTTTCGTGCCAGAGTGTCAACTCTTCATAAGCGAATCTACTAGTCACGCTTTGCAGACGGTTTTGGCGTATTTTTGCTGAAGCATAGTAAAAGTTGTCAACCTCCGGTTCGAGTAATTCAAGAAGTGGTCTCATGGGCAGGCCACCCTCAGGCCATCGGTAGGGACAGGTGTCACGAAAACCGACGATAAAGATACGTTCACGTTTCTGGGGTAGACCAAAGTTAAGCGCGTTTAGAATACGCCATTCTACTTGATAGCCAAGATTAGCTAAAATCTCCACAATCCGTCCAAGGGTCCGGCCTTTATCATGGGTCCGAAGTTGCTTAACATTCTCTAAAATAAAAGCTGGGGGCCGCTTTACGGTTAGAATCCGAGCGATATCAAAAAACAATGTTCCCCGTACATCGGCGAAGCCACGACGGTCTCCACAGATGCTAAAAGCCTGACAGGGAAAGCCTGCTAACAAAATATCATGGTCTGGAATCTCAGACTCATTAACTTGGGTAATATCTCCGGCGGGTCTCTCACCGAAATTAGCTTGATAGATAGCCTGTGCATCAACATCTATATCACTTGCGAAAACCCATTGTGGGTTCATGTCTCGCTCTTGACAGGCAATCTGAGCCGCAATACGAAATCCGCCCAGGCCACAGAACAGGTCAATAAAGCGTAAGGGTGTGCGTTGCTCCACGGAGTTGACCATATTTCTACCGAATATACCATCCCCCCGCTAAAAGCTCTGGGTTTTGAGTCTAGCCGTCCGGTAGCTTTCACTTAATACACTGAAAAGACATTCATGGAACTCAGCCATGACCCAACCCAGCGAATACCCGGTCGTGGATAGGCTCATCACCGAAGACGACACCCCCGTGGACCATCTCCCCTCCGAAAAACAGCAACGCCTGCTCACCGAACCCCTCTATAGTTCCTGGGTAGGACCCGGCCTAGACCGGACTTTTCTAGTTGCTGCCAATATGGGTATTTTCACCTCGACCAACGAACCACCCATCATCCCCGCTGTCTTCTTGAGCCTTGATGTACAGCTAGCCGAGAACTGGTGGGAGCGGAAACACCGCTCTTATTTTGTCTGGGAGTTCGGTAAAGTCCCGGAAGTTGTCATCGAAATCGTCTCCAACACCGAGGGGAACGAGGACATCAAGAAGAAAGCGCGTTATCGGCGTATGAGAATTCCTTACTACGTCATCTTTGACCCGACTAGGCAGTTGCGGGGTCCGGTGTTGCAGATGTGGGAATTACAGGGCCTCCAGTACGTGACCCTGACAGACTATTGGTTGGCAGAAGTGCAGTTGGGGTTGACCCTGTGGGAGGGGAGTTTTGAGGGCCGGGAGGAGGTATGGTTGCGCTGGTGTGATGAGCACGGGACGGTGATTCCCACGGGAGCAGAGCGGGCTAACCAAGCCCAGCAACGGGCGCAACGACTGGCAGAGCGATTACGGGCCTTGGGAATTGATCCCGAGGCGGACTAGGGTCACGCCCTCGTCGTCCTACTGCTGTCCGGTCGTCTTTTTGGCTAGTCGGATAGCCCTAGAGACTCGGGCAGTAGGCTCTAGGACTGGCGGGGGCTAGGGCAGGACAGCCCAGACGCGAATTCGGACTCATGCTTTCCTTTATTCCCTTACCATTCAGGGGTGGTTTGTGGTGGGTGGCATGGAGTTTTTGTTTGTGATTGACCCGATTGAGCGGCTGATTCCGAATCACGACACGTCGCTGGCATTGATGGAAGCGGCGCAGGGGCAGGGGTATCGGGTCTGGTGTTGTACGGTGGCGGACCTTTTTGTGGCGCAGGGGGGGTGTGGGTGCTGGGCCTGTCCCGTGCGGTTGCAGTCGGAACCGCCTTTCTATGAATTGGGGGCACAACAGCGGCTGCGGTTGGAACAGATGGCGGTGGTCTTTATGCGGAAGGACCCACCAGTAGACCGGGCCTATCTATTTGCGACCTACCTGTTAGACCGGGTGGACCCCCGGCAGACCCTGGTGGTCAACTCGCCCGAGGGTCTGCGGCGGGCCAATGAGAAGATGTATGCTCTCAACTTTGCCCGTTATCTACCGGAGGTAATTGTCACCAGTCAGGCCAAAGAAGTATTTACCTTTTTGGAGCAGCACCCCCAAGCCGTCCTCAAACCGCTGGATGGCAAGGGCGGGGAGGGAATTTTCCTGCTGAGTGCCCAGGATAAAAACCTTAAGGCTCTAATTGAAGTGAGTACCCAGTTTGAGACCATCCCGGTGATGGTCCAACGCTACTTGCCGGAGGCACGGCTGGGTGACAAACGCATTATTGTCTTGGCGGGTGAGCCGCTGGGCGGGGTGTTACGGGTGCCCCAAGCGGACGATGTGCGCGGGAATCTACGGGTAGGCGGTCGGGCAGTTGCGACAGAGGTGACGGACTACGAGCGGGAACTATGCGCGGCCTTAGCACCACAGTTGGTAGCAGACGGGCTATATTTCGTCGGGTTAGATGTAATTGGCACGTACCTAACCGAAGTGAATGTGACTAGTCCCACGGGCATTCAGGAAATTGACACATTGAATGGCACCCACTTGGCCCAAACGGTGATTACTTGGGCGGCAGCACAGCGTTTGGGGTAGCCAAATGACGTGGGGTTTGGTTAACTTGATTAACCCCTAGTTGTAGCTGGATGCGCGTCCTGGTATGTCCTGAGTCCTTTTCGGGTGGCTTATCTGCCCACCGCGCCGCCCAGGTGATAGCTGATGGTTTGAGTTCGACCAGTGCTGATTTTGATATTCGTACCATCCCGCTCAGTATGGATGACCAAATTATCGAAACCATCCTCGCCGCCTGTCCCGGCGAATGGCGTGAAGCGGTGGTCCTGGGCGAGGAAAACACTTCAATCCGGGTGCGCTACGGCTTAATCCAAGCGGGAACTGCGGCGGTTATCCTGCCCCACCGCGTTTCAGCACGGACCTTTGGCAGCCCAGATATGACCAGTTTTGGCGCGGGGCAACTCCTCAAGGCGGTTCTCCAGGAAAAAAACGTGGCGCGGGTGTTCTGGTACTTGCCCGAGGGGACTTGGCCTGTGGATGGCGGGGTCGGTTTTTTGCAGGCGTTGGGCGTGAGTCTACTGGACCCGAACGGCAAATCGGTGAGTTGGGCGGCGGGTAGTCTGGCGCGGTTGACCAGGGTAGATTTTCGGGGAATCTTGCCCCGGTTGCAACAAGTCGAGGTCGTGGTAGCCTACCCCACCCCGGCGGCTCTTTTGGGTCGTCAGGGGGCAGCTTGGCATTGGGGTTCGCGCACTGGGGCCAATCTCATCACCATCGAGCGTGTGGAGCAGGGCCTCTCTACTCTGGCCCAAGCAATCCAGCGCACCCATGGCGGGGCGTGTCATACCCTGACCGGGACGGGGGCGGGGGGCGGGCTCGGCTATGGATTAGCCCTAGTGGGCGCGAAGTTGCGTCCGGCGGCTCAAGTTTTGTTAGAGAATCTCGACCTACTGGCACAGATCCGTCAAGTCCAATTGGTCATCACGGGACAGGCCCAGACCGACCGCCAGACCTTGCCCCAACAGATCGTCCCCTCGGTCCTGCGCTTGTGTCAACAGACCGGGACCCCGGCGGTAGTCCTCTCGGGGAGTGTGCGTCCCCAGGAGTTGGAGACGGTTTTTAATAGTGGAGCTTGGGCTGTCCTCAATACCCTCCCTAGCCTGATGTCTACCGCCCAAATGCTGGAGGAAGCAAGCACCAACCTTTATTTCAGTGCTCAGCAGTTGGGCCGACTTTTGTTGTTGGGCAAGAAGCTAAACCCGCCCAGTGTTCTATAGTTAAAAAAACCTTGGACCACCATGAGCCCTAAATCGCCAGATGAGATCCTGACTGAGCTCCAATCCCTCGTTGGCTGGGAGGTCAAGGACGGCAAACTGCATAAAACCTATCGCTTTGCCGATTTTGTCCGGGCCTTTGGGTTCATGACCCAGGTCGCTTTGGTGGCTGAGACGATGGAGCATCATCCCGAATGGTTCAATGTTTACAGCCGTATTACTGTAGATTTAATCACCCATGATGCCGGGGGAATTACGGAGAAAGATTTTGCCCTGGCACAAAAAATGGATGAATTGGCAGGGAGTTGAAATTAGGTTAAGTCATTTTGGCTGAAGGTAGCAACCACGAGTAAGATATCAATTTAATCCCAGAAAAAATAAGTATATAAACGTATAACTCTACGCAATTCCTCCTACAAATTTCAAGTCAGTATGACCCAGTATTTATACAGACTGTAATGTAACTGACATCATTTCTAATGACTAAGCGTTATTCTCAATCTAAGATAAACCCTAGTCCATCGGGTCTGGGGCTACCTTTTGGGACTTACGTGATGAAGCTGCCTCTTGAGTGTTGAGATCCTTCTCTTGCCTCCGGTGGAAACTTCTCCTTGGCACCGGCTCACCCTACGGTACTCTCATGAACGCAAACTCTTCAGCCTTGGATATTGCGATTGTCGGTATGGCGGCTCTGTTTCCAGGAGCGCGGGATCTAGATAGCTATTGGCGCAATATTCTCGCTGGAACCTGCTACATCCAAGATGCACCCCCTGCCTGGACGGGTCCCTACCTCGATGCCAACGAGCGGGTTTTGGAGCGCATCTATACCCAGAAAGTAGGTTTACTCGGGGATTTAGCCCAGTTCAACCCCTTGGAATTTGGCATCCCGCCCCACGCGGTAGACGGTGGGGACCCAGATCACTTTTTGGCTCTGAAGCTGGCTCGCGATGCTCTGCAGGACGCGGGTTATCTAGAACGGCCTTTCGCCCATGACCGTGCTGGGGTGATCCTCGGGCGCGGGGTCAATCCCAACCGGGGTTCGGTAACTGCCCTGCAACATAGTCTGGTAGTGGACCAGACTGTCGGCATCCTTCAACAGCTTTTGCCAAGTCTGCCCGATGACACCGTCGCCGACCTGCGGCGGGGCCTGAAAAAGAGTCTGCCGGACTTACCCTCGGAAGCGGCCCCCGGTCTGATGTCCCACATGGTCAGTGCCCGGATAGCCAACCGCCTTAACCTGCTGGGTCCCAATTACACCGTGGACGCGGCCTGTGCCTCTTCTTTGATTGCGGTGGAGCTCGCCTGCCAAGAACTCGTCCAGGGCCGCTCGGACCTGATGCTGGCTGGCGGTGTCCAAGTCCCGATGCCCGCCCAAGTCTATATGTTGTTTTGCTATCTAGGTGCCCTCTCCCCCACCGGGATTCGCCCCTTTGACCGCGCCGCCAACGGCACCACCCTGAGTGAAGGGGCCGGGATGGTGGTCCTCAAACGGTTGCGTGATGCCCAAGCTGACGGCGACCGCATCTATGCCGTGCTCAAGGGTATCGGGACGGCGAGTGATGGACGGGCTTTGGGTCTGCTGGCTCCCCGCTTTGAAGGTCAAGTCCTCGCCCTCGAAAAAGCCTACGCCCAAGCTGAGGTTGACCCCGCCAGCATCGGGCTAATTGAGGCCCATGGGACCGGGATTCCCATCGGCGACCAGACCGAGATTCGGACCCTCCAAGCGGTCTATGGTGCCAGTCGGTTCCCCTGTGCCATCGGCTCCGTAAAGTCTATGATTGGGCACTGTATCCCGGCCTCCGGGACTGCCAGTCTAATTAAAACCGCCCTGGCTCTTTACCACAAAATCTTGCCCCCGTCGCTTTGTGAACAGGTAAACTCGGACTTGGGACTGACGGGCTCCCCCTTCTACCTCAATACCCAGACGCGGCCCTGGGTCCACGGTCGGCCCACCCCGCGCCGCGCTGGGGTCAATGCTTTCGGGTTTGGGGGGATCAACGTCCATGCCATTTTGGAAGAATCCCCGGCCCCGGTCCCGACTCTCCACCCCCCGGCTGAACTGTTGTTATTGAGTGCCGACACGCGCTCTGCCTTGGTCCGGTTAGTCCACCAACTCCAGGCTGTCCTTACACAAAATTCACAGTCTGACCTCGGTACTTTGGCCCAGACCTTAGCTAAGGCCGCCCGTGGTGGTTATCGCTTAGCCCTGGTGGTAGCCGACCAGACCCAGGCCCTCGCCCGACTCCAGCAGGCGGACCAATACCTGAGGGGTCAGCAACCACTTCTTGCCGCAGGCAGCTATTACGGGGAACCAAGTGACCAAGTTTCGGGGCTAGTGTTCTTGTTTCCTGGTCATGAGACGGCCTACCCCAATATGGGCCTCGGTCTCACCTTACATTTTCCCCAGATCCGGGCTTGGTTTGACCGGATGGATGCTGAGGATGGTGATCTGCCCAGTACCTACATCTTTCCCCGGCCCACAGGCTTGACCCCACTAGAAACTGGCAAACTTGCCGTTCAACTCAAAACCCCAGCCTTGGGTTTTTTGACCACAGCGACCCTGAGTTTGGCCCTGGCGGAACTCTTGGCGGATTGCGGGGTCCGACCGACGGTCTTGGTGGGTCATGGGAGTGGTGAACAGACAGCGTTGCTAGCGAGCCAAAGCGCGACTGCGGCCCAGGTTCAAGCGCGGACACGGGTCTATCGGCAGCTAGCGGGTCCCAGTTCACTCCGGGGAACTCAGTTAGAGATCGGTGTGGCCCCGGCCCAGTTCTTGACCAAGATTGTTCAAGAGACGCCCGACCTGTATTTAATGGCGGACGATGGTCCCGAGCGGGTCGTCCTTTTTGGTGAAGATGAGGCGGCGACCCAGGCGATGAGCCAATTACGCGCCCAGTGGTGCTTGGTGACGCGGACGACGGACGCACTCCCCCTCAATACGCCACTCTTAGAACCGATGGTCGAGCAGTTTGCAGCCCTCTACCAGGATTGGGAATTGCCCGTGACTACAATCTATAGTTGCGTCACTGCCCAGCCCTTCCCCGCCCAACCCCAAGCCTTCCGCGCCCTCGCCGCCCAGGGCGTGGCCCGTCCCATTCAGTTCCGGCAGACCCTTGAGAACCTCTATGCCCAAGGGATGCGGACTTTTGTTGAGGTAGGACCGGGCCGGACCCTCACCGACCGGGTGGGCACACTGCTCAAGGGCCGCGACCATTTGGCCTTGGCGGTGGACCAGTCCTATACCGGTTGGCTCGACTGCCTAGGGCAACTCTTTAGCCGGGGTACAGACCTCGACCTCACGCCCTTGGCCCATAGCACGCCGCCTACGCCCCAACCAGTGGCAGGGACGCGTACCCTCAACTTGGCTCTCCCGCTGCTGCATCTCGGCCCTGTCGCGCTGGAACGGCTCAAACAAGAGATCTAGGGTGAAAATTTGTTAAGATTCGTGTGGCCCTGGAGTCGTCATGCTCAGACTGGAACGGATCAGTAAAATCTATCCCACCGGGGAAGTCCTCAAAGACATTAACTGGGAAGTAAAATCCGGCGACCGCATTGGTCTCGTCGGGGCGAACGGGGCTGGGAAATCCACCCAACTTAAAATTATTGCCGGGGAGACCGAGCCGACTTCCGGGGAGATCATCCGTCCCGCCAGTCTCCATATCGCCTATCTCAACCAAGAATTTGAAGTAGACCCGGCCCACACGATCCGCGAGGAATGCTGGACGGTGTTCAAAGAGGCTAACCGGGTCCAACTCGCCCTCGCTGACCTGCAACGGGAGATGGATGTTGCGGGTCCCGCCGAGCTAGACCGGCTTATCCACAAGCTTGACCGTCTCCAGCGCGAGTTTGAAGCCCAAGACGGCTACACCCTAGAGACCCGCATTGACAAGGTTCTCCCCGAAGTGGGTTTTCAACTAGAAGACGCTGAGCGGTTGGTGGGGGCCTTCAGTGGCGGCTGGCAGATGCGTTTGGGCTTGTGCAAAATCCTCTTGCAACAACCCGACCTCTTGCTTTTGGATGAACCGACGAACCACTTGGACCTAGAGACGATTAGCTGGCTCGAAGAATACCTGCGTAGTTTGAGCACCCCGATGGTAATTGTCTCCCACGACCGGGAATTCCTAGACCGGCTCTGTACTCAGATTGTCGAGACGGAGCGCGGGGTTTCAGCATCCTACCTGGGCAATTACTCGGCTTACTTACTCCAAAAAAGTGAAGGCCGTCAAACCCAACAGAGTGCCTACGAACGCCAGCAAAAAGAACTTGAAAAACAGCAGGCTTTCGTAGACCGCTTCCGGGCCAGTGCTACCCGCAGCACCCAGGCCAAGAGCCGGGAGAAACAACTCGATAAGATTGAACGCATCGAAGCTCCGACTGGGGATGCCCGGACGCTGCACTTTCGCTTCCCGACCGCCCCGCGCAGTGGTCGTGAAGTTGTCATGATCAAAGACCTCACCCATACCTACGGTGAGAAGATTCTGTTCCTGGGTGCGAACCTACTGGTCGAGCGGGGGGACCGGATTGCCTTCCTCGGTCCCAATGGCGCGGGTAAGTCCACCCTGTTGCGCTTCATTGCCGGGATGGAAACGCCCCTAGAGGGCTTAGTTAAACAGGGCGAGCACCATGTTACCCCTGGTTACTTTGAGCAAAATCAAGCTGAAGCTTTGGACTTGGCTAAGAGCGTGATGGAGACTATCCACGACGAAATGCCCCAGTGGACCAATGAGGAGGTACGGACATTGTTAGGCCGATTCCTATTCAGTGGCGATACCGTCTTCAAAAATGTCGCCGCCCTCAGTGGGGGAGAGAAAGCACGGCTTGCCCTTGCGCGGATGCTCCTGCGCCCCGCTAATTTACTCATGCTCGACGAGCCGACCAACCACCTCGATATCCCCGCCAAGGAAATGCTCGAAGAAGCCCTGCAACACTACGAAGGGACGGTATTACTGGTCTCCCACGACCGCTATTTTCTCTCCCAGGTCGCCAACAAAATCGTCGAACTCCGCGATGGTGAGCTACGGCTCTACGAAGGGGACTACCGCTACTACCTCGAAAAGATTGCCGAGGAAAAAGAAAAAGTCCGCGTGACCCAAATCACCGCCGAGAAGTCCGCCAAAGACGCAACTAAACGTACCAAGCAAAAAGCCAAAAAAGCTTGAGTTTAGTCCAATACACTGCCATGAACCCCACAGGCGGTCAATTTTGGCATGGGTAAAGAAATACGAACTTCCCTGTAGGTTCTATCCACTAAGCAAAAAAGAGATCACTTTTTATCACTTTTCAATTCAGAATAGCTCTCTATACTCTAGTTAACTTCTTCCGAATCAGTTAGCCCTCGCCCAACCTGAGCTTGGGCCGACTAATTCCTAATCTGTTATGTTCAGAATAGACACTGAAGAAGTTAGCAACCCATTCAAAAGGTCAATTTTATGCAACTCAAATCAATGTTCCTGAGCCTCTTGGCTCTGACGGTCATTTGCGTACCTACGGTCATGGCCCAAGAAGATGACCGCTCCGATGCTCCCCATGCTCGCTTTCAGCCCTTGATTGTTGTTCCCCTCCCGAACATCTTGTATGACGTGGCCTATGCGCGGTCTGCCAACCAAAGTAGCGAGATGGTGATCTCAATTAAGAACCCCAATACCTTTTCCTGTGGGGTGCAAGTGGAGTGGATCTTTGGGGGTGGGGGAACTCAAGTGGGGGTTTCTGGTCCTTTCACCCTAGCTCCCCAAAATACCCTTGAGTTCACGACGGCTAACTCAGGGGAATCCATCTCACCCTTCATCCTAAACGTGTTCCGCGATACCACCACTGAATTTGAGGGGAGTGCCCGGATTCGTTCGGGTTGCTCCACGACCACCAAGCTCGGGGTGAACGCGCTCTTGGTTACGGGGATCAATACGGCTACTAACACAGGGATTGACTACTCGCCGGTCAGTGTCGCTCGTCCCACAGGACGGGTCGGCGACTAGCTTTTCTGGGGTTAGTGGTTCCCGACTACTGACCCCTACCCATCCTCATTGACTATCTTGAAATTCCTCGTACCAAGCCATTTGAATCCGTTCTAAGATCCCCTCATTGGACTTCTTGGGGTCGTCCTTGAAGTCAGGTAGCTCAGTTACCCAGCGGTGGAGCTCGGTGAAGCGGACATCCAAGGGGTTTACCTCGGGATACTGGTCCAAGAGAGCCAAGGCAATATCTTCGCTATCCTGCCAAGTCATTGTTCTTGCATCAAACGCAGGTAATTCTGTTGGAGCCGGATGTGTTGGTCAGAGAGGGCTTTCGAGAGTTCGCCCTCGGCCTCCCCCAGACTACGCCAGAACTGGAGTGAACGCTGGGTCCGCCATAGTTCATCCCATAGCAATTGACTCAACTGGGTGCCCTGCGGTCCCTCGGCGCGGGCTGCTTCCAAGAGTTGTTGGAATACTAATTGCGCCTGTTCGCGGTTGAGGTCATGTAGGGCCTCACGTAAAGCTTGGAATTGTTCTTCACTTGACATGGCAGTGACTCCTGAGCATAATGCACTATTCCAGTTTAGATCTTCATGGTGCTAGCGATTAGATTCGTGTTGGGGCTGGTGCTAGCTTTGCCGACGGGGGCAGCACCCCTGTATCAGGCGGGGTCCGAACGGGTGCCCTTTGTCCTCCAGACCCACGCTCGTCCAGGACTTGCGGCAGACCATCTGTACTGGGGGATGCTCCAGGCGGAATTTCTCACCTACGCTGACCAGCAACAGTGGGAACGGCGCAAGGGTAGTTTTAGTTTAGGCGGGAGCGGACTTTATACTCCAGAAGGCCAGTTGGTGTTCACCCAGGATGCCACGGTGCGGGCCTACTTTCGGCAAGGGCGGTTGGTGGGTCTGTTGGTCCTCCCCACAGCTCCCCTAGACCCCTTGACCCTGACCCAGTGGGGGCGGGCTTGGTTTCCCGATGACCGCATAATCCTGGCCTACCAAAGTGAAGCTAATGGCGGTAGTCAACGGGTCCTCCAAGCCATTCTCGGCGAGATCCCCAGTGAAGGCCAGGGGGATGTCCTCAAGTTGTTACTTCCTTTCCGTACCATCCAACTCGGCGGTCCCTAGTCCCGGCGCGTGTGGCTAAATATTCGACAGCGTCAGGAATGATAAAATTTCCGGTTGATTAAGCAGTCGATAGGCTTCCGTGGCCGGAGGCCATGCCGCTACGCATCAAGAAGTAACTCTAGGGGTCCAGTACCGGACCCCTGATGAGCAAGCTTTCTCGTGGAACCAAGAGCTGGGCGGTGCCGCCCAGCTGTCCTCGTGCACTTATGCCGGGGAGTGTCAACCAGTTCATCCCTTGCGCTTAACGTTTCAACTGTGCTTTAAATACAAAAAAAGACCCTGAGCTTACAGGGTCTAACAAAGTTCAAACGTAATTAAGCGCGGCTAGTCTGACGTTTCTCGTAGTCGCTAATCACTTGCTCAAGCTCCTCAGAGTCCAGGGTTTCGCGCTTAAGCAACTCCTCGGTTACACGGTCCAACAAACCCCGGTTCTCCGTCAGAATCAAGCGGGCTTTGACGTAGGATTCCGAAACGAAACGCTTCACCTCACCATCCACCCGTTGGGCCGTCTCTTCACTAAAATCGCGCTCGCTCATGATGTCGCGCCCCAGGAACATCGAACCCCCACCGCCCCGGCCCAAAGCCAAAGGTCCAATCTCCTCACTCATCCCGAAGCGCGTCACCATCGTCCGCGCCATCGCCGCTACCCGCTCTAGGTCATTGGAGGCCCCAGTGGTCACTTCTTCAGCCCCGTAGACCAGTTCTTCAGCGACCCGACCGCCGAGAGCCGCCACCATCCGGTCCAAAAGCTGGGCCCGGGAGACCAGCATATCGTCGTCCGTCGGGGTGAACCAAGTCAGACCTGCTGCCATGCCCCGAGGAATGATGCTGATCTTCTGGACCGGCTCGTGGTTGGGCAATAACCGACCTAAGAGCGCGTGACCGACCTCGTGGTAGGCGATGAGTTGCTTGGTCCGCTCGCCGAGGATGCGGTTCTTCTTCTCCGGCCCTGCTAAAACCCGGTCAATCGCGTCGTTGATCTCATCCATCGAGATTTCACTGAGACTACGCCGCGCCGCCAGGATTGCCGCTTCGTTGAGCAAGTTCGCCAAGTCTGCCCCGGTGAAGCCCGGGGTCCGCCGCGCCACTTTCTCCACATCCACGTCCCGTGCTAGGGTCTTGCCCCGCGCATGGACCTTCAACACTTCCAACCGTCCCTTGAGGTCCGGGCGGTCCACTACTACCTGTCGGTCAAAACGACCGGGACGCAACAGAGCCGCATCCAAGACATCCGGGCGGTTGGTGGCAGCGAGAATAATCACCCCGCCATTGCCCTCGAAACCATCCATCTCGACGAGCAACTGGTTAAGCGTTTGTTCACGCTCATCATTGCCGCCGCCCAATCCGGCCCCACGCTGACGACCCACTGCGTCAATTTCGTCAATAAAGACAATACAGGGCGCGTTCTTCTTGGCTTGCTCGAAGAGGTCGCGCACCCGGGAGGCCCCGACCCCGACAAACATTTCCACAAACTCAGAACCGGAGATGGAGAAAAAAGGCACCCCCGCTTCGCCAGCCACGGCCTTAGCCAGCAAGGTCTTACCCGTACCCGGCGGACCCACGAGCAATACACCCTTGGGAATCTTGGCTCCGAGCGCGTCGAAACGGTCACGGTTCTTCAGGAAATCCACCACTTCCGCCAATTCAAGCTTGGCCTCGTCCACCCCAGCCACATCCTGGAAGGTCGTCTTGGTCTGGGACTCCATCTGGACGCGGGCCTTGGACTTACCAAAGTTCATCGCCTGATTGCCGGGGCCATTCTGGGCACGGCGTAACAGGAAGAACAACCCGCCCAGTAGCAACAGCGGGAACAGGAAGGTCATCAACACCTGGAACCAAGCGGTGTTGGAGTTATCGGTACGGATTTGATAGGTAACGCCCGACTTCTGGAGGATCTGGAATAACTGGGTATCGAGGGGCGGGACTGTGACCTTAGCGGTCGAACCGTCCTTAAACATAATGTTGGCGCGGGCACCGTCGGCGGTAAATTCTACCGAAGAAACCTCCCCGGACTGGGTGCGCTGGACAAATTCGGAGTAGACAATTTCTTTGCGGTTATCGGACGAGGAGCCGCTGAAGAAGGCGGTACCAAGGGAGATGACAACAATGGCAAGCAAAACGTAAAGTCCAGTGTTGCGCCAGTTGTTATTTTTGTTGGGGTCATTCACGGGGTCACGCCTCCTAGCGGCTCTGACGTTAACTATTGTAACGATAGCTTAAATCCGCGAACCGCGCCTAGAGGTTGGTTGTGGGCGTTCTCGGGCAAGATTGAAAGTTGACACTCCCCACGGCTAAAGCCGGGGGATTCTTGCTTCCACGAGAGAACTTGCTCATTAAGAGTTACCTCCTGATGCGTAGCGGTTCGACTCTCCACAAGCGTTCCTGGGCCGACAGCGGCCCATGCTTCCCGTATGCCCTACGGTACTTCTGCCCTTAGCTAAGATATTCAGAGCCGCGTTAACGTCTCTATCCAATACGCATCCACACGGACAGGTGTGAGTACGGGTACTAAGAGACTTTTTAACAATAACGCCACAGCTAGAACATGCTTGGGATGTGTATTGTGGAGCCACCGCAACTACTGTTCTCTTAAATACCTTCGCAAAGTATTCTAGCCAAGTGGTGAACTGTGACCAGCCTGCATCAGAAATACTCTTAGCCAGATGATGATTCTTCACCATGTTTTTCACTTGCAATTTCTCGTACAC
>NZ_JAAXLT010000146.1 GCF_013285555.1 Candidatus Cyanaurora vandensis | reverse complement strand
AGATTACTTAATCGCGGAGAACTCAAGATTGATTGGGGTCGCAGGATTAAAAATAAAGGTAATTCTATAAATGCAAGTTAGATGCGTGTCAGCTTACACATTCAACAGCAATGTGAATCCACCAATGTGAAGTTCTTCTTTAAACAATGGGGAGGAGTACACAAGAAAAAAAATGGTCGAGAACTCAAGGATCGAACCTGGGATGAACGTCCTAGTATTTCTCAACTGGCACTACTTTGAATTAACAACCTCGAAGGTATCTGATGGCCCCCCGCAAGAAATCCAGTGATTCCCCCTCTGAAACTCACATTGACGCGACCAAACACAAAGATAAACGCGCCAATATCCCCACCGAAGAACTCCGCGACCTTGTAGCCGCCGAGGAGAAAACTCCTAAGACCATCCGTTACCCCCGCGATACCTCCCTGGACCCGCAACTTGTATGGAAGGGCAAAGATGAACAGGATAGCCAAGACCTGGAAGCTCCTGCTGTTCCCATCTACATCCAGGAGAAGATTCACCCCCTCGCCCTAGTCGAGGATATCCGCACCCAAGCCCGGTCTACGGCTCCCACCGAGCAGATGAACCTTTTCAAAAGTGACTTTAACGGTCTGACCTTTGAACAACTCATTGATTTCTATACCCACAAGGACGGAATGAAGTGGGTGAACCGTATGATTCTGGGGGATTCCCTGCTGGTCATGACTTCATTGGCGGAGAAAGAAGGGCTGAAAGGGAAAGTTCAAACCATCTACTTTGACCCGCCCTATGGGATTAAGTTTGGCTCGAATTGGCAGGTTAGTACTCGAAAACGGGATGTTAAAGATGGAAACTTAGATGATGTCACCCGCCAACCAGAGCAGATTAAAGCTTTCCGGGATACCTGGAAATTGGGGATTCATTCGTATCTCGTCTACATGCGTGACCGATTGATTTTAGCACGGGAGCTTTTGACGGAAAATGGGAGTATTTTTGTTCAAATTGGTCAAGATAATATTCATCTGGTAAGAAACCTGCTTGACGAAATATATGGTTCAGAAAATTTTGTTAGTTTAATATTTTATACAACAACTGGGGGATTTGAGACTTCATCTATTAGTCGAGTTGGTGACTACATTATCTAGTATTCTAAATCAAAAAAAGATTTGAAATATCGCCAGCTATACTTTGAAAAATCGAGCGAGACTCTGAAAAGCTCTGATTACCGTTATTGGCGCTTACCCGATGGTAGGTTTGAACTAATTGGCAATGATCCACAAGGTCAAGAAGCAAATAACGCAAGAATTTTCCGCATGGATAATTTAACTAGCCAAGGTTCACCGAATCAAAACCAGCCCCTTGTATTTCAGAATAAAGAGTATAATGCTCGTCAGGGAAACCACTGGAAAGCAAACTGGCCGGAAGGAATGAATAGGTTGAGTATATCTAATCGAATTTTTGGACGTGAAGGCAGTCTGGCTTATGTGAGATATTTAGATGATTTTCCTGTTCTGCCTATTACAAATATGTGGGCTGATACTTCTGTCGCTGGCTCTAAAGAAGGAAAATGGTATGTTGTCCAAACAAATCCTAAAGTCATCGAGCGCTGCATCCTCATGACCACTGACCCCGGCGACCTTGTACTAGACCCGACCTGTGGAAGCGGCACCACTGCCTATGTTGCTGAACAATGGGGACGGCGTTGGATAACCATTGACACCAGCCGTGTAGCCTTAGCCCTCGCCCGAACCCGCCTCATGAGCGCGAAATTCCCTTACTTCCTCCTTGCCGACAGCAACGAAGGACAGCGTAAAGAACAAGAACTCCAAGACAGCACCCCCGCCCAGGTCATTCCCTTTCCCACACCCCAGTCAAAACCCATCGCCGCCGAAGGTAAAATTGCCTACCTCACTACTCCCCAAGTCGAACACGACATCAAAAAAGGCTTTGTCTATAAACGAGTTCCCCATATCACCCTCAAATCCATCGCCAACAACCCCGAAATAGACACCATCCACAGCAAATGGCAAGAACGCCTCGAACCCCTTCGCACCCAACTGAATCAACTCCTCAACAAAACTTGGGAAGACTGGCAAATCCCCCGCGAACCAGAAGCTAAATGGCCCGACCTCGCCAAAACCCTCCTTACCCAATGGTGGGAAAAACGCCGCGAACGCCAGAAGGAAATAGACAACGCCATCTCCCGCCACGCTGACATCGAAATTCTCTATGACCAACCCTACGAAGACTCCAAACGTATCCGCGTCAGTGGCCCCTTTACCGTCGAAAGCCTCTCCCCCCACCGCGTCCTCGCCCCCGACGACCAAGACCAACCCACAAGCGTAGCCCAGGCCCAGGAGCAAGAAACCGACCGCTACCTTCCCCGCATCATCGAAAACCTCCGCAAAGCCGGAGTCCAAAACACCAAACGCAACGAACGCCTCAGTTTTGACCGCCTTGAACCCTACGCCGGACGCTACATTCATGCCACAGGTGACTACACCGACAAAGAAGGCATCCCCCGCCGCGTCGCCGTCCACATCGGCCCCGAACACGGAACAATCACCCCCGACGACCTAAAAGAAACCGCCAAAGAAGCCTCCAAAGGACTCGGTTACGAACTCCTGATCATCTGCGGCTTCGCCTTCGACCCCCACGTTTCCGAAGAAACCAAACGCTACGGCAGCCTCCCCATCCTCATCGCCCGGATGTACACCGACCTCCTCATGGGCGATGACCTCCTGAAAAAAACCGGAGCCGGAAACCTCTTTATGGTCTTTGGAGAACCCGACCTCGATATCGACCCCCAAGCAGACGGACAACTCATCGTCAAACTACACGGACTAGATATTTACGACCCCACCACCGGAGAAATCCGCAGCAGCACCACCGACGACATCGCCTGTTGGTTCATAGACACCAACTACAACGAAGAGAGCTTCTTCGTCCGCCATGCCTACTTCACCGGAGCCGACGAACCCTATGAGAAACTAAAACGCGCCCTCAAAGCCGAGATAGACGAATCTGCCTGGAGTACCCTCTACTCCACCACCAGCCGCCCCTTCCCTGTCCCCTCTTCTGGTAAAATCGCCATCAAAGTGATTAACCACTACGGGGATGAAGTTTTGAAAGTTTACGAGGTGATGAAATGACTGAACCAGAGAGCGAAGTTAAAAAGAAGAATCGAAATGAACCCGTCAAGGATGAAGAAAGCCTATCTTTAAAAGTTCTTGGTTTACTAAGAAATGCGAATTACGAACTTAACACCACGACGTGTGCGAAAGGGGGCTAAGTGACAGAATCTAGGAAATTCACACAGACTGAATTAGAGGCTATTGCTAGTGCATTAGGCGATACTAATAATGGGTTAACTGGGATAGAAATTACTACCTTGCTAGAAAGTTCTAGGCTTCCAGATCCCGCGCCAACTATTACAAAGCGACATCGAATTTCTAATTCCTTTACTGAATATCAAAATGACAAGCAAGATCGTCGTGCTATTCTAGCCTTTATCCGAAAAGCAATGAAGCCTGAGCGATTCATCCAATGCCCAAAACGATTTGAGTCAATGAGAGCGAATTTAAATCTTTCCCTCTCTTTCGTTGGTTTAGCAGTAGAAGAGACTGGAACGCTAATATCTATTGAGAAAGCGCAAACTCTTGGGGAAGCTCAAAGACGGGCTCAAGAACTACGAGTAGGTTTAAATAGCCGAAATATTCACCAAGATGTTTTAAGCTTTTGTCGGGAAGAATTACTTGTTGATAACTATTTTCATGCAGTTCTTGAAGCAGTTAAAAGTGTATCAAATAAAATTCGAGCTCGAACAGGGTTAACAGAAGATGGAGTTGCACTATTTGATAAAGCTTTATCAGGCGAACAGCCTTTACTTGCAATAAATAAATTAAGCAACGACAATGAAAAAAGTGAGCAGAAAGGTTTTCTAAACTTAGTTAAAGGAACTTTTGGTATGTTTCGTAATACAACAGCTCACGCTCCCAAAACGACATGGGTTATGTCGAAAGAAGATGCAGAAGATTTACTTTCTTTAGTTTCATTGATACATAGAAGATTAGATGCTTCACAGGTAAGAACTTAGCTTGTGATGAGGTTTTTAAAAGAGGTTTGGGGAGCAGCGGCTCAGTAAATCCACCTCAGCCCTTACCTGTTACCTGCTAACAACCGGGACACCATAGCGGGATGCACATTGAACAGGCGGGCAGCATCCGCAGCTGTCTTTTGCCCTTAACCCACGATGCTGATGATTTCTTTTTGCTGATGGGGCTTGAATTTGGGACGGCGACCCCCTCCATTCCTTGCCGCCAGCATTCAAGCCATTCCGTGTGCGCTATCGCCCGTTCAAACTCCGTTCCAAGCTAGCTACTAGAGCTAAGGATCGCCAATAGGAGGATGCCAGCCTCCGCGTAGCCAGAGGCGACGGGCACGCTGAATTGAACCCTCATCATGCCAATCGTCATTCATATCCAATCGTTCGATGGTGGCGCGTCCGATGGGAGTCCTGCTTAGAATCTTTTGTCCGTCCGCTGACCAGTAGAAATGCTCCGGCCACTTATTTTGTCTGGGGTTAAAGAGGGGAACGGTGGTTTGGGTTTCGGGGTCAAGGCCGTCTGTGAAGTTATAGCGGCGACCATTACAGCGATGGCAGGCTAGGGCAAGGTTCGCTTCGCTATCTGGACCACCCAGAGATTGGGGGAGGAGGTGGTCGAAGGTAAACAATGAGGCACTGGCTTCTTCGGAAGAATGGCAATACTCACATAGAAAGTTGGCCCGCTGCCGAATGCGTTGGCGACTGGCAATGCTGATGGTCACAACTCGGCAATGATCCGGGCGTTCATCAGGGTAAAGATGCGATCCAGTTCAGTGATACCCGCGAGTTCAGCCGTTTCCTCTGGGGTGAGCAGGTTAGATTTTTGGCGATCAATGAGAGTTTCAAGGTGCTCTTGGAGTTCATCGGTAAATTTGAACAGGTTAAGTCCGCGAATCTTTTCAAATCTAATACCGCCTTCAATCCAAGAGGAAGGTTGCACCATGGTTTGAGCGATCATCCTAATTGCTCCTGTCTCGAAGGCTTTTATTGTCCAGCATAGGCTATCACTCAGCCACAGGTGCTGCTGCCTCAATGGGAGCTGTTCGCCCTCAAGACAAAAGGTATTAACCAATATCCTGGGACTGCTCATCTAAGTACTTGTACAAAGTCGGCTTGGAAATAGGGGTCTCCCCCTGCATCATGCGGCAAATCTCCTGCACCGTGTACTTCTGCTCCTGGTAGGGGTCGCTTCAGTAAACGGAATTTAAAGCCCGTTAAGACCCAGCAAGTGGTCGGAGTGGTCTGTACTTCCCTAGCCCAACCTTGGAGCGACTACGCCATACATAATCTCCGGTTAGGTTGATGTGTTCCCAGCTAAGGGGCGATAAATGCTGCAATAAAGCATCATCAATTATTTGCCCACGGTCACGCAGAGTATGTACAGCCCATTCTAAGTAGACCGTATGCCATAGCACCATCGCGGCTGTGACCAAACTTAAGCCACTCGCCCGGTTCCGATGGATTTCAGCTTCCATAAATGCTTAACGGGCTTTAAATTCCCTTTGCTGAAGCGACCCCTGGTTGTTCTTGAAGCGCAAACAGCGGATTTAGTCCGACCGACAAGCCTAGGGAAAGGGACTTGGGGCGGTCGTGGCCTGAGCGGACAAACCCGCGCTGGCCCTTATCTGGGAAAGTGTATAATGATTGTTATACATATCGGTAGTCCCCGTGCCCGTCCTTGACCTACTCCAAGTCCGAGCCAAAGGCGCACGCTGCCCCACCGACCTCCCTGGCTGGACCATCAAAGGGGCATTTTTCATCCATGATGCCTCTCGTCAGGTCCTGGACTGGACCACTGGGGAGGTGCGCTTGGGCTCCTATCAACACCGTGCCCGAGGCCAAAAATCCTATCGCTACTTTGTCTTTTCGCTGCGTGGCAAACTACAGCAGGTTTACTTGGGCGTTGGTACCAAACCCGCACCTAGCACAAGGCCAAAACCCTGAGTTTAGCGAACTCACCCAAGCCCTCCTCAGCGCGTGGTTAAAACAAAATACTTGAATATTTACATTGTTGGACTTTTGGAGTTTTAGATATGCAAGTACGTGAAAACATAAAATGGCCTGTAACTTTGGCGTATAGAACATCGGGGAGGACCCAACGGGCTACGATTACGTACCTGAACTTTTAACCTTTTGCGTACTTAAATTGTTCAGGTTCCCGCCGCCGCTGAGGATTAGGCGAGGACCGGGCTTATCATGCCTGACCCCTGCCTCTCTGGACCGCAAGAGGACACCCCAGGGCCACGGAACATCATTCGGGACGCACAACCAAGTAATAACTTAGCCAAAGAGCCAACCCGTAGACCAAGCCCAACACCAGCCCTAGCCATTGGAGTTGGACCACCAGCATCACTTCCAACACCAGCAACGAGACCACAAACAACCCGGTATTCACCCCGGCGGGCAACTCAGGTAATCCCCTGCCGACAAGCCGCATCAAATACGGTAGCATCAGTGGTACCATCAACGCTGCCAGTAGCATGATGTAATGATAGCCCTTTGCACTTCAGTCATGGTTTTACCTCTAGGATTACTTGGCTATACGAGGTAGGTACGCTCCACTGGGCTTTGACCTAAATTACCTATACCCTAGCGGCTCAGCGTGGACACTTGCTTGCCTGCCACTGGTTTAGGCTGCCAGTTTGAAGGCTTTTATCCCCGCTTTACGGATTGAGGACTAGTCGCTACCGGAGGGGATATGCTTGCACCAGAACACTCTCTGGGGAAGGACTTGCACTCCAAGAGGAGATGCTCACCTTCATCAACGTAAAGTTGTCATGGTTCCAAGGGGAACCATGCTAGCTAACCGTCAAACTCCTTTTGGGGGATGATTTCTGCTGAACGAATCGCACCGGAATTTAACGCACGTTAAGGGTTCAGGAGCATTAATTGCTGGGCGTTGCACAATATCCAAAGGATTTTTTCATCTAAAACCAGCCTAAAGTGCCGGTTTTGCTATAAACATCACCCTGATTCATCATAAAAATGTGCAACGCCTAAATTTGTATGAAAATGTTGATCACAAAGTCGATGTTCCCGCCTCACGTCCAATAACCGGTCCGACGGCAGAGTTGACGTGGGCAAAAACCGAATACGCATAACTCCGAATTGAAGAAGCAAGATTTTGAAGAGAAGCTGTTTTTACCTCACGTCCAATAACTTGTTAGCCTGCCCGTTATTTTGTACCTGTTTTCTACGTTTGTTTCTTGTACAACTTCCTCAATCCACAGTTAGAAGGTCAAAAGTACGGATTTTCATAATGAATAGATGACAAATTAAGATTCACTCCTTTTTTTTACCTGACCAGGGAGTAATGAATTTTCTATCGGGGCTGTAACTAATCCCGTGTATCTTGCCGTCTTCAACGTAACCCGAATGGAAATAGCTTGAATCCTTATCGCCTGTGGTAAATGCAAAATAAATTCTTTCCCAACTCCCGTTTATTTGACCTCCTGTAAACTCCGAGCCATAGAAAATTCCTGAAAAATTTTTATCAATGATGTTGGAAATAACAAACTCTTTCAAATAAGGTTCAGCAGCGGGTGTCGGGCGCAAATCTATTTCCCATGTTCCCTGTATTTGGTTAAAATTTTTGTTATTAACGACTTGCACTTTCTGAAACTGCGGTAAATTAATTGGCTGTTCGAGCGATGCCGACACAAGTTTCTCACGCATCTCGTTAATGTCAGTCGCGTCTGAGTTTGAAAAGATAATGACCGTCTTTTTTTGGTCAATTAGATGAATCCACGATGCTTTGTTTCCCGAAATTTCGCCTTGACGGTCAGCCGCACGAGTTTTAATCGCGCCGAACTGCACTGGAGAAATCCAGAAGCCGTAACCGACGCTGTAAAGTTCGGGACGCGGGACGAGCATTAAATCAATTGTTTTCTTGCTGAGAATTTTGTTATTAAAAATTGCCGAATCGAACTTTAAAAGGTCTTCGACGGTCGAATACATCGCGCCGGCGGCATAAAAATTATCAATCCAAAACGGATCGTCGTTGCGAAAAGTTTTGGTCGTTTTATCAAACAGATAACCGTTCGCCAGACCTCCGACAATATCGCCGTTTCTCAAATAACCTGTGTTCGTCATTTGCAGCGGCTGCAAAATGTTTTCATCTAAAACAACGGCAAAAGACTTGCCTGCAATCTTTTCAATGATTTTGCCGAGGATAATAAAGTCGGCGTTTTTGTAGCTGAATTTTTTTCCCGGTTCGCTGACTAATTTGCCGCTAAAGTATTTAGCAATCAAGGTGTCGGGCGACATCTGCGACCTGTAAATTGCTTCTTCGCGCTGGTCAAGATCATCCAGTCCCGAACTGTAAGTCAACAGCTGGTCAATCGTGATTTTGTCTTTGCCCTCGCCTTTATATTCGGGAAAGTAACGACTCACAGGAGCATTCAAATCAATTTTGCCCTGTTCGTAAAATTGCATAATTAAAACAGCGGTGAATGTCTTGGTTATCGAGCAAATGCGGAACTTTGATTTTGAGGTGAGCGTTGTGCCGTTCTGGCGATTAGCCAATCCCGCGCCGTTCAGGTATTCAATCTTGCCGTCTGTCGCCACCAGCGCGACTCCGCTGAAATTCTTTTCGGATGTGTAATAATGGAAGATTTGATTAAATTGCGGTGTTTGCGCGAATGCGACGTTCGAGAATGCGACGTTTGCAAGTGCAACTATCAGAATGATTGTCTTTAAAGCTTGATTGATGCTTGGACACATAACTTATTGTCTATCCTTCTTTGTCAGAAATGTTGAATCTCGCAACATAACTTTACATAATACCAATTCAAGCATGAGGATTAGGGTGGGAGGTAGCCTCGACATGAGGTAATCTTTTTGTACCACCAATCTAATTAACCAATGTCCAGCACCTCCCGTCTTTACTCTCCCCTTTTGCAGTTGTTTCGTCAACAGGTAGCTTGCTGCGATATCCGTCATCTGAATACCCTGGCGTGGATAGTCGTCGCTCTGATTGCCTCCGGCTCTATTGCCCTGACCGCCTGGGGTGTCTATGTCCATACTTGCGCGACCCAAGCGCAATCTCACCAAAGATGCTGGCAACGCGGGATGAGCTATTTAAAAATTGGTTGGAACTGGGTAAGGATGGGTCTGGCCCAGGGGTGGAAGTTGACGGTGACCCTAGCTTTATCAGGGCAGTCTGACCCGCAACCGGCTATCAGTTCCAAACGACAATTCCAAGAACGCTTAGAGCAGCCAGAATTTAACTTCATAATAACCTCCTACGGCAATCCCGCATGAGATCTGTCAAGCAGCACCCAAACATAGAGATTAGGTCGAAAGCCCTGGCAGCTTGGCATCCAATCCGCGAGATAATGAACAATAGTCAAACTTTTGTATCTCTGAAAAATAGGCTAGCTCCGCCAAGTTTCAACTGGGGCAGCGTCACCTGCGCTAGCCAGTCCACCTCCGCTCCTTCATACAATTCCCGATAGGCGTGTTCTGCCCAGCCGCGCTGGTAGCCTAATACGTACTCCACCTCGCGTAGTTCCTCGATATTTGGCTCAGCGTTAAAGTTCAGGTACTCATGGTAGACCCAGCCGCGTTGATAGCCATGGATGCGGGCTACCCAAATGAGAGCTTCTAGGTCGGACACCTCGCCTAGGAGGTTCGTACAATCCCCACAGAACACCCGCCATTGGTCACGAGTCTTGTCCTGGATATCAAAATCAATGCAATCGCAGTAACGACAAGGGAGGATTTCGGTGGGTACCTCTGTCACTACAGGCTCGAACCGGATGCCACAAACACGCTGGAGATCTTCGTAGATAGATGGCTGCCTGACCATTGCTGCCTCTTACTTGATGCCCGGATTCTATCCCTCTTTGAGAGTACCCCCCATCAGACCCGGTATAGACAGGCAGCAAGAAAACACAACCTCCTTATATTTCGCTGGGGATGGGCATCCGGGGCGGGGCAGTTTTCCGCATGAGTTCTACCTCTTCTGGGGTCAGGCCGTAGGCTTGGTTGACCAAGTGGGAAAGGCGTTTCTCTAGGGCGAGGGCTTCTGCTTTACGGGTCTGGATGGCTGGGGCATAGTCTTCATAGACCTCTCGGATAGCTTTGAGTTGAGCGGGTCTGAAGGTGCCTGCTGTCTTGGGACGACGCTTCTTTATCTCTGCTACCCACTCATCCGGGGTCAGACGAGCAAATTCCTCTAGCTTCTGCCCTGGCTTCTCTAGTCCCTGCTCCATCCGTAACCAGTCGAGGACTTCTCGCTGGGCTTGCTGGTTGGTCTTGGTGAGTTCAATGAGACGGGCTACTAGGCATGCAACTTCAGCGCGGATTTCGGGGGTAGGTTGAGCAATGGGGAGAGTTTCAACCTGCTCCTTAAACATTCGTAGCGTGTCATTGATTGCGTGCTGAAGAAGCTGATGACAAATCCACCACGTTACAGGTGAACAGAACCAGACAAGCACATAGAGATCATCTATTGCCCATACGTAACAAGTATTGACAGGATACATTCCTTGAGTATCAAAACAAAAACAGGAATAAGTGGCGAGATCTTGAGTAATAATTGGGTATGTCAAGTAGTTTGTCTCATGGGGGAAATCTCACATTGGAAACCTCCCTTCAAACTCAATAGCAAATCGATTTAAGGCTCCTTTCCAGTCGCGATAGGCCTCCGTGGCCGAAGGCCACATTGGCATTGTCCATTTCTTGGATTGGTTCTGAATCGCCAAGTAAATCACTTTCAGCGCCGATTCATCGGTGGGGCATGACCGGTGCTTGCGCAGGACTTTACGCAAGGTCATATTTACTGACTCAATGGCATGGGTGGTGTAGATCACTTTACGGATATCCCCAGGGAACGCGAAGAAGGGAATAACCCGCTGCCCGTGGTTCATCCAGGATTTACTCATGGTCGGGTATTGCTTATCCCAGCGTTGGGCAAAGGCGAGCAAGGCTTGCTCGGCTACCTCTACCGTCGGAGCGCTGTAGACCTGTTTGAGGTCGGCAGCCACGACCTTACGGTCTTTCCAAGAGACATCGTTCAGACTATTGCGCACCCAATGCACAAGGCACAGTTGTACCTGAGTCTGGGGAAACACCGTTTCGATGGCATCAGGAAACCCGGTTAACCCATCGACACCGGCAAGGAAGATGTCTTTGACACCCCGATTTTGCAAATCGGTTAGCACGGTTAGCCAGAACTTGGCGGATTCATTCTGGGTCATCCATCGCCCCAGCAGTTCTTTCTGACCGGCCATAGTCACCCCTAACGCCAGGTGCATCGCTCTATTGATGACTCGACCTTCATGGCGCACTTTGACCACAATCGCATCCAGGTAAACAATGGGGTAAACCGGGTCTAGTGTCCGGTTCTGCCACGCTTTACGCTCCGCTTCCACCGCATCGGTGACATTGGAAATCAGGGTGGCAGAGACCTCAACCCCATACAGCTCCTGTAATTGAGCCTGGATATCGCGCGTCGTCATCCCTCGGGCATACAGCGCGAGGATCTTGTCATCAAAGCCCTGAAAGCGCGTCTGACCCTTGGGGACAATCCACGGCTCAAACGCCCCATTTCGGTCGCGGGGTATGGCGATATCCACCTGACCAAAATCCCCCTTGAGGGTCTTTTGGCTATGACCCTTGCGCCGATTCTTAGCGGTTACAGGAGCGGGGGCTTGACGTTGTTCCTCAAGGTGGGTGTGCAACTCGGCGTTTAGACAACGCTCAATCATGGCTTTGGTGAGTTGCTTGAAGATCCCACCCTCGCCCATCAGGTCTTCTGGGTTGCGATAGTCCTTGAGTAATTCATCGATTAATTCTGGTCGGAAGGTCATGCTCCACTCCTTGTTCTGAGATGGGTTTTATCGCATTTTGGCCTTTGACACAATCTAATTTACAGTCCCTCATTTTTTGGAGCAGGTGTACAATCAGAAGCGATTGCACTCGGTGCTGGGGTATCTACCGCCAGCAGAGTTTGAACAGAAACAACAAACTGCTTAACTAGCTGTCTCAAAAACGGGGTTCGCTACACACATCTAGTATAGCTAAAACAGCTTAAGTTTCCTGGTCCTTGCTATACAAGAAAGCTCCTCACTTACTTAGTAGTCAGGAGTGATACAGCTAGGACATCAATCTATGGAAGCACCGTAAAGCTCCCGTTACTCATCGTCATACCACTGGGGGTAGTCACGCTAATTTTGCCACTCGTAGCTTTCCTAGGTACAGTAGCAGTGATCTGAGTGCTGGAGTTAACCACAAACCGTGCGGTGGTAGTATCAAACTTAACTTGGATGGCTCCGGTGAAGTTAATACCTCTGATTTTGACTTCCGTCAAGGCAGGGCCACTGCTAGGGGTGAAAAAGGCAATAAAAGGTAAACCCGAATTGACCGTAAACGTTCCAGGGCTCGTCGCTGTACCGCCAGCAGTGGTGACGGTGATGGCTCCGGTCGTTGCACCACTGGGTACTGTTGCTGTGAGCTGGGTATCTGAGTCAACCATGAAACTAGTCGCGCCAGTGCCGTTGAACTGGACCGCTGTGGTCCCAATGAAGCTTGTTCCTGTCAGGATGACCATAGTTCCGACGGGTCCACTGGTGGGACTGAAGCTACTGATGGTAGGGGTCGTGATAACGCCACTGAGCTGAAATACCGTGCCCAGTTGACTATTGCCACCGCCGTTAGTCGTGCTGTAGAAGTTACCATCACTACCTTGAATCAAGCGACCATAGGGACCAGCACCATGGGTGCGGTCAAAGTTAACCAAAGTAGCCAGGATGCCACTGGGGGTCATCCGATACACCGTACCGTCACCAGGCGTGCCACCTTGGGAGGTAGTGCCATAGAAGTTACCATCGCTGCCCGTCACCAAGTCGGCATAGGGATAACGACCATTGGTACGGTTAAAGTTAACCAAGGTCGTCAAGATACCACTCGGGGTCATCCGATACACCGTGCCAGCCCCAGAACTGCCACCGCTGAAGGTCGTGCTATAGAAATTACCATCCCTACCTTCCACCAATGCGGCAATGGGCGAGCCGCCATCCTTGGTGCGATCAAAATTAACTAAGGTCGTCAAGGTACCACTGGGGGTCATCCGAAACACCGTGCCGTCAGCAAAAGTGCCGCCATCACCCGTTGTGCCGTAGAAATTGCCATCACTGCCCTCCGCCAATTCGGCAGATGGACCATAGCCACCACTATTGGTACTATCAAAATAAACTAGGGTGGTGAGAGTGCCATTGGCGGTCATCCGAAATACGGCGCCACAGCCGAAGTTGAGACAAGTGAAAAGACCCCCAGCGTTGGTTGTACCGTAGAAGTCGCCATCCTTGCTCTGCACCAATCCGGCATAGGGATTGGAGCCATTATTAGTTCTATCAAAGTTAACTAAGGTCGTGAGCGTACCACTGGGAGTCATCCGAAATACGGTGCCACAGCCGAGCGGGATTCCGGTCATTGGGTCAGTTCCACAGACCGTAGAACTGCCACCATAGGTAGTAGTGCCGTAAAAGTTGCCATCACTGCCCTCAACTAATTCAGCTTCAGGACCGTTTCCGTTAATGCTATTAAACCGAACCAAGGTGGTGAGGATACCCGTGGGGGTCATCCGAAAAATCGTGCCACAACCCGAGCCGAAACAAGCCGTAGAACCGCCACCATCCGTGGTGGTACCGTAGAAGTTGCCGTCCCGGCCCTGCACTAATCCGGCCCGGGGCTGGGAGCCATTGATGCCGTTCAAGCTAACCAGGGTGGTGAGAGTCTGAGCGGAAGCTGAATTTAAATTCCCCCCGGGCAGATTCAACAGAAAAAGTACGAAGGCAAGCAATTGGAAAATAGCAATTCTTGAGCGAGGCGTGTTTCCTACAATTGTTGAAACAGGATTCTGGACTGGCTGACTCAAAAATGATGAACTGCTGAGTGAGCGCATGGTAAGCTCCGTAGGTTAGCGGTATGACGTAGAGGTTAACGGCATTCGCCCTGGTAATTACCTGACACGGTACACCCAAGTTGCTGTTTTCGCGTGTCTTAAGGACAACAATCTAGAAAAAATGGGTGGGTAGTAAGAGTGCCTCCTATGCCTAGGCACGGTCAAGTTAATCAGGATAGCGGAGCAGGCAGATGATAGTTTCAGGCAAGTTAGAGCCATGGGTCAGCCCAATACGCTTGACCGCCGTCACCGCTGCGCACCCGAGAGCATCCGCCCACTACCTCTTGCTCTATTGCCGCTTCACCCCCAGCTACCCTGGTGACAGAGCCGAACCCCGCCCCTTAGCCTATTGCTGGGGGCAGGGTTCGCGGCCCCCAGCACACCGTCACAACAATTCAACAGAACCGTCCCCATGAGTCAGTACCAAGTCCACACCCATGACCCCGACTATCTCGCCTACTGTGGCTGGCACCCACCGCGCCAGAGCTTTTTCTTCACCGTCGAGGCCCGCAATCCAAAGGGGCAGGGGCGCGCTACCTCAAAGAAGCACATTTACCGGCGGGCAAGTCGCTGACCGGAAATATGGGATGCAAGCCCCGTCCTTCAGGACGGCTTTATCCCCTGATATGCTAGGATAATATCATGTTCATCCGAGAAGCCAAGCTAACTT
>NZ_JAAXLT010000013.1 GCF_013285555.1 Candidatus Cyanaurora vandensis | reverse complement strand
GTCAACGCATGGAACTCCAGCCCGGTCTAGCGGCGGCTCTACCAATTCGCATGCCCTTACCCGATGGCGGCGAGATCTATACTATCCAGATCAAAAAGGGGATTCGCTATCAGGATGACCCCTGTTTTACGGACGGTAAGGGCCGAGAAGTGGTGAGTGATGACTTTATCTATGCCCTGAAACGGATTGGGGACCCCTTTATCCAGGCACCTACCGCTAGCCCGGTTTTTGACCCCTTGTCGCAGGTGATTGTCGGGTTAAGAGAGTTCTATGACCAAGCCAAAAAAGACGGTAAAGCCGATTACAACCAGCCAATTAGCGGCATCCAACGGGTAGATCGCTACACCTTCACGATTCGCCTGAAGACGCTCTATCCCCAGTTGCGCTACTGGATGGCAACCCCCTCCTTTTTTGCCCCGGTTCCGGCTGAGGCAGTGGCTTACTACGACGGTGAGAGGCATGACGGGGTGCGCCGGGAACGCTTCATGTTCCATCCTGTCGGCACCGGAGCTTATAAGCTCAAGGAATGGAAGCGCAACCAGAGCATCGTGCTAGTCCGCAACGCGAACCACCGCCATAGTTTCTTTCCGACCACGGGTGATCCCGGTTCTGCCGAAAAAGGGTTACTCGTTGATGCGGGCAAGCCTTTACCGTTTATTGACGAAGCCCGTTTTAACATTATGAAGGAAGCTATTCCGAGTTGGACCTTGTTTCGTCAAGGTTATTTAGACAGTTTGGGTAAAACCGCCGCTCGTCGTCAGAGCCAGAACATTGTCGAGCAGGGGATTACAGCGGATAACCAACTCTCTGGGGATTTCGCTAAGTCCGGGACCAAACTCGAACAGGTGGCTCTCTTTTCGTCGGATAATATCTCTTTCAACATGAAAGACCCGCTCTTGGGTAAGAATAAGAAGCTGCGCCAAGCCCTCGCCCTGGCCTACAACTTTGACCGCTTCAACGATTTCTTCTATAACGGCACCAAACTTAAGGCTGAGAGTCCGCTCCCACCGGGACTCTTTGGCTACGACCCAGACTACAAAAATCCCTATGGTCGCCAGGATGTAGTAAAAGCGAAGGTTTTACTGAAAGAAGCCGGTTACGCCGATGGGATTGACCCTAAGACGGGTAAACCCTTAGTTGTGGAGATTGTCTACCCCTTCCGGGGTCCCGAATCTCAACGGGAAGCGGAGTACATCACCGAGCAGTTCCGGGCCATCGGCGTTAGTGCTCGCGCTAACTTAGTTACCTTTGCTGAATCCCTCAACAAACAGGACCGGGGGAACTTCCAGATCATCCGCAACGGTTGGTTTGCTGATTACCCAGACCCGGAGAATTTCATGTTTTTGTACTACTCCAAAAATCCGGGGGTGGTCAACACAAGCCGCTATGAGAATCTGGCCTTTGACCGTCTCTTCTTACAGATGCAGAGCATGGAGGACACCGCTGCACGACGGGCCATCCTCCGCGAAATGGTGGACATCCTGAACGAAGACTGTCCAGTGATCCACACGTACCACGAAGCCTTCTACATGCCCTACGGCGTTTGGACGCAGAACGTTTTACAACACCCCGTCGCCTACAATTTAGTGAAATATTACAAAGTCGACCCGGTGCTGCGGGAACAAAAGCAACGGGAGTGGAATCAACCCAACTACCTTTTTGTGCTGGCCTTAGCCGGACTTGCCGGTGTCGCCTTTATCCCCGCCGTACTCGCCCGTAAGGGACCGTTAATGCTGACCTATCTGTTGCGCCGTGCCTTCTACACGTTACCCAGGTGAGGCCGTGCGCGATGCCCTTGCCCCGAAACTGAGGACCCGATGAACACCCTCACCCTACCCGCCCCAGTCACCCCGGCAGAGTTTGCCGCGCTGTGTGTATTAAACCGGGACCTACGGCTGGAACTCACCGCTCAGGGAGAACTCGTGATTATGGCCCCTGCGGGTAGTGATGGCAGTCGGCGCAATCTTCTGTTGATTTTGCGCTTAGGCGTGTGGAGTGAACAGGACGGCACGGGTATCGCTTTTGAATCCTCCGCTGGCTTTACCCTGCCCAATGGCGCGGTTCGCTCTCCCGATGCCAGTTGGGTGCGCCGGGAACGTTGGTCAGTCCTAAGCCAGGAACAACAACGGCAGTTCGCCCCCCTCTGCCCTGATTTCGTCGTGGAACTGCGCTCCCCCACGGATAGTTTGCGTGAACTGCAACGCAAAATGCGGGAATACCAAGGGAACGGGACACGGCTGGGTTGGCTCTTAGACCCGCAGCATCAGTCTGTTGAGATTTATCGTCCTAATCAAGAAGTAGAAATTCTCACGGCTCCCGCGCTCCTAACTGGGGAGGAGGTCTTACCGGGGTTTACCTTGGACCCAACGGCTATTC
Source organism: Candidatus Cyanaurora vandensis (assembly GCF_013285555.1). Lineage (GTDB taxonomy): Bacteria > Cyanobacteriota > Cyanobacteriia > Gloeobacterales > Anthocerotibacteraceae > Cyanaurora > Cyanaurora vandensis. Next base: position 7,032 of record NZ_JAAXLT010000013.1, on the reverse strand, counting down.
TTGCCAATTAGCTACCGCAAAGACTCAACTTCAAGGGGGAACACATCAATCAATCGTGAGGAGGCATCTGTTTCGACCAGAAGCAGCGGGTTATGTTCACAATGCTCAACATAGTCAAACAGGACAGTTGCAAAAGGACGGCGCGGGGACGTGCCTTGCCATTGGGCTGTCACTTCTTGGATTTCATCGGGCGTGAGTGTTTGCAGGAATACCTGCATTTCTAGATAGGCTTGTCGGCGTTGGCAACGACTATGCCGACGACACCATGCTTGCCCAAAGAAATCAAGGATGTCAGCGTCCTCTTGGGTTGTCTGCCCATAGGTGGGGTCTAGCTGTTTTCTGCGCCGACTGTCGCCCATACGTTTGCCCGGAACCTGTTTCTACTATTGTGGGGTGAATCGCGGCAAAGGTACGAAAAGGGGCTTGGGGAGTAATGGAAGGATAAAGTCGTCTCATAGCCGTCAATCCCATGCAGCAACTTGTGTATTCTTAATTTCGTCTAATCGTCTATTAGTTAATAGTTTAATGCACGAAGTTGTCTATTGACGAAATACCGAAAGTACGATATTCTTAATTTTGTCTAATCGTCTATTAAAATTGGGCCGATGAAAACCATTGTGATACTGAACAGTAAAGGGGGAGTTGGGAAATCAAATATTACGCGCCACTTAGCCGTGGCAGCCGAGCTTGCAGCTCCTGGCTCAGTGGTGATGTGTGATACGGACCCGCAAAGTTCCCTGGCAGACTGGTGGAATGCGCGTAGTGCAGAAACGCCGCCCTTAGCCGTAATGGGAATATCAGAGTTTACCCAGAAGCAACCAGCTTTAGCCAGCCGCTTTGGTTACCTCTTCTTCGACACCGCCGCCGCCGACGCTAAACCCTACGCCGAGCTTCTCAGAGCCGCAGATTTGATAGTGATCCCAGTGGTGCCAAGTCCAGATGATGTGCGTTCGCTCAGTCGTCTGACGTTGCCTGTCGTCAAAGAAAGTGGCAGACCCTTCATCTTCGTTCTCAGTAAGGCTCGTCCTGGAACCCAACTCTTGATTTCGACGACGGCTGCGCTGTCGGAGCACGGAACAGTGTGCCAAACGATTATTCAACAACGAGAAGGGTACGCCAAAGCGTCTTTTGCCGGTTCAACGCTACTTGAGGATGAACCGAGCGGGAAAGGGGCGCAAGAAATTCGAGAATTATTGAAGTTCGTCAAATCACGAATAGACGAAAGGACGATTTCTGAGAAAAAGGGAAAGGGGCTGCTCAATGTCTAAGAAAAAGCCCCTTGATATGTCGGGTCTACTGGCGGCAAAAGGAGAGGGAGCCCCTGCAAGCGATGCGCCAAACCGCCCGGTCATAAGGGAGACAAGCAGAGACGAAACGACGAATAGACAAATAGACGAACGGAAGCCAGCTTCTAGCGAATACGTCAATTTAGGCTTCAAAGTCCCGAAGGAATTCCGACACCGCATACGCAAAATTGCAGCGGAGAAAGACATCAGCCTTGTAGAAGTTTTGCGTGAAGCCATCGAACTTTACGAAGCGGCAAACCGGAAATAGACTTAACCATTTCTTAACCAAGCTGTGTCACGTTTAATAGCAACAGACACTGGCGGTTTGTTTGTAAGGGGGGTTCATCGTGTTATCTCAGGTTGCGACGACAAAAACCTATCGCTTGCTCTTTGGCTTGGCTGCCACACTTGCCTTGAGTACTCTGGCGGTCCAAGCCCAGATTACTTTCGCACCCGCACAAACTGTCCTAACCAGTGTATTTAGACTAGAGTCGCCCCAGGATGTGGCCTTGGCTGACCTAGAGGGGGATGGGGATCTAGATTTAGTCATCGTCAATGTGGATGGCAATACGGTCTCAGTCCTGTTCAACCAGGGTCAGGGTAATTTTCAGCGCCCCCTTAATTTTGCTGGGGGCAATAACCAGGCTGAGGCCATCACGACCGGGGATTTCACCGGCGATGGCCGCCCGGATGTGACGACAGCGGGCGCGGATGGCACGATTGCACTGTTAGTTAACCGGGGTGGCGGCTTGCTCGCTGCTCCGCAACGCATCATCGCGGGGACTTCCTTGGAGAGTCTGACCACGGGCGACTTCGATGGGGATGGCAGCCTAGACTTAGCGGTGGCAGACCAGGGCGGTGAGGCAGTTGTATTGCTATTGAACCAAGGCCAGGGTACTTTTGGTGCGCCAGTCAAGGTGGCGACGGGCCGGAATTTCAGCAGTGTGGCGGCGGGTGACCTGGATGACGATGGCGATGTGGACCTCGTCGCCGGGGGTTTGGCTGGGCCGAGTACTCTGGTCGTGTTAAAAAACAACGGTCAGGCTGAGTTTACCGCTGCCTCTGCCCTCGACACCAATTTCGTCCCGGTAGAAGTCGTCCTCGGGGACCTCGACCGGGATGGAGACCTGGATATTGCGACAGCTAGCGGCTCCACCGTGTCCGTCCTGCTCAATCAAGGCAACGGTAGTTTTGGCCCAGCCACCAATACCAGTGCGGGCAATAACTCCGCTGGACTCGCAATGGGCGACTTAGACCGCGACCGCGACTTGGACCTAGTCACCACCAACGTTACCAAAGCCGTGGACATCTTACTCAACCGGGGGAATGGGACCTTTGCTGCACCGCTTAACTTAGGGACGGTGGCTACCCCAGGGACGGTGGCGGCGGGGGACTTGGATAACGATGGGGATGACGATGTGGTCACGGCGGAAAAGCAAGGTAACTCTTTGACTGTCTTACTCAGCAAAGGACCGACGATTACGACGACTTTCATCGAAGGCAGTGAGCCCATTGCCCTGGTCAACGGTGACTTCAACAGCGACGGACGCCTCGACATCGTGACCGTCAATAGCGGGACCCATAACGGTTCGTTGCTATTAAATCAGGGTGCGGCAGTCTTTGGCTTACCCCGTAACTTTGACCTCGGTGCTACACCTTTGGCGGTGGCGACGGGCGACCTCGACAGTGACGGCGACCTCGACCTCGCCGTAACGACGACGACGAATCAGGTCTTGGTCCTCAGCAATGATGGCAGCGGTGTGTTTTCAGCCCCCGTCGCCACAACTACCGTGGCAACACCCGTCGCCCTCATCGTGGGGGATGTCAACGGGGACGGACGGCCTGATGTGGTTACAGCCAACCAGAGTAGTGGCAATGTCACGGTGCTATTGAATCGAGGGGGGGGTGTCCTCGCCGGACCCGTCGCCTACCGCGTGAACGGTCCACCTGCGGACCTCGTGGCGGGCGACCTCGACGGGGATGGGGACTTGGACCTCGCAACCAGTAATGGGCTATCTTTCACGGCCCAGATAACCGCCTCAGTGCTGCTCAATGAGGGCAACGGTAGCTTCGGCCCACCCAGGAAGAACTCACTCTACTTCGGCTTGTATGGCAGTAGTTCTGCTATCGCGGTGGGCGACGTGGATAGGGACGGGGACTTGGATTTGGCGGTGGGACTGGGTAATACTTATCGCGACGCTAAGGTGGTCATCCTGTCTAACCGTGGGGATGCCACCTTCAGTTCGTCTACGACTGTGGTGGGTAGTGTAAACTCCATTGGCCCCGCTGATGTGAAGTTAGGGGACCTCAATGGGGATGGGGACTTGGATTTGGTGGTGATTGCCGAGGACGAGGAGGTCTCCGTGCTGAGTAACGATGGGACCGGAAGCTTTGCCCCTCCGTCCAGATTTACCGTGGCAGACCAACCCGTCCAGCTTGCCATCGGGGATTTAGATAGCGATGGCAAACTGGATATCACCACGGCTAACCCAGGGGTCGGCTCTGATAATTTGTCGATTTTGCTCAACCAGTCCAATTAGCTCAAACAGACCGAGTCTCCCGGCCCGAGCTACGAGAGGACAACTACCCACCCCGGTAAAGCCATGGGCAGGCGTTGCTCCGCTTGGTCGCTATTGACTGGGATGAGTCGGTTAGGCCAGTTGTCGTTCTTTAAGGGTTGGGTAATCGGTGTAACCCGCAGCCCCACTGCCATAAAATGTCGTCTCGTCCGGGGTGTTGAGGGGAGCTTGGACCTGGAAGCGCACAGGTAAGTCCGGGTTGGCGCTAAAGAGCTTGCCGTAGGCGACTAGGTCGGCGTTGCCCTGGGTGAGAACAACATTTCCCTAGCAAGGAGCAGACCTGAATTTCCAGGGTTTTTGCTCTACGCGAGGTCGGAAGGACTGGTTGGGGAGCTAGAGGTGGCTTGTGTCACTTGGGCGATGGTCAGACCCAGAATTTGAGCTACTTCGGTCACGCCAAAGCCCCGCGTCAGGAGGGCGGATACGGCTTCTAGCTTGCCTTCTAACTTCCCTTCCAGCTTGCCCTTCAGCTTGCCCTCTAGTTCACCTTCTAGCTTGCCTTCGAGCTTGCCTTCTTCCTTGGCTTGCTGGTAGTAGCGGGTTTCCTTGTAGCTAATATCGGTGATGTTGACCATCGCTTGAATCTCCTCTCGACTTAGGTTGGGGAACTTGTACACCAGCACCGTCTCGATTAATTCTATTATCCGGGACCTCGCCTGTGCATCCTCTAGTTGCTTAGCCTTCTGGAATAAAGCCCGCGCCAGAGCAGGAGCATCTGTGGGGGAGGCAACGACAAGTTTCACAATCCCTGCGCCCACCTGCTCCCCGGCCTCTAACTCGTCGAGGTAGAGCCGCACTACCAGAGAGCTAGCCAGGAGTTCTTGGAAAGGTGTCAGGTTATCGGGCTCGGCCTGCCTACTGCTGAACAAAACTAGAGCTTGCCAAGGTTGGTTGGGTGCGTGTTGCCGCAGATACAGGAGGATTTCGCTGAACAGGCGGGAATAAAACTGCTGGTCTTTCTGGAATTGGACCTCAACAAAGTAGCGGGTACGGTGGGGTGGGGTAGGGGTAAAGATGCCGTCGAGCCGGAAGTTGGTTTGTTTGACTTCTGCGGAGGAGAAGGCATAGCCTTCTGCTTGGGCTGGGTCTAGGCCGAGAAGCTCAAAGAAGATGGCGGGTTCAGTCAAGAAAAGTTGGTAGAAGATGGAATCGGTTTTCATCTCAAGGTCCCAGGGGGTAGGGAGTGCTCTGGTAGCGTGCAGTAGCCCAAGCATCATACCCTGGTCAAAGGACTGGTCCAGTGGGTTCTAGGCCCCGCTAGCGGGAGGGCTAGCCTGTGAAACTCAGTACCTTTAGTGAGCAACGGAGAGCCCGCCGCCGCTTGGGTCGTGTTGCTTCCAAGGGTGGGCTTGCCCAAAGGGTTATCATTCTCTGGACTGCCAGAGGTTTATGAACCCGTGGGCTACCAGGGGTCTGGTATCGGACCCCTGTTTTATCGGGGCGTGTCCCGATCTGGGACACAAACTACAAGGACGGGTCGGTTAGCCAGACATTCCCAGAGCCACCTGTCCCGCTAGCCTCCTCGTCAGGGCCACCCCGATGCTTGACCCCTCAATGGGTCTTCGCCTTTAAAGCATTCCATTGATAGGCAGCGTACTAGCTTAACCCCGAAACTGGAGGGGCAAAACCAAGGCAGCACGGCTAACAGCCCTGTCCAGGGGATACCAAAACGCCTTGACAGAAATCTGCCGTACGGCTAACAGCCCTGTCCAGGGGATACCAAAACGCCTTGACAGAAATCTGCCGTGCAACTTTAAAGGCAGCCCCTCCTGCCGCCGGGGGAATGCTTTGGGTGGGGAGGAAATGTCAGGGAACTAGCCACAATCGGTCTGGATTACGTTTATTCGCTTCTCCCATCAGGCGTGTATTCCATGAGGTCTTCTGGTCTGCATTCCAGATGAAAGCATAGGAGATTTAGCCACTTGGCAATGGATGGGGGCAAGTCGTCAGCATTAGCCCAATCAGAGACAGTGACTCGATTAACCTCAAGTATTTTTGCAAGTTGTGTGGAGGTCATTTTTCTTCGAGCCATGACTTCACGAAGTCGCCAGCGGATCACGTTTGGAATTTTGAGAGTGCAAACCATAGAGTACCACCTGTAGCCCCCTAGACTACTGGGACTCTTTATATAATAGCAGCTTTAGAGAGTCTAAAGAGCTATAAATGAAGCTAATTAGTTGACAAATGAAGTCTTTTAAACTACGATGGTAAGTATAAGTGATAGAGATAAGGCACTCACCAAAGAGCCTCACCCGACTTGAAGAAGTCAGCCGCCAGCGACCTAAGACCTGCTTAGCGAACGGCTTTCAATACTACCCCTTATAAAAAATGCCTCGGCGGTGTTCGTAGCACCCCAAGGCTTGACCCCTGACCAGTTGATTAGCCAGCAGGAGTTACCCGATTATGTCACAACGTCCCTTCACTGTCTTTACCAAAACTGCTACCGCGCGGATTTTAGGTGTCGCCGTCGCCCTGGTCAAAAAGCTACAGGTCTTAGCTAAGACCATTTGGGTCTATGTCCAAGGCAAACGCCCCACATTCATCAGCAAGACGCGCTACAAAGTGGACTACCTTGAATCTCGCTTAGACCGCAGCGCAGACATCAAGATCACTCCAGTGGGTGGCTTCAGCTATACCGCCCATAACTTGAGCAACGGCAAGGAGTACCGTCTATGGTGCGCCCCCGGTCGCGGTCTCCAGTGTGAATGCAAGGATTACGAACGCCAAGTACAGGGCGGTAAAGTCAATCCCACTTGCAAACACAAACTCGCAGTGAATCAGTTTCTAAGCGACCGTTTCCGCCAGCAAGCCTAACTATCCACGGGGGGAGCAATTCCCCCCTCTACAGGAGCAAAGGTTATGGATAAGACCGACAAGACCGCTATAGCGTTCGATAGGCTGGCGGCGGGGTTACAGGAGTTACTGACGGCTGGGAAATGGCTGGACTACCTCAAGTTTCAAGCCCGGTTTCATAGCTACAGCTTCACGAATAGCATTCTCCTTCAGGCTCAGATGCCCACCGCGACGCAAGTGGCTGGGTTTCATGCTTGGAAGAAGTTAGGGCGGAGTTTGACATACTCACCGTCCTGAAGGAGCGGTGATTCTTGACAGCTCAACGGGCTGTGCTGGCGAACCAGTCTTACCTGCCCTCCCTGTCCATTTAGAGT
>NZ_JAAXLT010000145.1 GCF_013285555.1 Candidatus Cyanaurora vandensis | reverse complement strand
TCCTGCTGCCAAGATATTCAAGGCTGCATTGTGGTCACGGTCTAGTACACAGCCACACTGACAAGTGTGAGTGCGCGTAGACAATGACTTTTTCACAATGACATGGCAGCTAGAACACTCTTGGCTGGTGTAGTGGGGTGCCATAGCAATCACTATCCGCCCCATCACTTTGCCGTAATATTCTAGCCATGCTCTGAACATTGACCAACTAGCATCACTAATGGATTTAGCTAAGTGATGGTTTTTGACCATGTTACGCACTTTCAAGTCTTCAATAGCAACCAAGTCGTTAGACTGGACTACGCACCTTGCCGTTTTTATGGCAAAATCTTTACGCTGCCTGGAGACTTTCAAGTGCTGACGACCTAGCCGCTTCCTCGCTTTGATACGATTCTTGCTGCCCTTGGCCTTTCTACTCAACCGCCGTTGCGCCCGTTTGAGTTGCTTTTCAGCTTTACGGAGGTAACGCGGGTTTTCTACCTTGACCCCATTAGAGTCAGTGTAAAAACTTTCTAGCCCCATGTCCAAGCCAATCGTCTTGCCTGTAGGGGTCAAATCTTCATTGCGTTCTACATCAACACAGAATTGGGCATAGTAGCCATCGGCCCGACGCACTAAGCGGACACGCTTGATTTGTTCTTTGCTGTACGTCCTCAAGTCTCTAGTCCCTAGCAACTTGAGTTTACCCATATCAAACCCGTCGGTTATCGTTAAAAACCTACGTTCATCGGAAAGTTTCCATCCGGTAGTTTTGTATTCAACGGAGCGGTTATCTTTTTGGAACTTAGGATAGCCTTTCTTGCCCACAATGTTCTTTTTACAGTTGTCAAAGAACCTAGAGACTGCCGACCATGCTCGTTCGGCTGCGGATTGTCTTGCCATAGAGTTTAGTTTATTAGCCCACGCAAACTCTTTAGCAAGAATCGCACACTGTTTGTTGAGGTCGTACTTAGTAGCACCCTTAGTGTCAATCCAATAGCGCAAGGCTTTATTGCGAATGAATTGGAAAGTGCGGATCGCCTCATCAATTAAGGCGAACTGCTCAGGGGCGGCGACTAACTTTAACTCAAGGACTAACATGCCTGGATTATAACCTATTCAAGCTGAGGTCGCCAGCTTAAATCCTTTGTTCGCCTAGCGGCTCATGCATCTTATATCCCACGGCTAAAGCGCGTGGGTTTTACGGTGTTTTCTGTAACAAGCTCGTACCATCCGCAACGAAATACATCCGCTCTAAAGATTTGAGAGTCCTGAACCGAACGTCAGTCCTCTACACCCACGGCAATACTTCCCCCCTCCATCCGCACCGGGTAAACCGTGAGGGGTTTTTCTGTGGAGATAGCTCCCAGGAGCGACCCGACCAAGGGCGGAAAGGTACTCCAAGCCTTGACATTCCCGGTCTTTAGGTCAAAGGCACTGCGATGGAAAGGGCAGACCAAGGCACCATCTTGAATCTTGCCGCCTTTGAGCGGGAGTTTGAGGTGGGGGCAACCGTTGTCCATGGCGTAAACCTGCCCACCATGCTGTAACAAAAGAATTTTGCGCTGACCGACCGTGACGACCTTGCGGGCGTCCGGTGTCAGTTCACTCTGCGGAAGGACCTTGACCCAGTTCATGAAAAGCTCGGGATAGGGCTACTGTCAATGTACCGTAACCCATGACACTCGACGTAGATTAACCTTGCTCGGTATTCACCAAGCAAGGCCAATCGTTCTTAGCCTACCAAGCTCTCATGGATCACTTGGTTGAAGATAATCCGGCCCACGGTCGTTCTGAGGTACTGGGAGATGAGCTTGCCTTCGCTGTCAAAGCGTTGGCGGATATCCTCCTTGGGGTTCTCCGTCTCGATCAGGCCATCGAAGCGGACCCAGATCTTGGCATGGAGGTCTAAGGCACCCTGGTTGTAGGCCAAGAGGGTATCCTCAGCCCCAGCAAAGAACTTCCCGGCGCCGAGGTCGGCCTCAGGATTATCCACGGTCAGGTAATAGCAACCGAGGATCATGTCCTGGGTCGGGGTGATAATCGGGCGGCCCGTGGCGGGGGAGAGAATGTTGTTAGAAGCCAACATCAACATCCGCGCTTCCGCCTGGGACTCCACCGACAGGGGCACGTGGACCGCCATCTGGTCCCCGTCAAAGTCAGCATTGAAGGCCGTGCAGACCAGGGGGTGCAACTGAATGGCGCGACCATCGACCAGGGTCGGCTCAAAGGCTTGAATCCCCAATCGGTGTAGGGTAGGCGCACGGTTGAGGAGGACTGGGTGGCCTGTAATCACCTCGTTCAAAACATCCCAGACCCGCACATCGTTGCGCTGAATCATCTTTTTCGCCGCCTTGATGTTATTCACCAAGTTGCGCTGGATCAGCTTCTGGATCACAAAGGGCTGGAATAGCTCAATCGCCATTTCCTTGGGTAGACCACACTGGTGGATCTTCAGGCGTGGACCGACGACGATGACCGACCGACCGCTGTAGTCTACCCGTTTGCCCAGGAGGTTCTGGCGGAAGCGGCCTTGTTTGCCCTCAATAATATCAGAGAGAGACTTGAGGGGACGGTTGTTGGCCCCGACCACGGTGCGACCGCGCCGACCGTTATCAATCAATGCGTCCACGGCTTCTTGGAGCATCCGTTTTTCGTTGCGGACGATAATCTCCGGGGCCAGGATCTCCAAGAGGCGGGCTAAACGGTTGTTGCGATTGATCACCCGGCGGTAGAGGTCATTAAGGTCTGAGGTGGCGAAACGGCCCCCGTCGAGTTGGACCATCGGGCGCAGGTCCGGCGGGATGACCGGGACGGACTCCAGGACCATCCATTCGGGGCGCGACCCCGTGGCGATGAAGTTGTCCATGACGCGCAGACGTTTAATCAGCTTGGCGCGTTTTTGGCCCTTGCTAGTGAGTAATTCTTCGCGCAGTCGCTCGGTCTCTTCTTCAAGGTTGATGTCCTTGAGTAGACGTTGGATGGCCTCCGCCCCAATCATGGCCCAGTCGTTGGCGAGGTCCAGGGGGGTATCATCGGTCCACCGCTGGTCTTCAACTTCTAGATAGTTGTCTTCGGTCAAGATCTGCTTGTAGGACAGGTTCTCGACGTTGCCGGGATTGATGACCACGTAGGCATTGAAGTAGACAATCTGCTCCACATCTCTAAGTGGCATATCTAGCAAGATCGCCACATAGGACGGGATACCCTTGAGGTACCACACATGGGTGACGGGGGCAGCGAGCTTGATGTAGCCCATGCGGTGACGGCGGACCCTGGATTCAGTTACTTCGACGCCGCAGCGTTCACAGACAATACCCCGGTGGCGGACCCGTTTATATTTGCCGCAATAGCACTCCCAGTCCTTGGAGGGGCCGAAGATTCGTTCGCAGAACAGGCCGTCCATCTCCGGTTTGAGTGTCCGGTAATTGATGGTTTCTGGTTTGGTTACTTCGCCGACCACCTGACCGTTGGGCAAGGTCCGGCTCCCCCAGGAAACAATCCGCTCGGAGGAGGCAATGGCGATCTTAATGTAGTCAAAACGCTGTTCTACCTTGGTCATGGTTGGTTGGCCCCAAGTGAAAATAGGCGGTCACGAACGTAACGCCTGGATACCCATGCTAGTGGTTCTTGCCTGTGTAAGCAAATCTTGCTCTGGATTCGGACAGGGCTTTAGTGAACAGGCCAAATGTTAGGGCTGTGCTGCTTGCACTTGCGCCACCGATAATCCCAATATCTGAGCTATCTCCACTACTGTAAAACCCCGTTCGACTAGAGCCGGGATAGCTTCCAACTTGCCTTCCAACTTGCCTTCCAACTTGCCTTCCTGCTTGCCTTCCTGCTTGCCTTCTGCCAGTCCCTCACGAAACACTCGTGACTCTTTCCAATTCGCCAACTGTATGTCCATCATCGTCAATAGCTCCTCGCGACTCAATTCGGGATATCGCTGCACTAACGTCTTCTCTACTAGTTCTAGCACCTGTTCGTAGTATGCCTCCCCCTGCTCCCATGCTTGCGCTAATACGATGCGGGCATACCGTGTAACCTCCTCTTCTGGTTCGACTGCCAAACACATCAACCCCACACCCGGCAGGGTACGGGCCGCGTCGCCCAACTCATTGAGGTACAGCCGTTGCACTCGTGGTGGCTGTAATAGCTCCCGGTAGCGCGTGTTCTGGGGTTCCTCGGCGGGGTCAAGACCGCGTCTGGGATAAAGAACAACGCCACGCCAGTCATTCGTTAGCGGAGCTTTATCTAGGTACATAAAAATCTCACTAAAGAAGCGAGCATAGAAGGCCGCATCATGCTGAAACTGGACCTCGACAAAGTAAATGGGCAGGTCGGAGGACTGGGGCAAGAATACCCCGTCAATCCGAAAACTCAATTGTTTGACCTCAATTGAGTCAAAAGTATAGAGGTCCGCCGTCTGTGAGGGTAGTCCCAGGGTCTCAAAGAAGGCAGAGGGCAATTTTTGAAAGAGAGTATAAAACAAGCCGTCAGTTTTCATGGGCTAATTGTAAACAGATTTATCCGCTTCTACTCGCTAGGACTCCCTACGGATAGGGACTTTAAAATTAGCGGCTACCCTGCTGAGCTAGCGCAATGCAAGGGACAGGGGTGTGGGAAGATAGCAGTTGCGCTAAAGTCAATCCATGGGTTTGATTGTTCAGAAATTTGGGGGCACCTCCGTCGGCTCGATCCCCCGCATTCGTCAGGTAGCTGAGCGGGTCCTATTGACGGTGCGTCAGGGTTACAGCGTGGTGGTGGTCGTCTCGGCGATGGGCCATGAGACGGACCGCTTGATGGGCTTGGCTCTAGAACTCAGTCCTGACCCTTGCCAACGGGAGTTGGATATGTTGCTCTCCACTGGGGAGCAAGTCAGCATTGCACTGGTCGCGATGGCCCTCCAGCAAGTCGGGCTGACCGCTGTTTCTCTCACTGGGGCACAGGTAGGGATTGTCACCGAATGCCAGCACACCCAGGCCCGTATCCTCAAAATCAGGACTCAGCGCGTCCGTCAACACCTAGACCGGGGTGAGGTCGTGGTCGTGGCGGGGTTCCAAGGCGTGATGATGGGCGAACACTTGGAAGTGACTACCCTGGGCCGGGGCGGGTCCGATACGACCGCAGTGGCTCTAGCGGCGGCTCTAGATGCGGTGTGCTGTGAAATCTACACCGATGTGGCGGGCGTTTATACCACTGACCCGCGCTTGGTTCCCGCTGCTACGCTGGTCCCGGAGATCACTAGCGAAGAGATGCTCGAACTCGCCAGTGTCGGTGCCCAAGTCCTTCATCCCCGTGCTGTCGAGATCGCCCAGAACTACGGCGTCGGGGTCATCGTGCGTTCTAACTGGCACGACTTCCCCGGTACGAAAGTCCGCTGTGGTCCCCGCCGCCACCGCGACTTTGAGAATATGGAAGTGGCCCGTCCAGTGGAGCGCGTTGAGGTAGACCCCACCCAGGCCAAGATTGCTCTCTTGCGGGTCCCCGACCGTCCGGGGGTGGCCCAGCAGCTTTTCGCCGCCCTCGCTGATAGTGGCGTGGATGTGGACTTGGTGATCCAGTCCGTCCATAGTGACCAACGCAATGACATCGCCTTCACCGTGCGCCGCGAATACTGGGAAACCGCCCAGCGGGTCGCGCAGGTCGTGGGCGCGCAGTTGGGTTGTGCCGTGACGCTAGACCGTCAGATTGCCAAGGTGAGTGTGGTCGGAGTGGGCGTGCGTTCGCGGGCGGGAATTGCGGCTCAGATGTTTGCGACCCTAGCTCGTCTGGGGGTCAATATCCAGATGATCTCGACCTCAGAAATTAAACTGAGTTGTGTAATTGACCTCGCCCAGGCTGCTCTGGTGAAAGTAGCCCTCGAAACCACCTTTGACCTCCCTCCCTCCACCGAAATCACCAGCCCGCCCGCCCTTACCCTCAAAGCGGTGCGTGGGGTCGCCTTGGACCGCGACCAAGCCCGACTGGCGGTCCAAGGCATCCCCGACCGACCAGGGATGGCAGCGAAACTTCTTGAACAGTTGGCCCAGGGCGGGATTACCGTAGACATGATCATCCAGTCTCAACGGGGGGAGGGCCAGCCGCTCCAGGACATTGCCCTGACCGTGCCGCGCTCCCAACTGACCCTCGCCCAACAGGTTATAGAGCGGGCGGCGCGGGGCCTCGGCTGTGAACAGGTAACGGCGAGCGCGGATGTGGTCAAGGTCAGCGCGGTGGGGGCGGGAATGGTCGGCACTCCCGGCATCGCCGCGCGGATGTTTGGGGCCTTGGCGGAACAAGCGATCAATATCCAGATGATCTCCACTTCTGATATCAAGGTCAGTTGTGTAGTGGCAGAAGCAGCAGCCCACCAAGCTCTAGAAGCGGTCCACACGGCCTTTGGGCTCCAGAGTCAAGAAGCGGCCTGTCTGGAAGCTCCGCCGTGAACCGGGTTTTTCTAAGTTCTCCCGCCAAGATCAATCTTTATTTAGAGGTCGTTGGTCCCCGGAGTGATGGCTATACCAATGTGGTTCTAGTTTTCCAGAGTATTGCCCTAGCCGACCGGGTTGCGCTCCAGAATGCACCTGAGACCACGATCCGCTGTCAGCACCCCGCCGTCCCCTGTGACGAGACGAATTTAGCCTACCGCGCGGTCCAACTGATCCAGGAATTAACCGGCATCCAGCAGGGGGTGCAAGTCGAGATTGAGAAGAATATTCCAGTGGCGGCGGGACTCGCTGGGGGGTCAGGCAACGGAGCGGCTGTCCTCGTCGGTCTCAATCAACTCTGGGAACTGGGATTAAACGCACAGCAATTAGCTGGGCTGGGAGCGCATTTGGGTTCCGATGTACCCTTTTGTCTGCGTGGGGGGACGGCCTTGGGCTACGGGCGCGGAGAAGTTTTAGCCAGCTTGACGAGTCCCGGACTCTTGCCCTTGGTTCTTGCCAAACCCCGCACCCTAGCCGTCTCGACCGCTTGGGCTTACCGGACTTTCCGGGAGCTAGCTGAATCACACGCTGGGGGACACCTTGCACTTTTTCTCAGCAATCTAGTGGACCCCCGGTCTAAGCCGCTCAGCAGCCTACTGTATAACGATTTAGAACGGGCAGTCCTGCCCCACCATCCCCTAGTGCAACGGCTCAAAACCCACTTGCAAGACCGGGGAGGATTGGGCGTACTGATGTCCGGCTCCGGTCCTACAATTTTCGCTTTAGCTCAAGACTTGGACCACGCCCACGAGTTAGCTGATTCCTTGGACCCAGCAGAATATGAGATTTTTGTGACTACAACTCAGGACCAAGGCGTGATCTTAACAGGCTCTATACAAGAATTTTAGGATGGGGGTTTGTGTTGGACCCTTTGGATCATTGTGGGTCCTGCGGAAACTCTACATTCACCGCTCAGTACCAAAGATGCCACCAGCAGACCAGCGAGCGTGAAATCAGCATCAAGACCCTAGAGAAGGCGCACAGGGATAAGCACGGGATAATCGGTGTTGAGAGAGCTCGTAAGGTGTGCTGGTAACGGACATGGTACACTTTTTCCTCAATTTTGATGCTCTTGGGCATGGGGCTAAGGTATCACCTGGAAACTAGTGAGACTCGTCCCTGTTCCGGCAGCATTCATCACGGTAACGGGTCCTGGGGTCGCTCCCGGTGACACTATCGCTCGAATCCGAGTAGCAGAATCAATCACAAAAGAGCTTGCGGCTACCCCGTTGAACTGCACCGCTGTTGTCCCCGTAAATCCACTACCCGTCACTGTCACCGATGAACCCACGCGCCCGGAACTTGGATTGAGCGTACTCACCGTGGGCGCCACCAGAATCGTGAAACCCGTCGCACTCGTGGCAGTCCCACCGGGGGTCGTCAACCGAATTGCACCTGTTGGGGTCCCATTCGCCACTGTTGCCCGGATCTCGCTATCGGAAACCACCGTAAAGCTCATAGCATCCACATAACCGAAGCTCACCCGATTCGTCCCCGTGAAGTTGGTCCCGGTGATCGTGACCACACCACCCACTGGACCCGCTATCGGCGTAAAACTACTAATCGTCGGCGGTGCGGAAATCACAAAGTCTGTCGGGCTGGTTGCGGTGGCGACGGGATTGGTCACGGTAATCTTGCCGGTAGTTGCGCCTACGGGTGCAGTGGCGCGGATCTTGAGCGCGGAGTCAACGATAAACGTTGGGTCTGCCACCCCGTTGAAATTGACGGTGGTGGTCCCACTGAACCCTGAGCCATTGATGACGACTGCGGTGCCAGTCCCGCCGAGGGTGGGGTTAATTGTAGTAATTACTGGGCTGGTCAGTACGGCAAAGTTGGTACCACTAGTTGCACTCCCGGCGGTGTTGATGACGCGGATGGCTCCGGTGGGGGTGCCGGGGGCGACTACGGCTTTCAAGATGGTGCCTGAGGTAATGGTGAAAGATGTGGCATCTACATAGCCGAAGGTTACTTTGGTCGTGCCCTGGAAGTTGGTTCCTTGGATGGTGACTTGGGTCCCGACGGCCCCACTGGTCGGAGTAAAGCCAGTAATGGAGGGGATTGAGGCGATGAGGAAGCTGGTGGAACTAGTGGTAGTCCCGGCGGGGTTGGTGACGGTGATGGGGCCGTTGGTAGCTCCGGTGGGGACGATGGCCTTGAGTTGGGTGGCAGAGATAAAGTTAAAGCTGGCGGCTACACCGTTGAACTTGACGGCTGAGGTGCCGGTGAAGTTATCGCCGAGGATCGTGACGGTTGCGCCTACACCGCCGGAGGTCGGGCTGAAGCTGGTGATGAGGGGCCGGTTGATGAGGGTGAAGTTCTCAGTGCTGGTTGAAGCAGCAAAACCATTGAAGACTCGTACAACTCCAGTGACCGCTGTTGGCGGGACCTGAGCGGTAATACTGGTATCTGAATTAATCGTGAATGTAGGTGCAGTGACTCCACTAAAGGAAACACTGGTAAGCTGACACGCATCTAACTTGCATTTATAGAATTACCTTTATTTTTAATCCTGCGACCCCAATCAATCTTGAGTTCTCCGCGATTAAGTAATCT
>NZ_JAAXLT010000144.1 GCF_013285555.1 Candidatus Cyanaurora vandensis | reverse complement strand
GTTAGCAGCTTTCTCGAATTAAATTTAGCTGTTCACCACTTATATGGAAGAGCCCGCGGCTGTAACTTCAAACGGTGGTGTTCTCCTTGTTGATGAAATTGATACAGGTCTACACTACTCTGCACAGACTAGTATGTGGCGACTATTGATGGAGACTGCTGAGCGGCTGAATGTCCAGATATTTACTACTACTCATAGTTGGGACTGTGTATGTTCTTTTCAGGAAGCTCTTGGCAAAGTTTCCAATTCCTCTGTAGGTAAGCTATTTCGAATTGAGACACAGGGGGAGTACTCTAGAGCAGTTGTGTACGAACCTGATGAGTTAGTTGTTGCTGTCCGTCAAAGTGTTGAGGTGCGATAATGTCTCGTGTAAGTAGATGTTCTCCACATCCCTATCAATTGCTAGTCGAAGGTAAAAATGATATGCACGTTATTAAAAATCTTTGTAAAAAATATAACTTAAAAGAAGATATTTTTACTATAGACGCTCCTGAGGAATATAACGAGGAAGGCATTGAGAATTTATTGAAGAGACTACCTCTAAAGATTAAGGAGTCGGGACGGAAGACTCTAGGAATTGTTGTAGATGCTGATGAAAATATTACATCTCGTTGGCAATCTATTCGGGACCTTCTTACAAGGTCCGGTTACTCCGATATCCCTGTTCATCCCCCATCTAATGGGTATATTAATTCAAAAGTATATGCTAATTTCCCTCCACCACTTATCGGTGTTTGGGTCATGCCCAATAATCAGCTACCAGGAATGTTAGAAGACTTTGTTACTTGGCTTATCCCCCCTAATGATCAACTATTAGTGATAGCACGTAAGACTTTGGATGACATTGAGGATAAAAAATTGGATCTTTACTCAGGTCCTTCGCGCTGTAAGGCACTTATTCATACTTGGCTTGCGTGGCAACAAGAGCCAGGGAGACCTATGGGTGCAGCGATTACGAACAAGGCACTAAATTATGACTCAGCCGAAGCTCTTGCATTTGTTGCATGGTTGAAAAGGCTATTTATTGAGTAAGCTACACCAACAATGTATTCACTAAATTCAACAACTGTTTCTGCTATAGGGCTTATAGATATCTGCCACTTGCCACAGGAGAGCCAACCAGAGCCAGAACTGAGCATTCACACGAGATTCATAGAAAGCCACATCAAAAAGTCCGAAACAAAAATAGCCCACCAACCCTAATAAGAGACCGACTGTCCACCACCACGCCGCCAGCGGTAACCAGGGTAGGGCCAAAGCCGCCCGCATCATCACCCAAGCGTAGAACCCCAGTAGAGCCATGGTCAGCGGGAAACCCAGTTCAGCACAGTAGGTCAAGTAGAGATTGTGAGCGTGGATCGTCGGGCCTTTTTTACGGTAGATATCCACGCCTACGTAAGGGAATGTCTGGGGACCCCAACCCGTCCAAGGCCGCGCCAGAGCCATTTCAGAGGCAATCCGCCAGGCTTCAAGTCGTTCGGTAGTAGACTCGTAAGCGGTTACTCGGGAGTCAAAAGTATTGGCGATTTTTTGCCAAAGGAACTGCGGGACCACCTGACGTAAAGGCGCGACCACGGGCCAAGTCGTCGGTCCCACCGCTGCCACCAAGACCCCCGCCACCGCCACCGCGAGCATCAACACCGTCACCCAGCGGCGGGTATAGACCAAGAGCAACGAGAGGGCTAAGGTCATCGCGCCCCAGGCATTGCGCGAGGCTGTCCCGACCAAGGCCACCAACGCAAATAACCCCCCGCCCAATAGTGTTAACCCGACCCGGGGCTGGGGATGACCCACCCAAAATGTCAGGGCCAAGGGGATGACCAGCAACAGATAGGCCGCCGTGGAGGTGGGCCAGAAGAAAAAAGATGTAACCCGGTCTAGAACGCCCGCCTCTGCCTCCGAACCCATGGTGACTTCGAGGACCCCCAGGATTTTCCACTGCCAGTTGCGTCCACTCAGCCATTCCGTAACCCCGACGACCCCGGTGACTCCCGCCGCTCCCAGACTCCAGGTCAACAGTGTACCGAGCCGTTCAGGAGTTGAAGTCAGTCGAGTAATTAACCAGAAAAAAAGGAAAAAAGGTAAGTAGTTAAAAAGTCCCGCTAGACTCTCCCAGGGCCGATAGCTGAGGAGCGTCACCCCCACCAACCCGAGACTGAGCCCCCCTAGCCAAGCCAAGGGGCCATGCTCCCACCGGGGCCACTCCCGGCGCAACTGTAGCCCTAGACTCACTGCCCAAGCGGGTAACAGCAAAATCGTACTTACCGGGAGACAGACTACCCCCATTAGGAGCCAGCCCCACGGATTGAAGCCCTTTGTCTTGTCCACATAGCAGATCCTACTATGGTCCCGCTAGCCCATGGCAAACTAGGTGAAGCGGTGTTAGGGATTCATCATGGCTTTTGCAAAACCAGTTCCCTCCGAAATCATGCAAGAACGCTTGTCCTTCACGGGGTCCAAGTTCACCTTTGTCTCTCAACAGCTACGCTTTCCCAATGGCACCCAGGCGGAACGACAGTACATTCTTCATCCCGGCGGGGCGGTCGTTGTCCCGGTTACGGCTGAGGGCAACTTCATGTGTATCCGTCAATATCGGTTTGCCATCGCCAATTATATTTATGAATTCCCCGCCGGGACCCTAGAACCCGGCGAGTTACCCGGTCAGACGATCCGCCGTGAACTGGCTGAAGAGACGGGCTATCAGGCCAAACGCTGGGATGAGTTGGGAGAGTTTTATTTGGCTCCTGGTTATTCTGATGAGGTCATGTATGTTTACTTGGCGCGGGACCTCAGCCCGGTGGCTCACCCACCCGCCGGGGATGAGGATGAAGATATTGCGGTGGTGGAGTTTAGCCCAGCGCAATTGATGGAACGGATGACCACTCTGGCAGTGGATGCCAAGACGATTGCTTGCTTTTTTCGGGCGCAACGGTTTTTGGCCCAGGAAGGTTAGACCTTTTGCTTGGCCTTACGAAAGATTCCCCCCTTGATGCGGGTGCCTATGGCAACAACTCGGTGGTTGCGGGTAATTTTGCCATAGCTATTCATCAATGGGGTGACGGAGATGCCGTGGACCACGATGGAGACTGCAACTACCGTGAGGGTCATGCTAATCATCCAGTTAGCAAGCCCCGGGGCGAGACCGTGTTCTACGGCGTACATCAGGTAATAAATCGAACCCAAGCCCCGAATCCCAAACCAACCCATGAGGCCTTGCTGTAAACCTGAAGTCTTGGACCCGAGCAGACCCAGCCAGACCGAGAGTGGACGAACCACCAAGAACAAAACTGGAATTAACCAGTAGGTTTCAACTGGCGGCGGGTAATAGGAGGAGAGCATCGCCCCCAGGATGACCACCACCGCCACCTCACCAATGCGCTCTAGCTGCTCATTGAAGCCCAGTACAGCCTGGGTCATGTAGGCCGGGGCTTTCTCCGCATCGGTTGCGACCTCTTCTGGAGCCCCTTGGGCTGCCGCTGCAATCACCTCAGCGGGAGCCTTCTCGCCCGTGGACTCCATCTCAATTCGGCGTAGGGCTAACCCAGCGGTGAAAACCGCCAAAAACCCATAGCTATAAAACAACAGGGCTACGCCGTAGGCAAGCGCAATCAGTCCGAGGGCCAAAAAGTCATCCAGGCCGACTGCCTCTTTGTGCTCACGGCGTAAATAGAGGACCAACTTGCCTACGCCCAATCCCAAAAACCACCCTATGCCCAAGCCCACTGGAGCCGCCCAGAGGACATCCACTAAGAACCAGCGTGCTCCCCAGGGTCCCAACTCGTGTAGACCCATCAACCCCAGCCCCAGCATCACAAAAGGAAAGGCCGACCCATCATTGAGTCCCGCCTCTCCCGTCAAGCCAAAGCGTAGGCGGTCACGGTCAAAAGGGTCCTCGACAGCGACATCTGAGGCCAAGACGGGATCGGTCGGGGCCAGGATGGCACCGAAGAGGACGGCGGCTCCCCAGGACAACCCCAGTCCATAGACCCCGACTAAGGTAATGAGTCCGACGGTAATCGCCATGGAAACAAAAGCCAGCCTCATCGGGAGGTACCAGCGTTTTTCGGTGAAGGGGGTGCGGAGTTTGAGACCAGCAGTGAAAAGCGAGATGAGAATGGCAATCTCGGTGATCCGCTCCAGCAGTCCAGCCTGTTCTATAGGGTTAATGCGAATCACACTAAACCCGACAGGACCGAGGATAAATCCGACCCCGAGATAGAGCATCGCCGTGGTCAGGGGTAAACGTTTGACTACGGTGGCGGACATCGCCATACTGACCAGCAATATCCCGACGATGACAAACCAAACATTGAAATTCATGGCCCTCTCCGCACGTCCATCTATCTTTAGGGACCCCACCTAATTTCACATCCTTCAAATGACGGACAGTGCCTCATAGACGCTAGGTTTGATAGATTAATTTAAATCAAAGCCGCCCGTGAGATCCCCGTGCAGAACCCGACCCTTGCGCCCGAGCCCTACATCATTGAACCCACTGGCTTTTTTGGACATCCCCGGGGTCTGGCGACCCTCTTTTTTACAGAGTTTTGGGAGCGGTTTAGTTATTACGGGATGCGGGCCTTGTTGATCCTTTTTATGACAGCTTCTGTCCAAGAGGGGGGCTTGGGTTATGACACGGCTAAGGCTGGGGCGATTTATGGGCTGTACACGGCGATGGTCTACCTGATGGCCCTGCCCGGTGGTTGGGTAGCCGACCGCTTGCTGGGCCAACGTAAGGCGGTGTTCTGGGGGGGGTGCGTGATTGCCTTGGGGCATTTCTCCTTAGCTATTGAGAATGAAATGACGTTCTATGCCGGGTTGGTCCTCATCGTGCTGGGGACGGGTCTACTGAAGCCCAATATCAGTGTGATGGTCGGGGCCTTGTACCCGGAGGGCGGAGCTAAACGGGATGCGGGATTCTCAGTCTTTTACATGGGCATTAACCTGGGGGCGTTTGTGGCACCGCTGGCCTGTGGTTATCTCGGGGAAAGTGTGGACTGGCACCTCGGGTTTGGGCTGGCGGGGGTGGGGATGGTCCTGGGGCTGGTGCAGTACCGTTGGGGCGAGAAGTACCTGGGTGAGGCGGGCCTTCAACCCGCGCCCCTCGCTTCTCAAGAAAGCAAACAGGTCTATACCATCCTCTACGGGGGGCTAGGGGTCGTCGCGCTTGTTCTCCTGCTGGGTTTCAGTGGACTTCTACCGATTGATGTCGGGACGCTGGCGAACCTGGGCGGGGTGGTCATTGTCGGGGTAGCCCTGTCGTATTTTGGTTACATCTTGGCGGCGGGGGGCTTGACGGCGGCGGAGCGCAACCGAGTCTTGGTGATTGCGGCGTTATTTATTTTCTCGGCTCTATTTTGGTCGGCTTTTGAACAGGCGGGCTCCTCATTGAGTTTGTTTGCTAATGACTTGACTAATCGCTATGTGGGTAGTTTTGAGACCCCAGCCAGTTGGTTACAGTCGGTTAACCCATTGCTAATTATTGGACTCGCTCCCGTTTTTGCTTGGTTATGGGTCGCCTTGGGCCGCTTGCAACCCAGTCTGCCCGTCAAGTTTGCCCTGGGCTTGATTTTTGTCGGCTTGGGGTTTGCGGTGATTGCCTTTGCCTCCATCCTGGCAGTAGGCGGGAACAAAGTCAGTCCGTTGTGGCTGGTCCTGACGTTTGTTTTTCATACGATTGGCGAGTTGTGTCTGAGTCCCGTGGGGTTGAGTGCCATGACTAAGCTGGCTCCCCAACGCCTAGTCAGTCAGATCATGGGGGTCTGGTTCACCTCGGTCTCCCTCGGTAGCTTGATTGCCGGACGGGTGGGCGGCCTGTTTGAATCCTTACCTCTACCGCAACTATTTGGGGCGGTCTGTGCATTCACAGTGGTAGCAGGGTTACTCCTATTACTGCTTGCCAAACCAATCCAGAGCTTGATGGGCGAAGTGAAGTAATCAAGTAGAGGCTAACCGACGTATGGATGCCCACGAAGCCCAGTTTACGGGTTTACAAGTGGAGAACCGTCATATTCTGGAGCGTATGGAACGGCGGGACCGGGGGGAGTTGGGTTAATTTTTGGGGTCGGCGAAGTTCTCGAACCAGCCTTTTTTCCAGAAGTAAAACAATAGGCTGACGATGATGGTGAGCATCACGGCCCAGACTAGCGGATAACCCCAATACCAGTTGAGTTCCGGCATATTATAGGGCGAACGTTCAGTGTTGAAATTCATCCCGTAGACGCCAACGATAAAGGTCAGTGGAATAAAAATTGTTGAAATAATCGTTAATACTTTGATGATTTCATTCATCCGGTTACTAACCGAGGACAAGTAGATATCCATCAGACTGGCAGCGAGTTCTCGGTAGGTCTCGACCATATCCAGGACTTGAACGGCGTGGTCGTAGCAATCGCGCAGATAGATACGGACTTCCGGCGTAACCAGGAGATTTTCGTCACGAATTAAGGTGTTGATGGCATCGCGTTGGGGCCAGATGGCACGGCGGAGGGCGAGCAGTTCCCGGCGGATGGCGTGGACCCGCTTTAATGTCTGGCGGGTGGGCCGGGTGACGACCTCCTCCTCTAGTTCTTCAATGCGTTCACCATAGTCTTCTAATACCGGAAAAAACCCGTCAATAATTGCGTCAATCAACGAATACATCAGATAGTCTGGTCCCAGTTTACGGATAGAACCTTTATTAGCCTGGAGGCGACGACGGACCATGTGGAAACAGTCGCGGTCGGGTTCTTCTTGGACGGTAAGGAGGTAATGTTGGCCCAGGATAAAGCTCACCTGTTCACTAACAAAGCCCGTCCCGGTCGGTAGCGGCAGAACCATCCGCGCAATGTATAAAATCTGGTCTGGGTACTCTTCGGTTTTGGCGCGTTGGGGGACATTGACCACATCTTCTAGGACCAGTGGATGCAGACCAAAGACCCGGCCCAACTCCTGCAACATCGGCTCATTCCCCAACCCGCGCATATCCACCCAGGAGACTGACTGGCTATCGAGGTAAGGTTCACAATCGGCGGGATGGTTAAGGGTTTTCTCTACCAGGCAGCCATCACGGTAATCTACCAAATAAATCTCTGGGGTCGGCGCGTCCGGCTCCACTTGCAGGGTCCCCGGCATACTGCCCGGTTCGTCCCAGGTGTAATCCACGTAGGACTTCGCTTCCTCAATAATTTTGGCTGGGGCTAGGCGGGGGTTTACATCAACCATGGCAGTCCACGCTCAATATCCGTCATCTTGGCATACCACGGTCTACGACCTAGGGCAGAAGGTGAGGCTGGTATGATGCGAATGGTATTCAGGAGTAGCGATGGCGACCGTACCTTTAAGTTGGTTTGATGAGGCCACCGGACAGGTCAGCCTCACCCAGTATTTTCAACAGATGGAAAGTTGGCAGCGGGCCATGACCGACGGGGTGATTAGCCCCGAGGAAATCCGCACCCAGGGCGAGCGCGTGGTAAGTCTACTCAAGGAAGTTGAACCCCTCGTCACTCCCGAACAACATCTTCAACTGAGTGAAATTTTTGCGGAGATGGCGGTCCTTCAGGCGATGCAGGGGAACGCGCTGACCACCGCCCTTCAACCCAAGCAGGGGGGCTAACCGATGCGTGTCCGTGCTTTTTTGATCCCGGATACTTCACCGCGCTATCTGGCGACTGCCCTTGAATCCTGGTTCCGCACCGAGGATTTTGAGACCCAGAGCTATGAGGGACCCGATGGGACCTATGTAGTCCAAGGCCGCAAAGAGAACTTGCTGCGCTTCTTGTTTGGGCTGTCGGCGGCCTTGGTGGTCACAATTGGCACCCAGCCGGACGGGGCCTTGACGATTAGCACTGGCGCGGGCAGTTGGGCGGATAAGTTCCTGGCGGGGTTTGCCGGGGTGTTGTTGTTTGCGCCCTTGGCTTTCACGGCGGTCTATGGGGTCTGGCGGCAGGATGGTCTCGAAGACAAGCTCTGGAATTATGTACTGCAACGCCTACCCAACGCCCAGGAAGTCCCGGTCCAAATCCCCGAGCAGCCCTTCAATCCTGTCAAATTAGCCCCCTAGGAGAGCGTCATGCAGACTCGTGTTTATTACGCGCCCGGTTTGAGTGCC
The DNA here is from genome assembly GCF_013285555.1 of Candidatus Cyanaurora vandensis. Lineage (GTDB taxonomy): Bacteria > Cyanobacteriota > Cyanobacteriia > Gloeobacterales > Anthocerotibacteraceae > Cyanaurora > Cyanaurora vandensis. The sequence goes on along the minus strand of NZ_JAAXLT010000144.1, from coordinate 2,932 downwards.
GAAGACTTGGGCCAACGGGTCCGCCAGTGGTTTGTGGACCAGGACTATGAGACCCAGTTCTTTGAGACCCCGGACGGACGCTTACTGGTCCAGGGCTACCGCGATGACCTGTGGCGGGTGGCGATTGGCTTTGCTGCTGCGATTACCGTCCACATCCGGCCCCTTAGTGACGAACGGTTGGAAGTTGAACTCGGGGCCGGGGCTTGGGGTGATAAAGCGATTACGGCGGGGCTTGGGTTACTGTTCTTTTTGCCCTTGGTCCTGACGGCGGCTTGGGGGACTTGGCAGCAGTACCAGTTGGATAAGCAATTGTGGGATGTGATTGGGGCGGCTCTACCCACGGGTTCCGAAGTCCTTAGTGATGCGCCTACCACAAAGGTGGCGACGAACCCAGCCGTGCCGGAACGCTGGTTTGACGAGGCCAGTGGCGAAATCTATGCCGTGCGCTTTGTCGAGCGGATGGAGAGTTGGCAGCGGGCGATGGCGGATGGACAGATTGACGCCAGTGAGATCCAGGCGCAAGGTGATTGGGTGACGGGCCTGCTCCGGGGTATCGAACCCTCCCTCAGCCCGGAAGCCCACCAGAAACTCACCCTGGCTCTCCAGGAACTCGCGGTCCTCCAGGGGATGCAGTCCTACGCCTTACTCCAACATCTCGACCCAACGACTCCGCCCGCCCGTGCCGACGAGGTAGGCTAGGGCTGTCATGTCCCCGGAATCTCCGCCCCTAGGCCGCTCCACCCTCCCGCCCAAATTTTTGATTGGGCTTGGGCAATTGGTCTGGAGCGGACTCTGGCACCTGATGATGTCCAAGCTGGCCCCCCGCAGTACTTCTGGCGGGTATGTGCGTCCAACCAGTCAGTTTCATCACCGGATCGGGACTCGTGAGTATCCTTCCGCTAAGGGACGCTATCAACTATTAGTCGGCATGGGCTGTCCTTGGGCACACCGGACGCTGTTGATCCGGGTACTGAAAGGACTCGAAGCGGCTGTACCGATCGTTATCGTCCAACCCTCCCCGACAGAGGGCGGCTGGGTATTTGACCAACCCAAGGAGGGCTGTCACGCCCTGTCCCAACTCTATGCCCTCGCACAACCGGGCTACGGTGGACGCGCTACGGTCCCGGTTCTCTGGGATAGTGAGACCAAATCTATCGTTAACAATGAGAGTGCTGAGATTATCGTGCTGCTCAATGACCAGTTCAATGAATTAGCAAAGTATCCCGAACGCGACTACTATCCTATTTCCCTCCGTCCAGAGATTGATTGTTGGAATGAAAAAATCTATCACACAGTAAATAATGGGGTTTATCGCTGTGGCTTTGCTCAAACCCAGTCCGCCTATGATGTTGCGGTTACAGAATTGTTCTCTACTTTGGATGAACTGGATGGGGTACTTGCTACTAACCGTTACCTGTGTGGGAACTGGGTGACGTTGGCAGATATTCGTCTATTTACGACATTGTTTCGGTTTGATGTTGTTTACCATGGCTTATTTAAGTGCAATTTACGTCGCATCCGGGACTATCTACATCTCGGAGCTTATCTGCGTGACCTCTATCAACTGCCTGGGGTTGCCAGTACCTGCGATTTAACCCAGATTAAGCGTGACTATTACGGTAATCTCTTCCCGCTCAATCCCGGCGGTATCATCCCCGCTGGCCCGGACTTAGCCGAGTTATTGGAACCCCATGGGCGCGAAAAACTAAGTTAATTCACGATGTCCGCTTCCCTTGGGTATTAGCTCAAGGGCTCAAGCCCTAGACCTTAACTGCTGTTCCATCTGTTCTGAGAAGGCGTTGCTGTTTTTCGGAGGGGAGATTATCCACAGGGATGTCATCTTCGGTAACGATGGTGTCCACGACCGAGGATTCGATAGTTGGGTCATGGGTCAGTCCAAGCGCAGTATGTCCCCAGTGGATCGCCGCCCCCACGTGGTGGGGTAGAGGAGTAGGAACAATGGTCTCTCCTGCCTTTTGCTTTATCAAGAGCGGCGTAAAACCCCTAGCTTTAGCTATGGGGATATAAGCCGTATCAACCAATGGCGCATAGGATATCTAAGCGACAACTTTCAGCTTAAATAAACTATAATAGTAGTATGTTAGTTCTTGAGTCAAAGTTAGTCGCCGCCCCTAAGCAGTTTGCCTTAATTGATGAGGCGATCCGCTCTTTCCAATTCATCCGCAATAAAGCCTTGCACTACTGGATAGATACTAAGGGTGCTACTAAGTATGACCTTAACAAACAATGTGCAATCCTAGTAAAAGAGTTTGCATGGGCCGGAAAACTTAATTCTATGGCAAGACAATCCGCAGCAGAACGAGCATGGTCGGCAGTCTCTAAGTTCTTTGACAACTGTAAAAAGAACATTGTGGGCAAGAAAGGCTATCCTAAGTTTCAGAAAGATAACCGCTCCGTTGAGTATAAAACTACCGGATGAAAACTTTCCGATGAACGCAGATTTTTAACGTTAACGGATGGGTTTGGGATAGGTAAGCTCAAACTACTGTCAGTGTGGCTGTGTACTAGACCGTGACCACAATGCAGCCTTGCATATCTTGGCAGCAGGATTGAAGTCGTACCCAGGGGCACTGGGAAATGTCAACGCTTGGGGAGAGCATAGCCCCTACGACAGAGGCACAATCCGATGTTGCAAGCTGACGCGTGGAACCAAGAGCTGGGCGGTACCGCCCAGCTATCCCCCGGCTTTAGCCGTGGGGAGTGTCAATACCTCTTCTGCCTTGGTCCCCCACGAGTGGGGCGGAGGGGCCTTCTTATGGCTGCAAGCGTCCCGGAAAGTTCCGCCGGGTACAGAGACGACAATATGGAAAGAGTATTGACATGCTCCCCGACCTAAAGGAGCGGTGATTCCCTTGCGGTTACTGGCTCACAGACAGCATTTACCGTTGACGATGACTCGCCAGCAGCAGCG
>NZ_JAAXLT010000143.1 GCF_013285555.1 Candidatus Cyanaurora vandensis | reverse complement strand
CGGGGGGCCGGGGTGGGGGGTGGTTCTCTGGTCTATAACGCTGTCACTTATCAACCGACCCGGACGCTATTCTCACAAATCTTCCCCAGTACGGTTGATTACAATGAGATGGCGGATATTTACTACCCCAGGGTCCGTGCTGTTCTACAACCCGCGCCTGTTCCTGAAGATATCTTAGCAACGAGTTACTATCAACAAACTCGGACTTTTATGGCGATGGCTCAGGCGGCGGGTCTCCCTAATAAGTTGGTGGATCTGAATATAGATTGGAACATCGTCCGTCAGGAGATTGCCGGGTCCAAGCCCGGTTCGACCATCCTCGGCGAAGTCTGGTACGGCAACAATAGTGGGGCTAAAAAGAGCCTTGACAAAAACTACCTCGCCCAAGCCAGTAGTACGGGTCACGTCACGATTCAACCCCTGACGGTTGTCACGGGCCTAGAGGAATTAGCGGGGGGGACGGGGTACCGGGTCTTCTGTAACCTAATTGATGAAGGGGGCGTGGTCGTCGCTGAGCAGTCCTATTCCTGTCGCTACCTATTTTTGGCAGCGGGTTCCCTAGGGACGAGTGAACTACTGGTTAAAGCCCGCGCTAAGGGGACCTTGCCGCGTCTGTCTTCCACGGTAGGGACAAGTTGGGGCACCAACGGTAATACACAGACCTTCCAGAGTGGTCTCAGTGGGCCTACCAATGGTCGTCAAGGCGGGCCAGCCTCAGCCGTCGTCGAACACTTCGATAATCCCTACGGTCCCGTCGTCCTGGAGAACTTCCCTTCCTACAACATTGCCGAGGGGACGCTCTATTACTTGGGTCTGGGGATAACGCCAGCGCAGGGGGAGTTTACCTATCAGGCGCGGACCGACTCGGTACGTTTAAATTGGCCCACTACTGCTAACCAATCCCTCCTTCAGGCCACGCGGTACACGGCGGGTCTGCTCAAGGGTAGTACGGTGGGGACGAGTACGGGGGCGACGACGACGGGTCATCCCTTAGGCGGGGCGGTCATGGATAAAGTATGCGATACCTATGGGCAGGTCAAAAATTACTCTGGACTCTACGTGGTAGATGGTGCCCTGATCCCCGGCTCTACAGGTTGCACTAACCCTTCGTTGACGATTGCCGCGCTAGCAGAACGGGCCATGGACCACTTTTTCGCAGCGGTTCTCTAGCTCCAAGAGATCCTCCCTAGCCCCCCTTAAAAAGGGGGATTTATAAGTTCAGGACTTACGCAAGAGCCATCGGCCTAGCCGGGTGCTTCAGTTGCTGCATCAACCACCCAGAGCGCAGCCCCTGCTGGAGTTGATAGATGGTCTGGCCTGTACCAGGCGACCTCTTTAAGGCCTACCCACACCAGCCGCGCACCGCCGACAGGGTTTTACCTTGCCTACGCTCCTTGCGACACTGACACGCCTCAAGCCCCGTCAGGGGTTTGATTTCGCCGTGAAACTCCGCCACTTGCCAACGTCGGATAACCCCATGGGCACTACCACGATCCGGTCGGCGGGTGAGTTCAATCGAGGTCGCATCGCGCTTCTCTAAGACGGTACATCAAAGCTAAGGTAGGCTTGCTCACAAGGCTAAATAACGTGTTTGACCTTATCCCAGCGTAAGTGCGGGGTCATCGGTTCATGGCTGAGATAGCGGTGAAGGGTATCGTGCCTAAACGTCTGGAGATGGTCCGCTACATAGGTCAGGGTCTAGTTGAGCTGGGCAGTTAACCGGTATTGGCAGTCGTCGAGTTTAATAAGGCTCATCGGCTAAGGGGCAGGTCACGGCTCCGCTATCCGACCCACTCCTCTTGCTCTGCGTAAGTCCTGAGTTACGCTTCCCTTCCTCTAGTGTTATTCCTATCACCTGATTAACTTTGGTAAAGCCAAAGTTAATCAGGATTCCTTCATGACTCGCCTGGGTAAAACTGTAGCAAGCAAAAACTCGACTTCGTAGGACCCAAGCTGCCAAAGTAGCTTACTCGTCAAGCAAGTAATCATCGCATCAGTCGGACAGATTGCATGTTTAGGCGTAGCTTTTTTGTGTTTTGAAGACGCATAGACCACAGCTCACGGTCAGAACTGTAGGCAGGGGTGGGAGTTGTCAGCCTGGAGAGGTAAAATTGGTCTAGTGTACTTACCCGTCCTATGACCACCCCACCCTTGCCGCCCCAAGCCAAGACCATTCCCCAGAGCCAGATCTATCACGGGCAGACCTACCTAGATAACTACGCTTGGCTACGGGAGCGCGAAAATCCAGAGGTGCTGGCTTACCTGGAGGCCGAGAATGCCTACACTGAGCAGGTAATGGTCCCCACGGCCCAGCTTCAAGCCACGCTCTACCAAGAAATTTTGGGGCGAATCAAGGAGACGGACCTCTCGGTACCCGTTTGGCTAGAAGGGTATTACTACTACACCCGTACTGAAGCGGGCCAAGCCTATCCCATTCACTGCCGCAAAAAAGAGAGCCTAGACGCGCCTGAGCAAGTCCTCCTCGACCAAAACCTGTTAGCTCTCGGTCATGCCTACTTCAGTTTGGGTACCTTTGAAATCAGCCCGGACCATCAGTTATTAGCCTACGCCACAGACCTAACCGGGGGTGAGACCTATACTCTTTTTGTCAAAAACCTAGCGACCGAGGCGATCCTCGCGCAAATCCCCAATATCTATACTTCGGTGGCTTGGGCTAATGATAACGCCACGATTTTTTATACCATCCTTGACCCAGCCATGCGGCCCTTCCAGTTGTATCGTCATCGTCTGGGTACCGACTTTAAAAATGATGTATTGATCTACCATGAACCTGATGAAGCCTATTATCTGGGTGTGGACCAGACCAAGGACCGGGCCTATCTCTTGTTGAGCCTAAGCAGTAAAATTACCAATGAAATTTACTACTTGAATGCCGACACGCCCACTGAAGCTTTTCAGGTGATGCAGCCGCGTATCAAGGGGTTGGAGTATGGAGCAGAACACCATGAGGGTTATTTTTACATCGTCACCAACGACCAAGCCCAAAACTTTAAACTGGTCCGCACCACCGTCACTCAACCGGGCCGGGAATACTGGCAAGATGTGATTCCCCATCGGCCTGAAGTTAAGTTTGAAGGAATTGATGTCTTTGCTGAGTATTTTGCCGTGTTTGAGCGGGAGCAGGGCTTACCACGGCTGCGGATTTTGGACTTGGCGCGTCAGGAGTTCCGGGCAGTTCCTTTTGAAGAACCTGTATACACTTTGTCGGGCGGGAGTAATCCTGACTTTAAGTCTACGGTTTTGCGCTTTAGTTATACTTCTCTCATCACCCCTAACACGGTTTTTGATTACGACATGACCACGGGGGAGCGCGAACTCAAGAAACAAACGGAAGTCTTAGGCGGCTACGACCCGGACCAGTACCAGTCTGAACGACTCCAGGCCACCGCGCCCGACGGGACTCTAGTTCCAATTTCGTTGGTGTACAAAAAGGGGTTAGTTCTGGACGGTAAGAACCCTCTTTATCTCTACGGCTACGGTTCCTATGGCATCAATATCGAACCCCAGTTCTCCTCCCAACGCATCAGCATCCTGGACCGGGGGCTAGTGTTTGCCATTGCCCACATCCGGGGGGGCGAGGACCTGGGACGGGCTTGGTATGAGGACGGCAAGTTCCTCAACAAAAAAAATACCTTCACTGACTTTATCGCCTGTGCCGAACATCTGATTCAGACGGGCTACACCAACCCGGAGCAGTTAGTTATTGCGGGGGGTAGTGCCGGGGGCTTGTTGATGGGGGGGGTGATGAACCTGCGCCCGGACCTCTTTAAGGCGGTGATTGCCCAAGTGCCCTTCGTGGATGTGGTCAACACGATGATGGACAGTACGCTGCCCCTGACGGTGATTGAGTACGACGAGTGGGGCGACCCCAATGACCCAGTTTTCTTTGACTACATGGCCTCCTACTCGCCCTACGACAACCTTGAGTCCAAAGCCTATCCCAACCTCCTCGTCACCGCCGGACTCAACGATCCCCGCGTGAGCTACTGGGAGCCCGCCAAGTGGACTGCTAAACTGCGAGCTTTGAAAACCGACCAGAACCGCATTCTTCTCAAGACCAACCTGGGCGCGGGTCACGGCGGGGCTTCAGGCCGTTACGAACGGATTAAAGAAGTGGCTTTTGAGTACGCTTTTATGCTGGATGTGCTGGGGTTAGCGACTTCCTAATGCCGTGCTACCTCGGTTTTGACCCAGGGACGGTGAAATGTGGGCTAGCGGCGGTGCGGGCGGGGCAGGTCTTGGTGCGGGCGGTGGTCCCGATGGCTGAGGCCCTACCCTGGGTTACTCAGGCGGTCCGGGAATTTGGCATGGCAGGGCTAGTCCTCGGTAACCAGACTGGGAGCCGGTCCTGGCAAGTACGACTCCAGACTGAGTTCCCGGAGCTACCCATACATCTGGTAGACGAGCGATACAGTTCCCAGGAGGCCCGCTTGCGCTATTGGGATTTTTATCCAGCCCGGTGGCAGGGCTGGCTACCCCGGAGTCTGCGAGTTGTACCCACGCCCTACGACGATGTGGTGGCAGTCGTGCTGGTGGAGCGGTTTTTGGCTCAGTCCACCTTGTCCAGCGTGTAGAGCCGACGGGCTGGAGCTAGACCCTCTAGTAAAACCGCGCCATAACTGCGCCATGAGACCCGGTTATCAAGTAATGCCACCAACCCCTTCGTCCGCCGCACCGGATTTACCCCCCGCTGCAACCGCCCGAGAGCGACCGGGAGGAGATATTCGCGGAACCAGTCCCGGCCTTCCTGTTTGAGGGCATGGATACGCGCTTGCACGAGGGGTTGGTCCCAAGCCGGGAAGGGTAAGTTGACCAGGACTAGGGTAGCCGGGTCGAGGCCCGGACCCTGTTCCCAAAAATCCCAGTCCGCCACGACCACGGGCCGCGCTCCCGTCGGCACCCGCCCCACCCCCACCCGTGAACCAAACTGCGCCGCCAGATAGGTCCCCAACTGCCGCCGCAGGGCATAGGAATCCACCAGAACCACCACCGGGCCGGGACTCGTCAGGACCAATTGACCGAGTAAGGGCAGGATGCGGGCAACGAAATGCGGATGGTTCGTCTCCGGCAGGTCCGGCAGATATAGACTCACCTCTTCTTCATGGCGGTCTGGAGCAAACTGAACCGTCGTCATCTCGCCCAAACCCAGCCGATAACGGAAAGCCGGGGCCTGTTTTTGACTGTCGAGTCCCTCGCCAATCAAGATGACGGGGTGCTGAGACCAGAGCGGGGCTAAGGCTGCCGCCACTGGGACCGGCGAGAGGTAGAGGGTGAAACTTGCGCTCTGGTGGTGGACCGCACTCCAGAGGGGCCAATCGGTGACTAAATGTTCAGTGAACCGCGTCCAAGGCTCTAGCGTCGGCTGGATTGCTTGTAGGAGTCCACCCAGGGTACGGCGCAGGTCCTGGGGAACGCTCTGGGTCGGATTGGGATTGGTGAGTAAATAGTGGGCCAGTTCCGTCACTTGATGAAGAACCTGCTCAGCCTGGGCTGGGGGCAAGCTCAACCGTAACCGCTGCCAGTCCGCCGGCTCCACCCGTACCCCCAAGGCTGTCTCCACCCAAGCTTCTAAGTGCTGAGTCTGGTCAAAAACAATAGGAACGCCCTTGGGCACGGTCATCGTCCTCCGAAAAAAGTCCCTAAGCAGCACCACCGGGTCCACCACTAACACCCCGGCCCAATCAGGTTGGGGCCACTGTTCGACGAAAAGTAGGGGTTTTTCCCAGTTCTCGACCAAGGGCAAGTCTTGCTGCTGGAGTTGAGCTTGGACCGTCGGGGTCAGGGCTAGGACTAAAGGCTGGGGCCAGGATAGGGCCGGAAGTAAATAACTCAAACGGTATTCGGGTTGACTGGCGACTTGAATTAACGCGCTACGGCCTGTGGTTAGACTCCGGGCCACCAGTCGGGCCATCGTTAGCTGGTGGGGCCAAGGGAGAGCTTGGGGCAGCCGGCGCGATAGTTCTTTAAGGCGACGGTGGACCGTGACTTCCAGGGATGTCGTCGTCATAGGACTGTCGCCATCACAGACCTAGGGCGCCGGGGGCGTGGTGGAAAAAGAAGACCCACAGCCGCAAGTATGGGTGGCATTTGGGTTACGGAAGCGAAATCCGCCGCCCATTAAGTCCGCCGAATAATCCAGGGTCAAGTCATCCAGATAGGTAAGACTGGCAGTATCTACCAACACCTTGACATCCCCATATTCATAGACTTGGTCCGTCGTGCCAATCGTCCGCTCGGGCTTAATGTCGTAGGACATCCCGGCGCAGCCTGCATTTTTGACCCCCAACCGTAACATCAGTTCTTCGTCATTTTTTTTGCGGCGTAACCGACGAAACTGGTCGAGCGCGGTATCGGTGACAGTGATCATCCTGTACTCCAGCAGTTCTAGTCCTTCCATTGTAAACGAGAACCCCAGTCGTCCTAGGCTGGCGGCGCACCCGGTAGGGTGCAACAATAACCAACAGAGGTGGCGAGAGTGTCGCGGGGCTAAGGCCCTGAGGAAAGTCCGGGCTCCCCAACGCGCAGGGCTGCTGGGTAACGCCCAGTGCGCGTGAGCGTGAGGATAGTGCCACAGAAAGATACCGCCCCTGGTCTTGGACCATGGGTAAGGGTGCAAAGGTGCGGTAAGAGCGCACCAGCAGTATCGAGAGGTACTGGCTCGGTAAACCCCGCCCAGGAGCAAGGCGTGAGGACTGATGGCTGCTCGTTGCCGTCCTCCACTAGCCGCTTGAGGCGTTGGGCAACCAACGTCCCAGATAGATGACGCTCCCCCCGGCCTTTGGGCTAGGGTGAACAGAACCCGGCTTATGTCCACCTCTCCCCCTAGGGGGAATCCCGTGAATTCACGTATCTTTAGGGAAACTTTATCGGCTGGTCCCAGGATTGCCGCTAGTATAAACACGGACAGAATAATGAAACGCCATGCCCCAGTCCCCGACCTTCTTCGCTAAGCCCCGCGCCGAACACTTCCCTCAGTTCCCCCGCTGCACCGTGAACAGTGTTTTCCCCGTGGAAACGGTCGCGCTTCGAGCAGGTCAAGTCCAAGTCGAGTTACGGACCTCGGCGGTGACGACCCTCTGGCTGAGTGTGACTGATGTAGAATTACTTAACCCTGTTCCTGCCTTAGTCCCTGCCTATTCCCGACTCAGGAATTGAATACAGGCGCGAATCCATTGCTCCGTCGGGGCTTGGGGCTCCAGTCTAACCTGGGTCAGGGCTTGGTTGACCTGTTGGGCGGTGAAGCCTAGGGCACTGAGGGCGAGGTAGACTTCCTCATTGGCGACGGGACTGGCGGCGGTCATCACGCCCCCGGTGCGCTCCTGCCATTTCTCCAGACGGCCCTTGAGGTCCAAAACGATGCGTTGGGCGGTTTTGGGGCCAACGCCGCTGGTCAGGGCGAGGACGCGGCTATTGTCTTTTAGCACTGCTTGAACCAATTCAGCGGCTCCCAGGGTTTCCAGAAGAGCCAAGGCCAGACGGGGACCGACCCCGCTCACACTGAGCAGATGCCCGAAGACTTCCCGTTCGCCTAGATCACTGAAACCATAAAGCGTCTGCTGGTCTTCGCGTACTACTAAGTAGGTCCAGAGTTTGTAAGCATCGCCCACGGCGGGTAGGGTCAGCCGTTTGTGGACATGGATTTGATAACTGACCCCCCCGGCAGTCTCCAGGACCAACCCTTCACTCATTACCTGAGTCAACGTACCGGCTACCGCAAAGATCACTGTGCCCTCCGGTACCAAAAAAGCCCCGCCAGCCAGTTGTTGACGATGTGGGCGACCACCGGGACCAAGAGGTTTCCTGAACCGACCATCGCTAGTCCCAGGACGAAACCGACCACGGCAGCCCAGAGCGCGTAGGGCCAGTGCCGTAGCTCCAAAAGGTGCAAGCCCCCAAACAGTAGACTACTTCCCACCAAGCCCAGACTATCCAGAGCCACCCCCCGGAACAAAAACTCTTCACTCAGGCCCGGTAACAACCCCAACCAGAGAATATCCCCGACCCGTAAAGGCCGGAGAACCAACGTTAAATAAGCTGCTGTAGCCTCTTGAAACCCCGGCCAGAGGTAATAGGTCAACAGGCCCAAACCATTCAACCCCAAGCCCAAAGCCACACCCATCCCCAAAGCTGGTATGTCCCATCGCCAAGTGGGAACTGAGGCGGTCCCGGTCAGCCAACTCCAGGTTTGGGCCACCACAATCAGGACAAGGGCAGTGGTAGCCAGGGTAAAGAGGACCTGTTCGCGGGTGAGAGTCAAAACAACGCCCTCAGGTTAGCTTCTACTCTAATCTGAACTCGACCGCCGGGTGAGCATGGCTAGGTAGACTCATTCTTGATTAAATTCGTGACATCCCAGGCTCGGTCAATCTCGTGGCCTGATTCTTGGTCATCGGCTTGGAGGAGCCGTTCCAACTCCTCTCGGTTTTGACGAGAACGAGCGGCGATGGTTTTTTCATCCCCTTCAAGTTTTGCCATCTCATGAAGGAGATGTTCGTCGTTGACTTTAAATAACTGAGCCACCCGACGGGCACGATAGGCGCGGACCCCCAAAAGTTGTAGAGCCTCCACCCCGAGTTCCAAGGCTGAACCAAAAGTTTCCCGCTCAATGACTTCTACTTTGCGGTTAATCATCTCGTAGGCGTGTTGACGATCAATCGCCCGTGCCAAAATTTTAAGGTGAGGAAAATGTTTCTGAACTAAATCAATAATGGCGATAGACTTCTCTCGGTCATCCACCGCAACTACAAAAAGTTTAGCTTGATTCGCCCCCGCCGCATGGAGTAGATCCAACCGCGAGGCATCCCCGTAAAACAACTTGAACCCAAAGCGGCGGAGCATATCAATCTGATTAGAGTTAATGTCCAAAACCGTCACCCGGCAACCGTTGGCAATCAACATCCGCCCCACAATTTGCCCAAACCGTCCAAAGCCAGCAATAATTACCGGGTTCTCTTTTTCGTCAATCTCATCCGTCTCCCGTTCCTCCGACCAATTAGTGAAACGTGGTTGTACAAATCGCTCGTACACAATCATCAACAGAGGCGTAAACACCATCGAGAGCGCGACAACAACGATGAGCGGTTCCGCAACCTCGGTCGTGAGAATGTTGTTTTGGGTCGCAAAGGAGAAGAGGACAAAAGCAAACTCTCCCCCCTGCGCCAGGGCAAAAGCAAATAGTAAACTAGCGGACCATTCCAACTTAAAAAACCGCCCCAGCCCCAATAACAAACTAAACTTCACGACGACTAAGCCGATCACCAGCCCCAAAATTAAAAATGGCTCCCGAAAGAACAGGGCAAAGTTAATCCCCGCTCCCACCGCAATAAAAAACAACCCTAACAACAACCCCTTAAACGGCTCAATATCACTCTCTAACTCGTGGCGGTACTCACTATCCGCCAGCACTACCCCCGCCACAAAAGTCCCCAAGGCGGGCGAGAGGTCCACCGCCTGCACCGCCAGAGCCACCCCGATCACCAAAAGCAGAGCTGTTGCCGTAAACATCTCCCGTAGTCCCGTACTGGCAATGAACCGGAAGACCGGGCGCATCAAGAACCGTCCCGCCAACACAATCCCGCCCACCAGCCCAATCACTAGCAACGTTTGCTGCCAGGGGAGACCCGTCGTCTCAGCCAGACTTTTTTCGCTAGCTAGGAGTGGCAAGAGAGCCAAAATGGGAATCACCGCAATGTCCTGGAAGAGCAACACCGAAAAAGAAGACTGCCCCGCTTCCGTTTTCAATAAACCCTTCTCATTCAAGGTCTGGAGCACAATCGCCGTCGAGGACATAGCAAAAATCAACCCCACCGCCAACGCTACCTGCCAAGACATCCCCAGCAGAAGCCCGATTCCCCCCACCGCCAGCGCGGTTCCCACGACTTGTAAACCGCCCAGTCCCAAAATCGGCACCCGCAACCGCCACAACAACGACGGCTGTAGCTCTAGACCGACCAAAAACAGCATCATGACCACGCCGAATTCCGCGAAGTGCATGACATCCTCGCCCTCTTGCCCGACTAACTGGAGGCCAAAGGGACCAATCGCCACCCCCGCCAATAGATAGCCCAACACCGAGCCGAGCCCCAACCGTTGCGCCACGGGCACCGTCAGGACCGCCGCTAACAGGTAAATAAAGGCCTGAAAAAATAGATTATCCATGGTGCAGTGTCTCGGGTTGGTAGTTGCGTTGCGGTTGGTCCCGTAGAGCCAAGATGGTCTCACGGTAATGGTCAGCGTGGTCAGCAATCTGCGCTTGGGTTAACTGATGGACGCCCTGCACCACAAACGGCGGGAGATATTCCATGCCACAGAGTCGAGCCGTCTGTTCAAAGGTCACGAGAAACTCGCGGATCGTGAAATGGTTGTGGCCCCCGCGCCCATAGGCTTGTTCGCCGCCGCCCGTGGTGATCGCACTGAGGAATTTCTTCCCATGCAGGGCTGTTCCCTGATGTCCATAGGCGAAACCATACTCCAACACCGTATCCTGCCACTCTTTCAGAAGAGCCGGACTGCTATACCAATAAAAAGGATGTTGGAATACCACCACGTCGTGGTCCAGGAGTAGCTGCTGTTCAGTCCGGATATTGATATGAAAGGTGGGGTAAGCCTGATAAAGGTCATGGACTGTGACGGACACTAAACCCTGGACTGCCTGGAACAATTGCCGATTGACCCGCGATTTCTCTAGAGCCGGATGCGCGAACAAAATTAGAACTCGACTTGTCGCCACCAGTCCCCCGCCGCATTTTCTATTAAGATAGCGGACGTCAGGCTTTACTGTGGCCTAGTTAATGCTTGAGGACGACCCGGTACCGGGCCTTACCACTACGCAGACGGTCAAGGGCTTCATTGATCTGGCTAAAAGCAAAAGTCTCGGTAATCGGTTCCACTTGATGACGAGCAGCGAAATCGAGCATCTGGGCGGTGGTCGCCGGACTCCCCAGGGGACTACCGGAGAGCGATTTCTGACCCAGGAGCATCGGGAAGATCGGTAATGACACCGGACTGGGAGCCGCCCCGACGAGGTGGAGCCGACCTTTCGGACGCAACGCCGCCACATAGGTCGCCCAGTCTAGGTCAGCATTCACCGTTGAGAGAATCAAGTCAAAGGAATTTGCCACCGCTTTGAGACTGGCGGGGTCACGGGAGTTAATGAAGTGACTAGCCCCCAGTTCGCGGGCCTCTGCCTCTTTATCCGCACTACTGGAGAAAGCGGTAACATCACAACCCCAAGCTTGCAAGAAGCGCAAGGCCATATGACCCAACCCACCAATCCCGACCACGCCTACCCGGTCTGTGGGCTTGATGTCTAGTTGGACCAAGGGGTTGAAGACCGTAATCCCGCCACAAAAGAGCGGTCCAGCGGTTGCTGGATTGAGACCTTCAGGCAGGGGTATGACCCAGTTTTGGTGAGCACGCACTTTATCGGCAAACCCACCATACCGGCCCACAATCGTGCCCTCGGCGGTCAGACAGAGGTTGTGGCTGCCGGACATACACCATTCACAGACCATGCAGGAGCTTGAGTACCAACCCAACCCGACGCGCTGACCCAGCTTCAGATGATGGACTGACCGACCGATAGCGGCAATAGTCCCGACCACCTCATGACCGGGAATTAAGGGATATTGGGATACCCCCCAGTCGTTGTTCAACATACTCAGGTCACTGTGGCAGATACCGCAGTACTCCACTTCAATTTCTACATCCGCATCCCCCAGAGGACCGGGCTCGTAGTCGAAGGGTTGTAAGGCTTGACCCGGTTTGTGTGCAGCGTAGGCATGGATCATGAAGTTAGTCCTTTGAATCAGGTCAGCTTAAGCCCTGCTGTTGCGCTTCATAGGCTTGGACTTTTTCGACTTGTTTCTTTTTGAGGACCAGTAGCACTTGGCAAGCAAAGGCTACAGCTAGGGTGACAAGCAACCAAACGACGCGTTGGGGGTCCTGGAGAACGATATCTTTCTCCGCTTGACCAAAACCACCACCTACCACGTTAGGGTCGTTGGTGAGGGCCTGACCGGAGGTCACAGTGTCGCCTACTTTCACTTGAAGTTCGGGTCCGGGCGGGATTTTGACTTCTAGGTCGCCCTTGGCGGTCTTCAAGGTGATGAGGGTACCCTTGTCGTAACTCTGTTCGCCCATGGTGATGGGTACGTTCGGGGTGATCTTGGTGATGGTCCCGGCTGAGGTTGCGTTGTATTGGGCGTTATTGCTCGCCGTGCCATCGGGATAGACTTGGCCCCGGCCCCGGTTGCCGCCGATGTAGACGCTGTACTTACCGAAGTAGATGTTCTTGTCTACACCGGGGTCGGGGGCTTTGACCGGGATGACCAAGACGTTGTTGGCCTTGCCCACGGTCTCCGCATCCACCGGACCCACCACGATGATGTTAGGGCGGATTTCTTTGCGTGGTTCTTCGGCGAGTTCATCAAGGGGGGTGGCGGCGGCCCATTCCCCAGAGTCTACTTTGGCCTTCTGCTCGGCGGATAACTCCTCGGGCTTGGCGACCCGGAAGCCCTTGGGTAACTCTAGGTAAGCCCCGGCCTGCATCGTTGCTCGGTATTCCCCTTGCTCGTTGGCGTAACCCACGACCTGTTGAGCCTTGATATCGTAAGGAATTTTGACCTCTACCTCAAAGACCTGACCGGGCATGACGGACTGCGGGAACTCCGCTTCAGCTTCCGCATAACCCAGGTGACAGTTAGCACAGGCAATCCGGCCCGAGGACTCACGAGCTTCCTCATACTGAGCGGCGTACTGGGGGAAGGCTTGGGCGGCAGTCGTCGCTAGCCAAAGAATACCCGTCAAGGCAAAAAAGGTCTTTTTCATGGTCGTCCTAACTACGGTTTAAACCCACCAGGGTTCGGGGTTGCTGTACAGTTCGGTCTTGCGAAAATCGTTCTCGGTCCAAGGGGTGAAGAGAACTTTATCGTCCTTCACTTCCGCCTTGACCAGGGGCATTGGGTAGGGCGAGGGACCGTTGAGTAGACCGCCATCCGTGGCATAGGCCGAGCCGTGGCAGGGGCATTTGAATTTGCCCAAGCCTGTATCCCAGGGTACAACACAGCCCAAATGGGGACAGACGGCGTTGAGGCCATACTTCGCGACCTGTTTGTTCTCATCAATGACGATATAAGTTGCGTTCCCGGCTGCCAGCGAAAGCCCCTGGGAGAGGACGCGTCCGCCAGCGGGTTCTTTTGCCAGCAACTCCGTCACAGAGAAATCCTTCCCCGCACGGTCCCGAGCGGCAATCCCGCCCGTCCCGTCCCCGTCACTTGGTGGAATGAAATAAGCAATTACAGGGTACAAAGCCCCGACGGTCGCTCCGGTGATTGCCCCTGTGGTCAATAGGCTCAAAAACTGACGACGACTCTGAGGGATAGCTTCAACGGTCTCAGACATGACGTGCCCCAACTGCGAGACTTGTTAAAAAACTTTGCATACACATCTTAACGAGAAAACAGAACGCCCGTTCTCCTAGTATCGTGAAGAAGTGTAAACTTTAGGCCATGACTGGACCGGAATTACGACAGATTTTGGAGATGAAGTGGGGTTATCCCTACGATGTACAGTTCTTGCGCCGGGGGGACCGGCGTTATTTTCAGGTGATGTGGCGGTATCTGGGGCAGGCTTCTTTTGCCATGACGGAGGAGCAATACATGGCCCATCTGGAACGGGTGGCCTATGTTCTCGATGAATGGGCGGTTGCGGACCAAGTGCGGAGTTATCTCGATAAAACTAAGGAGCGGCCTCGGGTGGGTAAGGCGATCTCTGTTCCCCTGGTTTACGACTGAGTTTTTCCTTGGCGGTGGGGGTTTGGCGCGGGAGGTTACTTATTCGCTTTGCTTTCAACAGCGGCAGAGATCCCCCTAAGTCCCCCTTTTTAAGGGGAGCTAGGAGGGAGTTCTTCTGCCTTGGTTCTCCACTAGCCTGGTCCCGTCAGGGTATGGGGCGGAGGGGCTCTTGTGCCTCATATGATTTGCTCCGCTGTCTGGAGAATTTTTTCGATCACTTGACTCACGACTCGGTCGGGGGTGGAGGCTCCGGCGGTCACACCGATCCGTAAGGGCGGGTTGGGGAGCCAGGGGCTGACTCGGACGCGCTCAGTTTGACCTAGGGGTTTGTGATAGAGGGTGTTGTTGATATCTAGGCAGTCTGGGCCATCAATGTGATAGGACACTAATCCCCGCTCAATGGCAATTTCCTGGAGGTGGGTGGTGTTAGAGGAGTTGAAGCCGCCAATGACGACCATCCGGTCTAGGGGCTCCTCGACCAGTTGGAGCATCGCGTCTTGCCGTTCCTGGGTGGCATCACAGATCGTGTCGCCGGGGCTGGAGAAGTGTTCTTCTAACGCAGCGGGTCCGTACTTTTGGAGCATAGTCTGCTCGAAGAGTTTCCCAATCCGCTCGGTCTCGCCCTTAAGCATGGTGGTTTGGTTGGCGACTCCGACCCGAATGAGATGGCGGTCTGGGTCAAAGTCGGGGGCGGCGGCTTGGGGGAATTTTTGACGGAACTCGCTGGGGTCCCCGCCGTGGAGGATATAGTCACAGACCCACTGGGCTTCCGCTAGGTTCAGCACGATTAGGTAGCAGTTGGCACGGGAGGCGGTGGCGACGGTCTCTTCGTGGTTATATTTGCCGTGAATAATTGCAGTGAAGTCGTGTTTCTCATATTTGGCAACTCTCGTCCAGACCCGTGAGACCCAGGGGCAAGTGGTATCTACGATCGTGCAACCCTTAGCTCGTAAGCGTTCCATCTCTGAGATGCTCGCCCCGAATGCCGGTAGGATGACTACATCACCAGCGGCAACCGGACTAAAATCTTTTTCGCCCTGGGGTCCATCCAAGAAAGCAATGCCCATAGCGGTTAGATGGCGATTGACCTGGGGATTGTGGATAATCTCGTTGGTGATCCAGATGCGGTGGTCCGGGAAATGCTTGCGGGTCTCGTAGGCCATCGAAACCGCCCGGTCTACCCCCCAGCAGAACCCAAATGCCTCCGCCAACCGAATCACGATGCCATTTTGCTCATAGGTATAGCCTTGGGCGCGGATCTGGGCAATCAGGCCCGAATCGTAGGCCGCCTGGAGTTGGGGTTTAACTTCAGCCTTGAGACCAAAACCTTTGCGGTTGTAGGTGTCGCTCATGAGATTGCCTAGGGTAACAATTGCATCCTAAACAATATCAGTTGCAGTTAACGCTGAGGTTGAGGGGAAGTCCGGCGGGGTTGGTCAATTCAAGGACGGTCACGCTACCTTCCGGGGCAGCAACCGTTTTGAGAACTAAGTCTTGAGTCTCTACCACGGAATCAGCCAGGGGTTCAGGTTCATAGGTTGGTTCGTCGGGTCCACTGGGAGCAAGGTTGTAAGCCCGAGCAGTAAAATCGCCAGCCCGGGGGATGAGTCGACAACGGTAACCACGGGCTGGCATGAGGTGGAGTCGTTCGGTGGACTGGGGTGCAAGCTCAAGGATGGTCGTACTAGCGGGGTCGACTCGGGGTCCTAAGGCTTGGCGGCGTAGGGG
>NZ_JAAXLT010000142.1 GCF_013285555.1 Candidatus Cyanaurora vandensis | reverse complement strand
TCCCCGAATACTGTTTAAGTCCCCGCCGCCAGAGCCAACGGTTCACCACCCAAAAAACTACCGCCCAGCCCGCCATGACCAAGAGTCCCCGGCCCAAGTCCACGGGCAACCCGACCAATAGACTCGCCGGGAAATGAACTAGATAGGGAAACGGAGTCCAAAGCGCAATCTCTCGGATCAGAGGCGGGAACACCTGCAAGGGAGCCACCAACCCTGACAAAAATAAATACAACAATAACCAAAACTCCTCAATCGCACTCGCTCGCTCCGTCCAAAACGCGAGCAACGCAAATGTATACTGCATCAGAAACCGCAGCGCAAACGTCGCCACTGCCACCAGACTAAAACTCAAAAAACCCTGCCAACTCGGGACCCACCAAGACTCGGGATAAAGCAGAAAGAAAAACCCCACCAAGCCCAAGGCGAAGGGCAAGCGAGCAAAACGTTCCGAGACATGGGCCGCCACATGCCGCCATACCGGGTCAATCGGCTGTAATAAGCGCGACGAAAGCTTCCCCTCCACCACCTCGCGCTCAAAATCCCAGACTACCCAGACCACCGTGAACTGCCGCACCATAAAAACACTAATAAAGTAACGGGCAAAGTCCAAGGGTCCCAACCCAAACTTCCCCCCCTGCGCCGCCTCTGTCCAGACTCCCAACAGGATAAATGGCATACTGCCCGACAAGGCCCACAACAACAACTCCGCCCGGTACTCGACCATGTAGGCGTAATAGACCGACAGTAAGGCCTGAGCTTGACGTAGCATCACACCACCTGCCCACGGGTAAATAACTCCCCGATAATCTCCTCAATCGGCGGGTCCGTCACCGTCAAATCCACCACCTGCAACCCCGACAACAACTGAGATACCACCGTGGTTAGCTTTTCACGGGGAACCAAGAAGCGCACCACCCGGCCCTCTATTCCCTTGACCGTACCGAACTTAGCTAACATCGCCGGGTCTTCCAGTCGAGCCAACTCCAACTTCACCTCCCGACAGGGCGAGAACCGTTCTAGAAGTCCATCCAGGCTCCCGTCATAAATTAAAGTTCCTTGGTGGATGAGCAACACCCGGTCACAGAGAGCCGTGATATCCGCCATGTAATGACTAGTCAAGAGCACCGTAGCTTGATACCGACGGTTATATTCCAACAGGAAATCCCGGACGGCGACTTGAGCATTCACATCCAGTCCCAGGGTCGGCTCATCCAAAAACAACACACGGGGTCGATGCAACAGAGCCGCCAACAGTTCAACTTTCATCCGCTCGCCCAGGGAGAGCTTACGGACGGGCTGGGTCAGTTTGTCCTGTAAAGTCAACATCTCGGTCAACTCCCCGACCCGTTTGCGGTATTCATCTTCAGCAATCCCGTAGACCGCTGCATTGATTTTGAGAGAATCCAGGGCGGGTAGGTCCCAGAGCAGTTGTTGCTTCTGGCCCATGACAAGGGTGATCTGTTGCAAAAAAGCCCGCTCTCGCTGGAAAGGCTCAAACCCCGCCACCCGGACCCGGCCTGTGGACGGATAGATTAACCCCGTGAGCATCTTGAGTGTCGTCGTCTTCCCCGCCCCATTGGGACCCAAAAATCCCACCATCTCCCCCGGCTCAATCGTGAAAGAAACGTCCCTGACCGCTTCCACCATCCGGTACGTCCGCCGCACGAAGTGGCGCAACGTTCCCATTAACCCCGGTTCCTTAACCGCCACGGGATAGGTCTTGCCGAGCTTCTGGACCTCAATCATTGGTGTACGCATAGGTCCAGGCTAGCGGACATGATTGGGCGGTGCCATGAGTATGTAGCTGAGGATGTGGCGAGAACATCTACCATGTTTCGGCCTCGGGGTAGGAACCGTTGTTGCGTCCGTAGGAACCATTTTTCAGGAGTAGCTGAATTCGTGAAAGTGGTATTTAGCGCGTAGGCGGAGGGCTTTATCCATTCTGAATCTGGTGTACTTGTTTTCGCCTGGGGTGGAACTACAGCGTGGGGGCCAGGAGTAGAGCGTTGAGGAAGATGCCGTTGGTGGTGCGCCAGAGGGAGCGGTAGTTGGGCGGGGTGGCGAAGAGGATGACGTGGCCCTGTCCGGTGGGTTCATCAATTACATAGCTAGTCTCAGTTAGCAGTCGGGTGGTGTTGTTGGGCCAAGTGAAACCCGCGATGACGGGGACTGTTTTGGCGAAACGGACGACATTTGCGCCTTCTTTTGAGGGGAGGAAGAAACGGTCCCCATGGACCAGCACGGCTAGGCTGTCGCTGGGGTAGCCATAGCCCAGGAAGTGGTCGCGGTCCAGTCGGGCACGGAGGGCGGCTCCGGGCACAGAGAGAGGTTTTTGGTCAGGTTTGCCGGGTTTTTCGTCCTCCGGCTCGCCGACGAGCCGAGCCGTGGTCAAGTTAACTTCTTTGAGGGTACAGAAGACCGCACCCCCGCCCTGGGCAATCAGGGTCCCGCCGTCTTGGACCCAGGTTTTGAGTTTCTCGATCCCGCCCTTACCCAGGACCGCCGCATAACCCTCGGGATCGCCATCGGGGAGGATGACCACGTTGAAGCGGCGGAGGTCGGCGCGGCGGAGGGCACGGAGGCTGAGCGGGGTGAATTTTTGTCTGTACTCCTGCTCCAGGGTGTACCAAATCGCGCCGTAGTCCGTGGGTGCGGTGTCCTCATCCCAAACCACAGCAATCCGGGGGGCAGTCAGGCTCAGGACATTCTCAGAACCGATGCCCGTATCACCCGTCTCGGCGTAGGCGGAGTTGATGGCATAGACCATCGTTGCGGTGGTCTGGGCCAGGGTGGCGATGCGCTCATGGAGCGAGTCGGGGTTGCGGATGACACGGACGAGGAGGGTCCCGCTGGGCCAGTTGCGGCCTCCGGCGTTGAGGGTCCGGGTGGTGACGGCTACTTTGAAGTCTTCGGTGAGAAGTTGGAGGGCGAGTCGGGCAGCACCAGTACTGCCCTGGGGGATGAGGTAGGCAGTCACTGCTCGTCCGCCCTGAATACCCCCCCGCAATAAAGGTGCACCAGTTAGCGTTTCGCCCGTGAGTTGGACGGGGAGTGTATTGGGAATCGTCTCATCCTCTGTCCAGTAGCTCTCGACGCCCTGGGCTAAGGGCAGAGACCAACTAGTGATGTCGTAAAACTCATAGTCCTCCTTGGCGACTTTATTACCCCGTCGTTCGTTGCGGAGACGGCGTTCGAGTTCCCGTTGGACAAAGCCGGGGTCCAGTCCGCTGTCGGGTTCGAGGTGGGCCTTGGCAAGGCGTTTCTGGGGTTGCGCGAGATTGACGATGTAGGCCCCGGCGGGAAAGTCGCGGGACTTGACTGCCCCGTCGAAATAGTCGTGGGCCCGGTTACTTTTGAAATTTGCCCCGGCAACCCGGACTTCAATGCCTTTACGGAGCAGGTTCTTGACGAGTTGGATCGTGCGGTCGGGGTCGGGAGCGGGGAGCAAGATGATTTGGCGCATCGGTCCCGTGCGGCCTTCCTCTAGACCCGTTTTGAAGAACTGGTAATAATCTTTGAGACGGGCCTCCCGGTTCGCGCTGGCAGTCTGGAGGGTGGCGAGGGCCGCGACATAGTGTTTGGCGATCCCCTGGCGGAAAGTGAGGATGGTGTCGTCGTCTTGTTTGAGGTTGAGGGAGCGCGGTCCGCCGCCGTCGGTTTCGTAGGTCATCCCTGTCGCCCCATTGAGAGAGGACCAACTGTCCATGTAGCCCGCATAATAAAGGTCAAAAATATGACGCACATAATAATTCCAGCCATACCGGTCAAAGGCGGCGGCGTTCCCTTTACCAAACTTCTCATACCAAGTTTTGCTCGTGGTCAGGGGTAAGTTACGGTTAATCGGGTCGGCTACCGGCGGAAAAAAGTAGGTCGAGACCTGCCCGTGGAAGTCCGCAAAGACTTGGGGATGCCAACGCAACACGGCTTGGGCCACGGCTTGACTCTCGGGTTGGGTGAGGGCGAGCATGTCGCGGTTGAGGTCGAAACGGTAGTGGTTGAGCCGTCCGTAGATCTGGTAGGGTTCGTTGTGTTCCAGACTGAACCGCTCCGGGTCACCCACGGCGACGGAGTTTTCCCAGACGGCAAAGCGTTCATGTCCGTCGGGGTTGTGCATCGTGTTGACGACGATCACGGTGTTTTTGAGAATGTCAAGGATGGCGGGGTCGGTGCTGGCGGCGAGGTGGTAGACGACCTGCTGGACGGTCTCATAGCTGGCGGACTCGTTACCGTGGATGCCGAAGTTGAGCCAGACCACGGTGGGTGTGGTGCGGGCTAGGTCAGCGGCGGCGGTGGGGCTGGTGCGGCGGGGGTCGGCGAGTCGGGCCAAGTTTTCTTGGATCTGGGGGAGTCGTGCCAGATTTTCGGGGGCGGAGATGACGGCTAGGTAGAGTTTACGGTATTCCCAGGTCTGGCCTAGCTCCAGCAGCCGGACGCGATCCGGGGCCGTGGTGGTAATCTGTTCGAGGACACGCTGGATCTGACCATGGGGGGTCTGGAAAGTCCCCGGCTCGTAACCCGTGACCACACTGGGCCGGGGCACCTGCGCTCGGTAGGGACCCTGCTGATAAAAATCAAAACTCTCCTCCGCCAACAAGGGGAGCGGGAGGAGGCTCAAACTCAGCAGCAGTGGGGCGAACAGACGCATTTAGGGAATCCGCAATCGTATCCCCCAGAATAGGACCAATTTTGGGGTTAGAGCGCAACTAAAATCATGAACTGACCCAGGGGTGGACATCTGGACTAGAGTAAAACAGGGAATCAAATTACCACCGTGACCGCAACTCTGGCCCTGAATTATTACGACTTGCTCCATGTCCCGACGACGGCACAGACCCAGCAGGTCAAACAGGCGTGGGCGGACCGTCAACAGCAGCAGGTCCGGGTGGAATTTTTGCCCGCTGTCCTCCAAGCTCGCCAGCAACTCCTCCAGGAAGCCCACGATACCTTGGTGGACCCCGACCTCCGCGCCAACTACGACGAAGGACTCCAGCAGGGACCGCCCGCCCTCACCCTGAGTGGGAGTGCGCTGATCGCGGGTTTGTTATTCCTCTTGGAGGCAGGGGAGAGCCAGCGGGTATTGACCTATGCCCCCCAAATCCAAGACACCGCCGAGGGGGGGTTGGTGTTGGCCTTGGCCCACCGGGATACCGCCGCTGAGTTATTGCAACAGGGACGAATTAGGGCGGGAGTTGCCGTCCTCCAGCAGGCCAGAGAACTCGCCAGCCAACGCCGTTATGGGGGGCTAGAGCGCGAATTACAGGATAAATTCCGGCAAGTCAGGCCACGTTGGGTGATGGAGCAGTTGCAGCAGGGCGACGACCGCGCCGCTGCTCTCGCCCAGTTCGCCGAGATGCTCCAGGAACGCAAGGGCATTGAGGGGGACGGGCAGGACGGCTCCAATCTGAACCGTGACCAGCTTTTTCAATACATCCAGGACCTACTTCCCCTGCTGGATGCTCAGGAGCAACAACAACTTTTTAGCCAGGAAGCGGAACGCCCCTCAGTGGGGGCAGCCTACCTCGTCTCTCAGGTCCTCATCGCCCAGGGCTTGGCCTTGGGGCAGCCCGCGCTGGTCCGGCAGGCTCGGGGCTATCTGATCCGGTTGGCGCAACGGCGGGATGTGTCCTTGGAGTTGGCGGTTTGTGCCCTGTTGTTGGGGCAGGTGGAGGCAGCAGAGCAAGCCCTGCGGCGGAGTTCCGATAGCTCGGCTCTGGCCTCGATCCAGCGGCTCTCCAGTGATAGCCCGGACCTGTTGCCTGGTCTGTGTCAATATGCGGAAGACTGGATTACCCAACAGCTTTTTTCCCAGACCCGCGACCTCAAAGATAAACCCGTCACGCTCCACGAATATTTCGCCCAGTCTCAGGTCCAACAGAGCCTCGAAGAACCCGAACCGCCGCCTTCAGAACCCAAACCCC
>NZ_JAAXLT010000012.1 GCF_013285555.1 Candidatus Cyanaurora vandensis | reverse complement strand
TGCGAAATTCCACATCCACGGGCGGTTCCTGGCCCCGGCGCACGTAGTCCCCGGCAATAATCCGGTCGTAGGCCCCCGAGCGGACCCAGTTCAAAAGCCGCGCTACCCGGAGAACTGAGTAGGGATGGGTGGTCCCCAGTTCCCCGACGAAACGCAGGGCGCGGTCGGTGTAATCGTTCCAGGTGGCGTAGTCCTCGGCCTGTTGGATAAAGGCCCCCAGATTCATCTCACTGGCTAAGGAACCCCCGGCGAGTTTCATCATCGTCGAGCAAATCACCTCGGGGTCCCGGACCATCAAGGCCGCGCAACGGTCACAACTCAACTCCGAAGCCCGAAACCACTCCAGGAGAGCCAACTGCAAGGCCTGGAGCGGGATCGCGCCGACATTAAACTGAGATAGGCTCAAGTTCAACAGAATCATCAGAGCCGTGCGGTACATGACGTGTTCCGATAGAACGTGCCCTAACTCGTGGGCCAAAACCGATTGCATCTCCTGTCCGTCCAGCAGTTCAACCAGCCCAGATTGGATCACGATGATTGGTGCATCCGCGCCCAGGGTAAAGGCATTGGCTCCCGGAGTCTGCAAAATATAGAGGTCCGGGCATTTGGGGACATCCAGGACATCAATGACATCTAGATAACTCGCCCAGAGCCGGGGCAACTGTTGAGGACCAACCTTGACTGCATTCGCCAAATAATATTGTTTCAAGGACCGCTCATAGCCAAAGGCGATAAATTGTTTAATCGTGGCATCGAGAAAAGGAATTTGTTTGAGGGCCGCCGTCGCCGCCCGGTCCGCTGGGTGCTCGAAGGTCTTGGCACTGAGGTTGGTATAGCGAAACCGCATCGGGGTACTGGTCATCGGAGTTCTCGGCTGGGTATTCCGATGGTAACGGATGCAGCACCACACATCAGCAGGGCAAAATCTAACAAGTTATAGGCTGAGACTGACTACACTATTACTAATTTTGTGGAAACATTCGATGCAGAAAATTAGAGATGGGCGCGTGAGTTCAACCGTAGGGATCTGGATCTGCGCGACGATCATGCTAGCAGTGGCCTTAGCTCCCCTACTAGCGACGGTTGAAAGCGGCGACATAGTTCCGCTACTAGCAGAGACGGGGTTCGCCATCTTACTGTTACCCTTCTCGGTGGTATTCGGCGCGTCCTTAGCCACGATTGCGGTCTGGTTTTTTGGTAAGCCGGCGGTTCAAATGCTCACCTCAGATGAATTAAAAGTCCTGACCGACCGCCTTGCTAATTTGGAAACTATTGTTAGTTTTGAGGATAATGATCTCAAGGGCAAAGTCCAGCGTTTACGTTCCCTGGGGCATTCAGGCAGCCAAAATGTTAGTAGGAGTTAAGCCATGAATCGTCAAAAGCCCGATGAACCCCAGGAAATCCGTTACACCATGACGACCAAGATCTGGGGCTATGCCACCGGGATGCTGGGGATCTCCATTCCCCTTGCGGCTATCACCGAGAGTCCTTTGATTCCCCTAGCAGTGGTTGTGGGAACGGCGATCAGTACGGCTGCGGTCTGGGGAGCTTTTGGTAAAACCACCCCGCCGATCTCTGCACCACAACTTAAACAGTTAGAAGAACGCCTCGCCAACCTAGAAACCATCGTTAGCTATGAAGAAGACAACACTCTCAAAGCCAAAATCCAAAAGTTGAAGTCAACGATGGATTAAGGCCCCTCCGCCCCATACCCTGCCGGGCATAGGCTAGTGGGGGACTAAGGCAGAAGGCGGAAGAAAATACAGAAGAGCATTCTTAGTTCTTGCTCCCCTACTCCACGTGCTGGGGGTAGGGGGCCAGCTTTACAAGCGCAACCCCACTTCATCGCGGAGCATCGCTTGCAGAAGTTGCTGAGGCGTGACCGTGAAGGGTAAGAGATGGACATCGGAACCGGGTTGACAGGCCGCTTGCGCTACTTGGGTCAGCATGGCGCGGTCTAGGGGGCCTAGGTGCAGGTCCCGCAAGCTGAGGGGCAGACCGATTTGACGATAAAAAGTAACTAACTGCTGACGAGCAATCTCCGCTAACCGATTGCCCGCCATCTCTTCGAGGTGGAGTTGGATCAAGATCCCGTAGGCGACTTTTTCGCCGTGGAGACTCCGACGGGTCGTGCTGAGCGTCGTCAAAGCATTGTGGACTGCATGGGCCGCCACGGTCCGGCAACGGTCGCCCCCCAAACCACCAACTAACCCCGCGAGACAAATATTGGCATCCACCACCTGTGTCCAAGCCGTGCCCCCCGGTTGGGCAAGGGCCTGTTGTCCTTTCAAAAGGAGGAGGTCGCGCAGGGTCCGCGCCTGCTGGACCGCGCCCATCACCAGCGCGTCTTCCTGCTGACCACTACTCACCGAAGCCTCATACCACTTCGCCAAACCATCGCCAATCCCGGCAACTAGCGTCCGGGGCGGGGCACTCAGCACCAAGTTGTAGTCAAGCAATAAGAGTTCGGGAGCCTTAGGCAGGGGTAGGCCATAGAGCCAAGTCCCGGCGGCGGAATAGACATTACTCAAAGGTGCCCAAGCCGCACAGGTCGCCGCTGTGGTGGGGAGCGTGGCGACAGGTAGATGAAGGGTGTGGGCGACCCATTTCGCCATATCGAGAGCCTTACCGCCGCCGAGTCCGATGACCCCCTGAATTGATTGCGCTTGGGCCACGAGTTGACGGTGCGAAACTTCAGTACAGTCCAGTCCATAGTTACCCCAAACCAGGGTAAAGCTAGGTAAGGCGTAGGTCAGGGCTTGAGCAAAACGTGCCTGAGTTTGGTCCCCACTAATAACAAAAATTCGTGTACCCCAAGGCTGGAGATATTCGCCCAGGGTATTGAGCACATCCCAACCCCGAACCAGCCGTTGGGGGGCAATGGTGGTCAGTTCCATGCATAGCCTCGTGTAACCTTCTATATCCTAATACCCCAGGGTGTCCAGCTTGAGGAAGTCCCCGATTCAGAGGGAGAGCGAGTACATTTTTTAATAGCGTCTCAATTTACCGAATCGGGCCAAGCCATGTTTTTACCGATCAATAATGCGGATTTCCAAAAAGTTCTGACCCGTACCATCATCCTCCCGGTCGTCCTGATGTTGTTGTTGACTGGGGTGCTGCTCTGGCAGTTGAGCTACCTCTTCACCGTCACCCAGCGCGTCGAACAGACGGACCAAGTGATCGTGAGGATGTACCTACTCCTGAAACGAAGCATAGATATGGAAACGGGGGTCCGGGGCTATCTACTGACGGGTGAACTGGACTTCTTGGAACCCTACGAGTTCGGTAGAAAGAAAATTCCTCCCGTTGTAGATGAATTGCAGCTACTACTTCAAGAAAACTCTACCCAGCGAGAACGCCTAGGCATAGTGAGACAAGACTTAGACCAAGTGCAAGCTTATAATCGCCGACTCATTGACCTCAGACAGCAGGGGGGGAATTATCAGGACATTACACTCCAATTGGTAGGGAAGGTCCAGATGGATCAGCTACGCGAGAATATTGGCACCATGATTATTGAAGAAGAAGCTCTCCGCGATAGCCGCAGTCAGACTGCCCAGCAATTTGTCCCGGCGGTGGTTTTTTTGAGTATTGCCATTGCCCTAGCTTTAGCAGGAGTCTTGGCTTATTTCACGCGTAAACAATTGATTGAGCTAGCCCAACGCTATGAGACAGCGATCGCTGCCACCTTTCGTCAGACCGAACAACTCAAAGCGAGTGAGGCCCGTTTTCGCTCCCTCACCGACGCGCTCCCCCAGATTGTTTGGACGGCTCAACCCGATGGGAATTTGGACTACTATAACCAGCGTTGGTTTGAGTATACCGGGCTGACCCTAGCCGAGACTCAGGGTTCGGGTTGGCAACCCGTCTTACATCCCGACGATCTTCAGAACTGTGTTGACCGCTGGACCCACTCCGTCCAGACCGGGACAGATTACGAAGTGGAGTACCGCTTCAAACGGGCTGGTGATGGGACTTACCGCTGGCATCTCGGACGGGCGTTACCCATACACGATAGTCGGGGCCAGATTATCAAATGGATTGGGACCTGTACCGACACTGACGACCAGAAGAACTGCCCAGATCCTTGAAGAACGTGCCAGAGAACTATCCCGTCTCACCCAGACCCTCACCCTGACCAGCGGCAGTCTCATCAAACGCAACCAAGAACTCGACCAGTTTGCCTATGTCATTTCCCACGACCTCAAAGCTCCCCTTAGAGCCATTGCCAACCTCTCCCAGTGGATTGAAGAGGACCTAGTAGACAAACTAGATGAGACGACGCAGCACCAAATGAACCTAATGCGGGGCCGAGTCCACCGGATGGAAGACCTAATCAATGGGCTCCTCCAATACTCGCGGGTGGGCCGCGCTGGGATGCCCCCGCAGATGGTAGAGGTAGCCCAACTCCTGGCTGAGGTGATTGACACCCTAGCTCCGGCACCGGGTTTCACGGTCATGGTTGGGCCGGGAATGCCTGTCTTCCTTGCTGAACAACTACCCCTAGAGCAGGTCTTCGCTAACTTGATCGGCAATGCCCTCAAGTATCACCACCGTAAGGAGGGCCGGGTGGATATCTCGGTTGCAGAACAGGACGATTTTTATAAATTCTCAGTCAAGGACGATGGACCGGGGATCAGTCCGGCTTTCCACGAAAAGATCTTTGTCATTTTCCAGACGCTCCAGGCCCGTGACAAAGTGGAGAGTACAGGGATCGGCCTTGCCCTCGTGAAAAAGATTGTGGAAGGGCAAGGGGGCCGGATCTGGGTGGAATCGGTTTTGAACCAAGGAGCAACGTTTAACTTCACTTGGCCTAAAGCCCACAGCTAACTATCGAAATAATGATTTTCCAGGGTCCAACGGGTAAGCTCAGTCCGGTTAGTGAAACTTGTTTTTTGGAGAATGCTGCTGACATGACTCTCGACAGTGCGTTGGCTGACCTTCATTTCCTTCGCAATGAGTTTGTTAGCAAGCCCCCGAACGACTAAGGAGAGGACCCGTTGTTCGGTAGGGGTCAGGTCATCAAAGCTACAGCTAGCAGCAGGACCTAGGGTGTTAGTCAGCGGCAGACGGCTAGAGGTGGTTTGAGTCCGCCGGATCAAAGAATCAATAAGGGCAATCAATTCATCCGGCTCGAAGGGTTTGACAAGGTAGGCATCGGCCCCTTCTTGGAGTCCCTTGATGCGGTCAATCAGTTCACCCCTAGCCGATAGAAAGATTACTGGGGTCCACACTCTTTGGAGGGGTTGTTCCCGGAGTTGTTGGACCAGTTCATAGCCGTTCATGTGTGGCATCATAATGTCACAAACGATCAGGTCTGGGTTTTGTCGTTGGGCCATCTCAAGTCCCTGCCGACCATCATTGGCGCGACTCACTTGAAAACCGCGCTTCTCTAAGAAGTCTCCCATCAACATGACGAAGTGTGGGTCATCATCTACCAATAACAGGTGCTTAACTCGCTCCATCCCATCCCCCCGGCCTAATCACGTAAGTTACCGACCCCAGCTAGTATCCCACTTTGAACAAGGTTTTACCACGATATTGTACCCTTCTGTCCTCGGGGCTTCTCTAGAAAAGCAATTCATCTAGCAAAAATCAGGTTAATTACGTACATCGCCCGCCAAGACCCGGCGCAACAACCGGACAGCCTGCTGTTCAAACCAGCGGTTAGCTAACTGCTGGGTCAATTGCCGTCCCTCGGGCCGGGCTAACACCCGCGTCGCAATAGGTAGGGCACGTTGTAGGGTCGTGGTCAAGGATGGGGTGCTCCCAGACTGGTTGAGCAGGGAACTCAACCGTTCATAGCCCGTAATCCCCTTGTCGTCGGGGGTGAAAAGTTCCTCAAGCATCCGTTCGCGGATGGTCTCGCCCCGCTCGGAGAACAGAAACTCTAATACTTGGTCCAGGGTGCGTTCCCAAGTATATTCGCGGGCACCCTTGGCGTTTTTGAGCAAGTTCTCTAGGCGGTTCCAGCGGAAACGGTTGTCCTGAAACAACAATTCCTGCAAGGAACGGCGCAGTTCGGGGGATTCGTCGGTTAAGAAGCGGTTCGCCACGTAGGGATAAGCCACTTCCAGAACTTTAAAGTCCCGGTTTACATTGATGGCAATTCCTTCTAGTGTCACCAGAGAACGGATGATCAGGGCGTAGTAGGCGGGTACCCGGAAGGGTAGGTCATACATCACGCCTGAGAGCTTATCGGTGATGCTTTTGAAGTTGAGGTCCGCTACACTCGCGCCGAGAGCACTCCCAAAAACCAGTTGTAGAGCGGGCGTGATCAGGCTCAAGTCCGTATCGGGTTCCAAAAAACCCAGTTTCACGTAATCCCGTGATAGCGCGTCAAAATCCCGGTTGACCAGATGAACCACCGCTTCAAGCAGCCCGTAGCGTTGCTCAGGCGTGACCTCACTCATCATCCCAAAGTCGAGGTAGGCTAACCGACCGTCGCGCATCGCCATCAAGTTGCCGGGGTGGGGGTCAGCGTGGAAAAAACCGTACTCCATCAACTGTCTCAGTGAAGACTGGACGCCGACCCCGATGATCTGGTTTGCGTCCAACCCCGCTTCTCGGACCGCTTCAACCTTGGTGAGCTTGATCCCATCAATCCACTCCATCGTCAGGACGCGCCGCTGGGTGAAATCCCAGTAGATCCGGGGCACGTGGATTTCCGGGAGGGCTTTGAGAAGTTGGGCAAACCGTTCAGCGTTGCGGCCCTCCTGGATATAGTCCATCTCCTCAAAAAGTTTGGTGCCGAACTCGTCCAGAATAGCGACGACATCACTTTTAAAGATCTTGGGGAAGTTTCCTTTAGCCCAAGCTAAGCTCCGCCGTAGCAAAAAGAGGTCTAGAGTGACAACTGGTAATAGTTCCGGGCGTTGGACTTTGATCGCGACTTCTTCACCCGTCTTGAGCGTACCCCGGTAGACCTGTCCCAAAGAGGCTGAGGCAATGGGCTGGGCACTGATCGTCTGGTAGACCTCAGCAGGCGTCTGGCCCAACTCCTCAGTAATTAAGGCAAAGGCTTCTTCATTGGGAAAAGGCGGGACATTGTCCTGCAACTGGGTCAACTGCTCCAGATAGGCTGGCGGCACGAGATCAGGCCGCGTGGAGAGGGCCTGCCCGATCTTGATGTAAAAAGGACCCAGCCCATTCATAATTTGTAATAACTGACGGGCGCGTTGAGGCTGGTTCTGGCTGAGCTGACCCGTCATTCGGTCTAACCCTAGTTGAAGTATGAAAAATAGAATCGGTCCGAGAACTTGGAATACCCGGCGTACTTGGTCGCCCCAACGGTCCCGGTAATACTCCTCAATCGCGTCCGGCTTGTAGTAGCGTTGCGCCCCGGCGGTGGTCGTCTCTTCCAGTCGTAACAGGCGGCTTTCAGTGAGCGTTTCCATGGGGCCAATTGTAACAGTTTGTTGCGACACCAGCATCCCCAGTCCTTGGCTTCTAATCTGGCGGTTCACCCTAAGGTCCGGCCTCTTTCTAGAGATAAGTTGTCAGTTTCTCCCTTTTCTAGAAAACTCCAGGGCTAGGGTCTAGTCAAGGGTTTCTACTACCCCTAGAGTAGGAGTAGCTCACTGAGGGAAGTTAGATGCCCCTACTCGGCTTACTTCTGTTGGCGGCTCCGGTCGCGCCAGCTACCCTACCCACGGTGCAGGTCCCCTTTGACCGTAACGGCTTACCCCGAAGCACATTATTTCGGGTGGAAGATACTTTCGAGGGCTACCACTATTTGGGTGTTAAAGATGTAGACTCTAGCCCCAATCCCCTAGGTTGTGCCCAGGATTTCGTTACTTACTGGCTTTTTTACCCCAAGGGCACAAGGCAGACCCAGAGTGGAGCTTTGGGCGGGAGTGGGACCCCTTACGCTACGGTTACCGTCCTCTTAGATGGTTCTAACTTCTGCGCGAGTTTCCCGCCTGTAGAGGAGTTAGCCCTGCGGATTGGCAATCAGGTCTGGCGTTTACGGGGAGCTTTGCTGGCAGACAACGGGGTGCGGGTCCCCGCTGGACCGGAGATGGGACTGCCGATCAACGGTATCAATATCCCTTACCAACTGGTGTTAGGCGGATTACAGACCAAGACCAAGAATCAATTTATTCTGCCCCCGGACTTCATCGCTGCGTTACTCAAGTCCCCCGTACAAAACATCCCGGCCCGTGCGTACCATCCTGAAGACGGGGTCAGTCAGTTCCAGATTGGGGCACAAACTGTCATGGCCTGGAAAGATTTATTTCGCACTTACCCGCGCAATAAACGGGGTTGACGCACCTAGTCAGGAGCCTAGGATCAACCTATGGGGGTCATGGTCCTCGCTTGCCAGATGGGTTTTCAGTGGGTCCAAACCCCAGAGCTAGGATCTGAGCTAAGCTAGGAAAAGAAAATGTGGAGACCAACCCCATGTGGCGTGGTGCAAATGGTCCAACGGATCGAGTATTCGCGAGTTTAGTCTACTTGCTACCTCTGGCTACGGCTTTGGGTTACGGCGAGAGTTTGATTGAGCAGTTTGCGTTTTTACAACCGCTGGCCCTAGTGATTGCTCCCTTCACGGTATTCACCGACAATCCCTTCGGCAGTATCCTCGTCTTTATTCTTTTAATTGCTTTTGTCATCAACAATCCCAAGGTTAGTCATTTCATCCGCTATAACGTGATGCAAGCCTTCTTGTTGATGGTGATTGTCTGGTTACTAAACCTGCTGTTCTTTCGCTTCTTTGGACAAATCCTTGGGAGCTTCGATGCCTTCAGGATGTTCATTCAGGTGATTAGTAACACGATTTTCCTGGGGATTTTTGGAGCTTGCGGGTTCAGCATTTTCCAGAGTGCCGTGGGACGTTACGCTGAGATCCCCGCGCTCTCCGATGTCGTCTACACCCAAGTTCGCTAACCCCTCAAAACACAGTGGCCCCAGCGCATGTAGGCTGAGGCACACCCAAATTCACTTAACAGGTTACGGTGAAGACCAACGGCTTGTCGGTTGCTCCCTAACCACCAGGATTGGGCGTATCAACCGTTACGAGATTCAAGGGCCACACTGTGCGTCGGCAATTCAAATGCTGGCCTAAGGTACACAACAACCAGAACATTTGAGGGAGCGACTGGGTTTCTTCTGGGTTGCTCACGACTCTTTTATAATAATCAGAATTCCAGGCTCGGGATTGCATTTTAATATATCGTAAGCCTCTGGAATGTTATAAGTAGATTTCTCATTGGTCCTAGCTATGGCTCTCCTGCGCCCCGATTTAGCAAAACTCCACTCCTATATTGCTCCCGTCGTTGGCGATGAGGATAAACTTGATGCCAATGAAGTCGGTTATCCACTGCCCGCTTGGTTTCAGGATAAGTTGGGATTTGCGGCGGGACAAGTCCAAGGCCATCGCTATCCCTCGGGGGATTTTCAAGTCCTACGCGGCTTGCTAGCGGATTATAGCGGGGTAACTGCCGACGGGATCACGGTGGGCAACGGTTCTGATGAACTGATTCGTTCCCTGATCATGGTGAGTTGTCTGGGGCAGGGACGGGGGGTGCTCAGTGCAGAGCCGACCTTTTCGATGTATCGGATTGTGGCTGAAACCCTGGGTGTCCCTTACTTCATGACGCCGCGCAACCCGGAGTCTTTTAGCTTAGATTTGGCGGCTCTAACGCGGGTATTGGCCCAAGAGAATGTCGGCATACTTTTTTTAGCCGCACCTAATAGCCCCACGGGTACGCCCTTGACCGCAGCGGAGTTGGATTTTTTGCGGGGTCTGCCCGAAGATTTACTCGTAGTCTTGGATGAAGCCTATTACGAGTTCAGTGGCTCGACGGTGGTTGCCGAGTTGGCCCAGCGTCCGAACTGGGTGGTATTGCGGACCCTATCGAAAGCTTTTCGGCTAGCGGCTTACCGAGTGGGTTACGTCATTGCCCAACCTTATCTAGTCACTGCCCTCGAAAAAGTCCGGCTCCCCTATAACCTCACTGCGCTCTCCCTGGCAGCGGCGGAATTAGCCCTCACTCACCACCAGGAACTCCTAACCGTTGTACCCCTGGTCCTCGCCGAACGTGAACAGTTAATTAGTGGTCTGGAGCAATTAGACATCCATCACTGGCCCACCGTCACCAACTTTATCTTTTGCCAAGTCCCTGAGGCTCCACGCATCCACCGGGAACTAGCCCAACGGGGTAGTCTCGTCCGGCTAACCCACGGGGGTCTGCGTGTCACAGTTGGTACTCCTCCCGAGAACCAGCGTCTCTTAGGCAACTTACAGTCAATCTTGGGGACCTCTACCATCCAGAGCTCCCCCTAAATCCTGCCTAAAAAGAAGAATTGAAACTGAATAATTGTCATTGTCAATGGGGTCCTTCTAATCTATTGACACCTACCGATGGTGTGGCTATTTATAGCTCTTCAACAACTGATTTAGGAAACTTGCTATGATTTTGATCCTCAACCGGAAGTCTCCAGGTGCGGGGTAGGGAAGATACACCGAGGTAATTTTTCAATACTGCTTCTGCCGCAAGAATTAAAACTTCAAAATCATGCTTGAAGCAAAACACCTTGAAGCGATCTGAATAGTGCGGATCATCAGAAACTCCCTTTTTCTCTAAATCTTGGACAAATCTATGACGAATTCCAGCATAGAGAGCTTCCTTCGTCTCGTGTGGAAAACCCTTATTCTTGGGATATAGGTCGGGCATCGCAATAACAATAGCAGTGGAGTCATTGAGAATTATGTTTGCTGCTTTTTGGGGAACTTTAAGTAAAACGGATTTTTTTGCATCTCCAGTACCTAGAATAAGAAATTCAATAGCAATACCCTCCTCCTGTTTTTTTAGAATTAAAGGAGCCAGAAGGACTTCGAGAGCAGCTTTGTCGGAGGGACCTTCTATATAAACTAAGACTTTCAAGGCCGCCGCTCCAATTCATCGCTCCGGTGCATTTTTTCAATTTCCTCTAATCCAAAATCTTTAAGATTAGCTAATAAAATTTTTGAATCTGCTGGTTTTAAAAACTTTGCCTCTCCATTTTCTTTCCGCATTACGGCAAGTCTTGAAAATTCAAACTGCATAAGGAAATAAGATGCGTGGGTTGCGAGTAGAATTTGCGTCCGGTCGCAGGCTTTTTCAAATAATCCAGCGAGCAAAGGTAAGGTCCGGGGATGAACTCCTTGATCCGGTTCGTCAATACAAATGAGAGACGGAGGATTCGGCTGTAAGCAAAGAACAATCCAGCATATTAAACGGAGAATTCCATCCGATAGATCCGCGAGACTCAGCTCAGTTTCAACCCCGGCTTCTCGCCAACTTCCCCAGGACCGCCACGGGCCTTTACCGACATCCCTTTAAAGCCAGCAATGACAGACCTCAAATGTTGTTGTAGCTCATCAAAAATAGATTGATGTTCTGTCATTAAATAAAATAAAAGGGAACTTAAATTACCTGCATCTTCATGTAATATAGGCTCTTGTTCTGTAAGGATTGACTTTCTGATCTTACTGTTATTAATGTTAAAAGAACTATAAAATCTCCAACTGCGAATATGTTCACGTAAGTCGTAAAGAGTTACTAAAGCTGGGTTTGTAACTGTGCCTAGGGCTAACTGATTTGGGCGTTTGAGAACAATTTCTTGTCTTTTAAGACTGAGCGATTCAGGATCATAAATCACCCCTGAACTATTTTTAATATCCATGAATACAAAGGAATTCTTATGTTTTTTCCCTAAAGGTTTTGTGGATTGAATACGTTCATAAGTAATGCGCGTTTTTCCAATCGGACCAAGCAATTGTCCTTGATAGGTAATTGAAATTGGACGACCCATATCAATCTCTATATCCCATTGGAATCTTTCTGGTCCTGGAGCATGAAAAATCTGTTGACCTACAGCCCCCGAAATTATTTCAGGCGGGATGTCATCGTGAAGGCTATCGCGTAGAAACTTGAGGAATTCAAAAAGGCTGGACTTCCCAGCCCCATTTGCCCCAATTAAAACTTCTAATGACCCAAGAGACGCTTGGAAATCGCCAAAGGGCCTGTATCCCTGAATTTTAATTCTTTTAAGCCTTGGGTTCATAACCTGATTCTAGCAACTCTCTAATACTACGCTTGGTCAAATATTAAGAAATTTATGCCTATTAAAATAACCCCTGCCCTTAAGAACAGAGGTCTGGTCTGACGAGATAAGGACCTACATCACGCCGGTGTTGGCACCCACTTTACCCGCTACCATTTTGACGCTGAGGATTTTACCGCCCTGTTTCTGGATGCGTTGTTGCTCCATGAACCAGCGGTCATATTCCACCAGCTTAGTGAAATAAGTATTCTGAAGTTCCCGTCCGTTGCGGACCTTTTTGTAACTGGGGATCAGTGCGGTGATCTTGAACAAGCGTGTCATGTCGGTACTCCCTACTGCGTGTGGTTAACTGCCCATTGCCTCAATCTTCAAAATCGTTCCGCCCTGGCGATGGATACGCTGGTACTCGGGGTTGAACTGGTCGTAGCTAATGCGCTTAGTGAAGTAAACATTCTGGATCTCGCGGCTCTCATCCACACCCTTGGTGCGCCGGG
This sequence comes from Candidatus Cyanaurora vandensis, assembly GCF_013285555.1. Classification (GTDB taxonomy): domain Bacteria; phylum Cyanobacteriota; class Cyanobacteriia; order Gloeobacterales; family Anthocerotibacteraceae; genus Cyanaurora; species Cyanaurora vandensis. The sequence goes on along the minus strand of NZ_JAAXLT010000012.1, from coordinate 10,811 downwards.
GAATACAAGCCGTGATGAAAATAGTCCGGGCCATCACTTACCTCCTAGGGGTCCTACTTGGGGAAGGGTGCGGGGGTAGGACTGACCCACCCCCGACACGGTTTAGCTCAAGCCAGAGGAGAGGTAATCAAAGTAGACGCCCATTTCTTTGGCAGCGGCGGAACCGACCAAAGAACTGGTTACTTCTTTCATCGCCTGGATGCTCTGCACAATCGAGGAGATGGGCACGCCCAAGGAGTTATAGGTCTCTTTGAGGCCGTTGAGGACCCGCTCATCCAAGATGGAGGGGTCGCCCGCCAACATCGCGTAGGTAGCATAGCGCAGGAAATAGTCCATATCGCGGATGCAGGCCGCATAGCGACGGGTGGTGTAGGCGTTCCCACCGGGACGAACTAGGTCGGGCTGAGAAGAGAACAGCTTGGCAGCGGCTTCTTTGATGATCGTGGCGGCGTTGGCAGAGATGGTCCCGGCGGCGCGGACGCGCACTTCGCCCGTGGCGTAGTAGGCTTTGAGCTTCTCGAAGGCGGAAGCATCAAAGTACTTGCCCTGCACGTCATAGGTATTGATAACAGCGGTGATTGCGTCTTGCATGGTGAAATTCTCGCAAATGGGTTTACAGGACTAGGACAGAGCACCGACCAAGTAGTCGAAGTAGTAACCTACTTCAGCAGCGTCATCACCAGACATCATGCCGGTAACGACGTTCTTCATGGCTTTGACCCCTTCGACCATGCCGGGTAGGGGCACTTCGAGGGAACGGTACATTTCTTTGACACCGATGACACCAATCTCTTCGATGGGGGTCACATCGCCAGCAACCACCCCAAAGGTGACCAAGCGCAGGTAGTAGTCGAGGTCGCGTAGGCAAGTGGCGGTCTTCTCGGAACCGTAGGCATTCCCACCGGGCGAAACCAGGTCAGGACGCTTTTGGAACAATTGGTCGCCCGCTTGCTTGATGATGCGCTCACGGCCTTCGGTCAAACCCTGGGCTACCCGCAAACGACGTTCGCCGCTGCTGACAAAACCACGAATCCGGTCTAGTTCGCCGGGGCTCAAGTAACGAGCTTCCGCATCAGCACTGACAATCGCTTTGGTAACAACACTCATTTTAAATCCTCCCAAGTTGATGCAAGAACAAGAACAGATCCCTGGGTTTATGAGATAAGCCTGACACAGAATCAACCCCCAGGAGTTGATCTTGGACCCTAGATTTAGTCCATCAGACTCACCTCCTTACCCTTATAGCCGAGCGCGTTCAAAATAATCATCTCCTTCACAAAGTGCTATAAGCAGGAACCGTGGACTTGAGCAAAGCAACTCGAACCTGCGTACGGGAGCGCAAGTAGGTCAAGGTCGGCGCGTCTACCGTCCCGGCGTAACGCTCAGACTGGAGGCGGTAATAGGGAACGGTATCATCCCCAAAATTGATGGTATATTCCTCACTATTGAGGAGCGCGTCCACCGCCGCCCGGCGACCCTTTTGACCAAGAATGTTGGTATGTTCCCGTAACTCTCGGGCCGAGGAGGGCTGACGACCCAAAAAGTGCTTGTAGTTGAACTCAGCAACCTTGCAATTATCCCAACGCGCCAAGTACAACTTTAGGTACAACTCCGAGAAACCCAAGGCGCGGACTAACTCTTTGACTGTCCATTCACCGTTACGAAACCGCGATTCAGCTTCACTGAGCCGTTGGATTTCCGTGGGTTCCTTTTCGAGGACCTGTCGGTAGGCGGCCCGGATTACTTGGTCCACACTCGCCCCTTTACCCACCGCAAAAATCTGTTCTTGGACGCGGAGCAGCGGTTTTTGCTCGTTCCCAGTCCAGGAACCCGGCCCGAAACTGGGGAAGTTGACCTTGTTATTTTGAAAGGTCTGCTGGGAATTGATCTGCAAACTGCCCAGGTAGGCCCTGGTATCCAAACCGCGCTGGGGGTCAGACTTGTAGCGCGGGAAAGGCACTAGGTCATCACCAAAGACTTCCGTGTACTCATTAGAGGTCATCAAAGCATCCACAATCCCCTTGAGGCCCTTTTTCGAGAGGAGACCGTGGTACTTGATAATTTCCTCTTGGTTACTGGGAGCACGGCCCAGCAGGTGTTTGAACAGCTTCTCGACCACCTTGATGTTGGGGTACTTGACGAAAAACTGCTGCACCCATAGGTCCGAACTCGCCAGGATGCGGATGAATTCGCGGACAGTGATTTCACCGTTGGTCAGGCGTGATTCCTCTTCATTGAGACGGCTCCCCTCGGGTAAGGCCCGCTCTAGCACCTGACGGTAAATTGCACCCAGGAGAGCTTCTTTTTGCGCCTTGGTCTGGAGCAGAGTCCAGCGGTAGCGGCGTTCCGGCTGGGATTGGCCCCCAGCGCGACGGCCCAAGAGCCCGCCCGGTACGGTCCCAATGTTGGCCCCGCGCAGGGCAGGGGTGGACATCAGCCGCGCTTTTTCTAAGGCGTACTGGGTCTGAGAAGCCGCCGACCACGTCTGGAGATCCTTGTTGTAGCTGTCGAGGTTGGGACGGCCCTGGATGGGCCGACGGGCGTTGGTGTTGCGTAAAATAATCGGCTGCATCGGACCTCCTAGGACGTGTAGCTGAAGCCAGCGTAAGAGGGGGAGTAGCTGGACGCGGACTGGCGGATAAACTCGTCATTGGTGGCGACACTGGCGAGGTAGGTCCCGATGGGTAGGGTCGGGAACCGCTTGTAGGGCACCACATCCTCCCCGAAGACCGCCGCGTACTCGGCACTGTTGAGCATAGTCTCAATCGCCGCCTTCAGCCCCAGACTCGCCATGACCCGGTTGTAGAGTTGGATCTCTGCTTGGGTGCTGGGAGCACGGCCCAACAGGTGCTTGAACAGGAACTCCGTCACCTTGGTGTTGGGGTAGGGCTCGTAGAACTGCTTACGGTAGGTCTCGGACTGGGCCAACTCGCGGATGAACTCACGGACGTTAAGTTCCCCGTTTTTCAGGCGCGATTCGGGGATAGAGAGCCGTTGATTCTCCGGCAGGTCCCGCTCAAAGACCTGACGATAGGCCGCCCGGATTGCCGATTGGGTCTCGCCGGGGCTAGCCCCGTTGGTGACTTGGTAGATGGGCAAGAGGTTGCGACGGGTCCCCACGGTGTAGGGGTCGCCCTCGGTCCCGCGTAGGGCCGTGCCGTACTGGATAAAGAGGGGTTTGTCTAGCTCGACTTTACGGGCGGCGGCTTGGACCTGGGCCATGCCCTCGCGCATCAAGGGAGTGTCGCCCATGTCCATCCCCTGGGGCAAGCGGACCGTCGTGAAGCTGGGGACGACGATTTCAGCCGACTGCCGGGTGAGTTGGGTGTAGAGGCGTTCGGTGTTGGGGAAGTTGGCGGCGGGTAGGGTCGGGTAACGGTTGTAGGGGACCGTGTCCTCCCCAAAGGCCGTGGCGTACTCCTCGGAGTTGAGGATGGCATCAATGAGCGGTTTGAAGCCTTCTTTTGCAATGACGTTGTTGTACTTGCGCAGCTCCACTTGGTCCTTAGTCGCCCGTCCCATTAGATGCTTGAGGGTCAACTCAATATTTTTGGTGGGGGGATAGGGGGTGAAGAACTGTTTGCGGTACAAGTCGGAGGTGGCGATCCCCCGGATGAACTCTTTAACTGAAATCTCGCCGTTACGCAGCTTGGATTCTAGGGCGGTGAAGCTGGCACTCACCCGGTAGTTGTCCATGTCCCGCTCGAAGACCTGACGATAACAGGCCCGGATTAGCTGCTCTACTTCCATCAGGGAGCGCAGATCCGATTGCTTGAAGATGACCCGTTGGTCCCGCTTCTTAGCGACCCCTTGGTTAATGGCAGCCATGACCTGGGGTAGGGCACGACTGGGAGCCGTACCTTTGGTAACGAAATCGGGCGTAGTGGTAGGCAAGGGGATGGTCGTCTCGAAGGTCCCAGTACGGACCTTACGCAGGGACAGACCGGCTGGCGTAATGTAGCGTTCGTAGGGCACCACATCGTCCCCAAAGGCATCGTCGTACTCCGTCGTCTCGAAAATAGCGTTGACCACGCCGAGGAAGCCCTTTTTGTAGGCTAGGTCGTAGTAACGGTTGGTCTCGTCGCGCCCGTAGGTAGGACGGCCCAAGAGACGGCGGTGGATGTACTCAATGGACTTACAGACGTAGAGATTCTGCCAGTAGAGCTTACGGAAGACCTCTGAGGAGGCCAGGTCCCGGATGAATTCCTTGACGGAGATTTCACCGTTCTCTAGCTTGATCTCAGCGCGGTTCAGCCGTTGGCCTTCGTAGAGTTGCCGTCCAAAGACCTGTTGATAGGCCGCCCGGATCACGGCCTGGGTGTTCACTTCCACCCCGCCTAAGACCCCGGCGTTGCTAATCAGCCCACTGCGGCCCGGTACCCGCCGGTTATTCTGGGTCAGCTTGAAGATCTGGGGCGAGAGGGTCGTCGGGTCTGCGGTGGCCCCGGTGAGACTACCGCGCTCATTGGTGATGGGGTTACCCGTGCGAATCAAGATCCGTTGGACATCCTTGCCAATTGGGGCGGGACGATCCGAGGGGTTCTTAGTCGCCGATTTGAAGATAGCCCCGAACTGGATCTCCAGCGGGTCATTGCCCGCACCGTAGGGATGTTGGTTGGGCAAAGGCTTGGTGTAATCGGCAAATAACGTGATGAATTGGGGTATTTTGCGCTGAGGGGCCGCGTAGTTGTAAAGGTCGTAGGCCGCACCCCAGTTCCAAGAGGGCTGGGCTTCTTGACCTAGATCGCGCAGGTAGGGAACCGTGTCCTCCCCAAAAATCCGCCCGTACTCATCACTCTCCACTAAGCTATCCACCAGACCCGCTAAACCCTTACTCGCCACGATGGAGTAGTACTTCTGCACTTCCGCCCGTGACTCCGGCGCACGGCCCAGGAAGTGTTTGAAGGCCAGTTCCAGGGCGCGAGAGTTGATGAAAGGCTCAAAAAATTGTTTGCGGTAAAGCTCAGACTTGCCCAACTGCCCGATGTACTCTTTGACCGAGATCTCGCCGCTCTTGACCTTGGAATCCAGGTAAGAAACGCTCTGTCCGTAGGGCAACAAGTCGCGCTCGAATACCTGACGGTAAGCGGCCCGCACGACCCGCTCTTTTTCAGAGCCGGACATCGCGTTGGACATCTTGAAGGCGGCGCGTTTCTGACCGGCTAGCGCGTAGATTGCCGGGAGGACCAGACCAGCGCGGTCGGGGCTACTGGGGCGGACCACATCCGAGAGCGTGTCGGACTTATCGGCGTTGAGCGAACGGGTAATCACATCGAAGTAGGAACCTACTAGGTCTTTATCTTCAGCAGACTTGAGGTAGCCCAGGGAGGCGCGACGCATCTCTTGGACGGCGACCACTGTGGCATCAATGGAGCAGGCTTTCTCTAGCAGCTCCCGTAGACCCAAGCAGTTGAGGCGCAAAATGTTACTGTCCCCGGCAACTAGGGCGTAGTTGACGTAGCGTAAAAACCAATCCATGTCCCGTAGGGATTTTTGCATCCGCTCGGGACCATAAACAGCAATCGAGATGGGCTGGAAGTTCCCGGTCTGGACTTCTTCCTGAACCGCCCCCAACCCAAAGAAACCCTTCAACCGCTCTAGAAATCCGCCCTTGTCCTCAATGATGACCTCGTTACCGATGGGCTGGTCAGTGCCCCCGGTGGTCCGCACTAGGGTTGCAGTCTTATCGCGCTCAATGCGTTGGCGGCTCATCTGCTGGGGCGAGTAGGCCATCGCTGACCCACCAGAGAAAATACGGCCTGCGGCCCGCGAGACAATCGTCTCACTGTTGGCACTGAGGAGTTGGACGATGGCAAGGCGACGCTGGGCATCGCTGAAGTAACCGACCATTGAATTAATCTCGCCCGGATTGAAGTATCGCTCCTCGGCGTTCGCCCCCTCAATGGTCTCCACCATAACGGTGTTAAAAAACCGGGGACGTGCGATGTTACTGCCGCTGGTTCCTTTGATTGCCATCCATCTCTCCTAACCGCTGACTGTGTACCCAAGCGTGGGGCATACACGATACCAACAAACCATAGGGACTCATCAAGATCAACTAAACCCCAAGATAAGTTTTGTATACATTGAATCCCCTCTAGGAGCCTAGCCTGTAGTGTTGTCAGTGCCCTGTCAGTATGACAACAGGGGACGCAAAGGAAGGAATCTGTGAAGCCCTATTTAACCCTGCTTGACGTATCCCGGATCACCGGACGTAGTGTCCGTACCGTCCGCCGTTGGATTGCCGAGAATCGTCTGAAAACCTCTCCCCGTGAGCAGCACGAGCCTGCCAACACGCCAACGCTGATTGACCCTCAGGAACTAGAACGCTTTTTGGCCCTCACCCATCGGCTCGTCCAGGCCAATCCCTCAGCCCAAGGACTAGACCCGGCCTTGGTGGAGGAAGCCTATGCCCGTCTATCGGCTGAGTTCCTACCCATCATTCAGGAATTACGGCATGACCTTAACACGGTCCAAGCCCAACTCGAAGAGCTCCACCGCGAAAACCAGTCCCTTAAAGACCGACTCCCAGCCGTAGCAGCAAAGACGGGTGGATTCTCACCCTGGCGCAAGCTCCTCGGAGTTGAATAGACTATGCAGCTTACCGTCGTCGGTGCGGGCTATGCGGGCCTGCGCCTCATCCAACAGTTAGCCCCCCAGGGGTTTGACATCACGCTGATTGAACCCAGTCCCCACCACGTCCTGCGTACTCGTCTCGGCGCGGTTGCGAGCCTCCGCCGCCCTCTCAAAGAGAGTCTGCTCCTTTACAGCAAGCTTTTACCCAATGGGGTGCGTTGGATTCAGGAACCCGCCGTGGCCTTTGACCCGGACTTGGCCCAGGTAGATACTGACCATCATTCAGTCCAATCCGACCGGGTAATTCTGGCCTATGGCAGTACCACTGCTCACCTAGTGCCCGGTAGTGAGCGTCTGGGCTTGAGTACCTATACGCTGGCGGAGACTGAGGCTGTCCTCGCCCACTGGGCCAAGATGCAGCAGGATCTGGAGGCCCAACGGTGTGACCCAGCTCTTTTGCGCTGGGTAGTGGTGGGTGGTGGGGAGACCGGGGTAGCTCTGGCGGCAGAATTGGTCCATCTCGCCCGTCGTTGGCGTAACCGTTATGGAGGGCAAGCAGGCGCAATCCAGGTCTATCTCCTCCACCAAGGCGACCAACTGCTTCCGGGCTGGCGGTCAGTCCAGGGTGAGTGGGCAAAGGACTGGCTCTTGCGTAACCGCGTTTTTGTCCAGACCCAGACCCGTGTCAAGCGCGTCCGCCCTGGACAACTGGTCCTTGAAGGTCCCACGGGTACTCAAGACCTAACGAGTCAAACAATTTTTTGGGCGACGGGGACCACTGCTCAGCGTTTAGAAGAGGAAGCACCTCAGTTACGGGAAGGGGGGTACTTTCGAGTTAACCAGACTTTGCAACTGGTGGACTATCCCCGCATCTATGCGCTGGGGGGCTTAATTGAAGCTCACTCATCCACGCGCACGCTCCAACAAGCAGATCATGTAGCCCAAGTCCTCGTTGCTGAAAGGGACGGACGTACCCCTGCCCCTTTCGTGGCTCAACCTGACACACCCGCCCTCTCTTTGGGAGCCTTTGATGGACTGGCAATGCTGGGAGACCAGGATTTGTTCGGGACGGCGGGTTGGACCGTGGCCCAAGCGGCGGATTCCCTATATTTCAATACGGTCCAGACCTGGAATCTTCCTCGGCTCAATGTAGAACTGCGGCCTTAACTTGAGGGGAGAGGTCTTTTTTGAGCCGCTCCGCCAATTCCTGGAGTTGGGCAATGGCCTCAGCCCCCTCTAGCTTCATCAGTTCGCGGTCATTTTGAAGCTCAGTCCAGGCAATGCCACAGTCCGAGACCATAAAGCGGACCAAATGGCCTGGAGCAAGGCTGACAATAAAAGAAGCGTTCCCTTGGTCTTCGCCACAGGTATAACAAGAAGCCATGTAGCCCCGACGGGCCAACACCAAAGCCAACGCCTGGAGGTTGACCACCAAGTCATGGTTAAATTGGCGGTATTGGTCAGCCAAACGGTAAAACATCGGCAGTTCTCCTGGGACCAGCGTCTATCTTAGCCAATCTATGAGGATAAATACTTAGTCCTACCGAGACAATCAGGACGGACGCATCTAAAAGCTAAGCCGCTCATCTGCTCAGCAAGCTTGCTTATAGTACCCTTACTCAAATTGATTGGGTGCTAAGGGTATGCGGCGCGGTCCAATTTTGTATGGTTTTAAACAGAGCCAGTGGACCGTTCCCGCTCAATCACCACCGCCACTTCAAAGTTCCCTGGCACGGGCGGATGGCATTTGGTGAGGGTGACGTGGACTGACTGGACCTGAGCGTGGGCGAGGACTACCTGGGCCACCTGTTCAGCTAACCGTTCGATCAAGTTGAAGTGAGCTTGGGTGACGACAGTTTCGATTGCTTTGACCAGCGAACCGTAGTCCAGGGTATCCGCTAGTTCATCACTGCAACCCGCTAGCTTGAGGTCCAAGGTAATCGCCAGATCCACTCGAAATCGTTGACCCAGGCGTTTTTCCTCAGGATGGACCCCGGTATAGCCATAAAATTCCAAGTGTCTGAGCAGAATTTTGTCCATGGCTTGCTACTCCCAACATGGTTTCTATGTTTCAATCTAGGTAGTTTTGGGGACCCATGGATGAAACTGCCGCCCGGTTCAGCCCGACTCCCGCTCCTGGAACTGATGGATTGGATTAACCGTCCCCTGGCTTTCCTCGAAGATACTGCTGCTCGCTACGGCGACCCCTTCACCGCCCGGTTCGGGATTTGGGAGGTTGATACACTTGTCTTTTTCAGTAACCCCAAAGCAATCCAGGAACTCTACGCCACCGATAGCCGCCAGTTCAGTATTGGTCAAGCCAACACGATGTTACAACCCCTGCTCGGCGACCATTCGGTCCTGTTATTGGACGGGGAGTTGAATATGCTGATGGCGGCAGTGGACGAAACTGGGGCGGGGATGAGCGACCAGGAATTGCGCGATGAGTTAATCACCCTCTTGGTGGCGGGTCACGAAACCACTGCCACCGCCCTCACCTGGGCCTTGTACTGGGTCCACCACACCCCAGGCGTCCACGCTAAACTCCTCAGCGAACTTATAGGCACCAACCCCGCCCAATGGGGAAGCCTGCCCTACCTCACGGCGGTCTCCCAGGAGACCCTGCGTCTCTACCCCGTCGCTCTAATCGGTTTTGGGCGGGTTGTCAAGGAACCCTTTACCTTCCAGGGCTACACCTATCCCACGGATACCGCCCTCATCCCCTGCATCTACCTCACCCACCACCGCCCCGAAATCTATCCCCAGTCCAAGCAGTTCCGGCCCGAACGCTTTCTAGAACGGCAGTTCACGCCCTACGAATATATGCCCTTCGGTGGGGCAAACCGCCGCTGTCTGGGGATGGCCTTCGCCCTATACGAACTGAAACTGGTCCTCGCCGCTATTCTCTTGCGCGTAGACCTAGAGCTTTGTACCCAAGCTGACCTCCAACCCGTGCGCCGCAGCGTCACCCTCTCGCCGCCAGCCGATTTTCAGATGGTGGTCCGTACCCGGCGGCAGGTCGAAGCCCCGGTCTAACTACCCGCTGTGGGAAAATCGGGAGACCTATACTACTAAATAGGTAGAGGAAATTGTCATGGATGGTTTTTTGGGGGTCGGTCCCCTAGAATTGGTGGTGATTTTTGTGGTAGCCCTGCTGGTCTTTGGACCGGGCGGACTCCCGGAACTGGCCCGGACGGTAGGGGGGTTTACCCGTCGGGTCCGCAACGCCTCACGCGAGTTTCAACAAGCCTTTCAACAGGAGCTCAACCAAGTGGATTTGGAAGCAAGGGACTACCCCCGCAAACGCCAAGAAGTGAGCGAAGTACCTGCGGAAGAGCCGAAAGATTAAAAAATATGACTTTTTTCACCGGGGTCAGACGTGGACAGTATATTGACGGTACTTCATTCCCAAATGCAGCTTTTGATACAGTCTCCTAGGCCATGCCGGGAGACTGTTTTTTTGTCAATTAACACACTATTTGTCATCACTACCACATTATTGTTCCTCAATCACCGCCACAAACCAACATATTCAATACTAAGAAATTCAAGATTTTCAGTATCAAGCATCTAGTTGTATCTCATTTGGGTTTATCTATCTAAGACTTAAGAATATGCCCGCAGAAATTACATCGCTTCAAGCTAGTTCGGTTCAAAATGCAGTTACTTTTTTGAATAGTAGTATCTTTGAAACAATTAAAAAAGTTTTCTAGAGAAACTGAATCCACATAAGTATGACAATCTATTTGAAGGACGGAGTGGGAACTTAATAATTCCAGTTTCAGTAATTATTATTAAAAGAGTTGGAGGAATTTTTAGCAGTCACTCTGCTGGCGAGAAAAAATTCCTCATAGAAGTATAGTTGCAGTTCAGTTTAAGAAACCTGACATTACAGTTGGGTTTTTCAATTCACACTTTAAGGAATAGAAGCTAGAGATGGTGCTTTTGAGGCTGTTAAAGACGAGAATACAATTACTTTTGGCACTGAAGAAAAAGCAATAGAATTTGAAAAAGCTAAAGATCTCATTGCAGATAAAATTCTTATTCTGAATAATCCTTCACCCAAATCTAGCTTGGATTTAGAACAACTGGAAAAACTTGCATCCTTAAAAAAAAGGAATAGTTGCTAAGGAATAATTCAACGCAAAGAAGAAACAAATTCTAAGCTGACACGCATCTAACTTGCATTTATAGAATTACCTTTATTTTTAATCCTGCGACCCCAATCAATCTTG
>NZ_JAAXLT010000141.1 GCF_013285555.1 Candidatus Cyanaurora vandensis | reverse complement strand
TAGCAATATAGTCCAAAAAAAATAACGGCTCCGCGCCCTGACACAGCACATCATTTACATTCATCGCCACACAGTCAATTCCCACCGTGTCGTGACGGTCCAGGGTAAAGGCGAGCTTGAGCTTAGTCCCGACCCCATCACAGCCCGAGACCAGGACCGGAGCTTGGTAGCCCGTGGGCAGAGCAAATAACCCCCCGAAAAGACCAATGCCCCCCAGCACCCCCGGACGGTTCGTGCTTTGGGTATGACGGCGGATGCGCTCCACAAAGGCCCGCCCCCCCTCTAAATCAACCCCAGCCGCTCGATAATCCATGCCCCCTAGCCTACCACGGTGCGCTCTGTCCATAAAATGTATCAAAACTTACCTATGTTTATTTTTTAAACCTTGTCAAGGGGTAAAAAGCATGATGATGACTGTGTTTGCTAGCTCAGGTCGCCATGTGTGTGGTAGAGTTTTTACCCTAAGTAGAAAAGGACGCACGATGCCAAAAATCGCCCCCGCGTTACTAGGACTAGCCCTCGTCGGCTTAGGTTGGCCCCTAGCTAGCCTTGCCAATGAGCTTCCCCCCCTCCTCCCCAAGCTGGTGGTGAGTGAAGCAGCCCTAGCGCGGACCTATAGCGACCCCCAACGGCCCCAAGTCGTGGTCTACCTCAAGAATTTGCCCCTCGTCATCATCGCCACCACCCCAGACCGGGAAGTGGCCCAGACCCTAGCTGAACAGACCGCTGCTGCCCTCAACCAAGCGCAAAACCGCGTCCTCACCGGGCCGCTCGTAGTCCGTCAAGACAGCGGCACCTTAGAAATTCATACTTCCGACGACCAGTTGTTGTTGACCTTAAACGAACAGGTCCGCGGCCCTGCCGGAACGCGGGGGGCTGTTCTGGCTGAAAGTCTGGTCCAACGCATTAGTGCCGCCCTAGCCTTACCCGTGCCCGTCACTGCACCGACGCTGACCGCCCCGCCCCAAGCTGCCCCGGCTCCTGTCCAAGTTGCCGTGCAGCCCCTTCCAGTTAAAGCCCCCGCCTCGCCCCTCGAACAAATCACTGAGCGCATTAAAGACTTCATCATCCAGTCCTTCCAGGGCCATGCTTCCTGGTATGGGGGACAGTTTCAGGGACGGCGCGGGGCCAACGGTGAGATTCACCGGGGTAAAGACCTGACCGCCGCCCACCGCTCCCTACCCTTCGGCACGCGGCTCAAAGTGACTAATCTTCAAAATGGACGGCAAGTGGTCCTTAAAGTGACAGACCGGGGACCTTTCGTTGGCGGTCGTGTAATAGATGTATCTCAGGCTGCCGCTCAAACCCTGGGCATGATCCACATGGGTGTCGCCCGGGTGCGCGTCGAAGTCTTGGGCCGCAAGAGCTAAACTGAGTGCTATGACACGGATTATTGGCGTGACAGGCGGGCTGGGTACGGGCAAGAGTGCCGTGACAATAGTCCTGCTCAGTCAAGGAATCCCGGTCTGGGATGCTGACCAAGCCGCCCGCCGCGCTGTTATCCCCGCTACCCCAGGCTGGCAAGCGATTGTAAATCGCTACGGCACGACAATTCTCACGGGGGACCAACTGAACCGGGCACGCCTGGGAGAAATCGTTTTTGCTGATGGTCTAGAACGTCTTTGGTTAGAGGGCCTAATCCATCCCGCCGTCCGGGCTGAGGCCGAAACGTGGCTCACAAACCAAGTTGCGACCACTGTTGCGCTAGTGGTTCCCCTCTTGTTTGAGAGTCAGATGACCGACTTAGTGAACGAGATTTGGGTGGTTGTTTGTCGCTCGGACCAGCAGATAGCACGGGTCCAGGAGCGCGATGGTCTCAGTGAACCCGCCATCCAGCAACGAGTAGCCAGTCAATGGCCCTTAGCCCAAAAAGTTGACCGCGCCGACCAAGTCCTCGACAACTCTGGGGACCCCGCCGCCCTCACCGCGCAAGTCCTGGGTCTCTTGTAACGGTAAGATAATTGAAGCGCATAGGAAGTCCAGGTGAACGACCGTATTCTCAGAGCCGCCCGTCATCAGCCCGTAGACCGTCCCCCGGTGTGGATGATGCGGCAGGCGGGGCGTTATATGAAAAGTTACCGCGCCCTCCGCGAACGATATTCCTTCCGTGAACGCAGCGAAATCCCCGAACTGGCGGTGGAGATCTCCTTGCAGCCCTTCCATGAGTTTGGGCCGGACGGGGTGATCATGTTCTCGGATATCCTTACGCCTTTACCAGGACTGGGTATTAACTTTGACATTGTGGAGAGTCGGGGACCCTTGATGGAAGACCCGATCCGCACCCAAGCCCAAGTGGACCAACTCACCCTCCTGGACCCTGAACAGGCCGTCCCCTTTGTCGGCACTATTCTCAAAACCCTGCGCCAAGAAGTGGGGGACCGCGCAACGGTCTTGGGGTTTGTGGGCGCACCCTGGACCCTGGCTGCCTACGCCGTGGAAGGCAAAACCTCTAAGGACTACGCGCTGGTCAAGACCATGGCTTTCACCCAGCCAAAACTGATGCACAGTTTCCTAGAGAAATTGGCGCAGGCCATCAGTGGTTACATGATCTACCAGATTGACCAGGGTGCCCAAGCGGTCCAGATGTTCGATAGTTGGGCAGGGCAACTCCCCCCCTGGGCCTTCCGTGAATTCGCCTTGCCCTATCAACAGCAGATTTTCCAGACGGTCAAGGCCGCCCGTCCTGAGGTCCCATTGATTCTCTACATCAGTGGTTCTTCAGGGGTTCTGGAGTTGATGGGCCAGTCGGGAGCGGATGTGATTAGCGTGGATTGGACCCTAGACCTCGACCAAGCCCGCGCCCGTCTGGGTCCTGCGCTAGCCGTCCAGGGCAACCTCGACCCCTGTGTCCTATTTGCGCCCCAGCCCTTCATTGCCACCAAAATTCGTGAAGTGATCCAGGCGGCTGGACCCACTGGGCACATCATGAACCTCGGTCACGGTATCTTACCCACTACCCCCGAGGAGAACGCTCGTTTCTTTTTCGAGTTCGTCAAGTCCCTCTGACCTAGTGGCCCTTGTTCAGAACCAGCTTCTTTGCTAAGCTATCTGGGTCATCGGGATGTAGCGCAGCTTGGTAGCGCATCTGCTTTGGGAGCAGAGGGTCGCAGGTTCGAATCCTGTCATCCCGACCAATTCAAACTCTTACATAGAGCCAATTCCAAGCCCCAGACCAGCCCCCACTAAGGCTCCTGGGGCTTCTAACTTTCCTTTAAATGTAATTAACGTCCGTTCTCGTCCGTTTACATCCATTCTGGTCAGCTCTAAAATCGGGGAAAATATCGGGGAAACAATTGACGGACTTCACCGCCCGACTAGCCCAAACGCATATCCAACTCAAAGAGATGGGCGCACGGGTGATGGTTTGCCTTAACGGGGAGTCGAAACGGTTGTACCTGCGGGGGACTCTGCCAGCGAAACCGGGCAAGAGTGGCACATCCCGGCAGGAGATAGCAACCGGGTACACTGCCACCGTCCAGGGACTCCGCAAAGCACAACAGATGGCGGTGACTGTGACCCAGGCTCTTGAGCGCGAGACCTTTAGTTGGGGACCGTACCTCCGACAGAAAGAGGAGGCCGAGGCCCCGGCGACCGCCCAAGCGTGGGTCGAAAAATACCGTCTCACTTTTTTGGAAAAAATATGGGGACACGGACAAGACGCGCTCCACCTGGGGCAAGACCTACCGAGTCGCCTTTAACAAATTTGTGCCGGATGAACCGTTGACCCTCGCGTCCTGCTTACGGGTGCTGGCGACGTCGGTACCTGGGAGCCGGGGGAGGCAGGCGGCGTGTACGGTCCCCGGTAAACTGGGGGCCTTCGCGGGGTTCTCGGCGGAGGACCTTGCCAAAATCCAGGGATTGCGCGGGGGGTATAGTCCCCTGGCCCACGAACCTAAGGATCTAAGCATGTGGGTCAATTAAACACATACTTATCCAACGCGATACCTCGTTGTTGATAGCGTTGCTTAAAGGCTAGCTCTACACCTGTAGTAAGGTCAT
>NZ_JAAXLT010000011.1 GCF_013285555.1 Candidatus Cyanaurora vandensis | reverse complement strand
GCGTGGGACACAGTCGCCCATGGGACACTAGAACTATTGTAGGGAATGCCCCATGGCCCTCCAGGTCACAATTCAGCAACTCACCGCGACACCCTTGCCACCAACGATGGAAAGTATCTAATACGGTTTGTGTGCTGCCTAGTACATATTTTGCCAAGTCAGCCACCGACATGTGATGAGCACTGAGCAGGAGAATCTCTGCCCTTTGCCGGGCGCGTTTAGGCATAGCGGGGTCAGCTTTCATTTGACGAAGGGTCTCTTCTTCTTCAGCGGTGAGATGCATGGTGCGAGAGCGCGGCATGATTTAACCCTCCATAGCCCTACAAGTATACAGTATCTGGTGCTCCTACCTGCTTAGCTTACTTCTTGACACGT
This sequence comes from Candidatus Cyanaurora vandensis, assembly GCF_013285555.1. Classification (GTDB taxonomy): domain Bacteria; phylum Cyanobacteriota; class Cyanobacteriia; order Gloeobacterales; family Anthocerotibacteraceae; genus Cyanaurora; species Cyanaurora vandensis. The sequence continues at coordinate 6,878 of NZ_JAAXLT010000011.1, read as the reverse complement.
GCAAGCCTGCAAATAACGCAGTTTATCTAATAGCGTTCCTCCCCACATTGTCAGTATTTCGATAGGCTAAAGTACCAAGTACGCAATCAAGCTCACGTAGATTTGTATCTCTATCCCCTCCGGGTGCTTAGTGATTAGTTGGGCCAACTTCAGGTGCATCTTTAGAAACTTCCAAAGCAACTCTATTTACCAACGCTGCCGAATCACTTCCAAGTCCGTAATCCCTGGCTCAGCTACCGCTGTTCTCTCCCGTAAGTTCGTGACTAGCCGATACTCGCTACGCTTACAAATATCACAAAAATTAATCACTCGATACCAGCCAGCATGCTTACCCGTGCCCACTTTAACGAGATTGCCAGCCCCATATTCAAGCTTATAATTCATGTTTAGTCGTACCACATAATACTTTTTCTTATCTCCTTTTTGCAGACCCATGGCTTTAAGATACTCAAGGCTTGCAACGCCTCGGTCCATGACCCCTACTCAGTTTTCAGGGATGGCTGCTGTCATTTTTTCAATTTTAGTGTAGGCGTGGGCATCCCCAAAACAGCGCGGCGGTACCGCCGCGCTAAGCAAGCACCCCTCGGTTTCGCCACGGCTTGCCTTGAGACAAGTAAACAGCTTAACTTGACAATAGCCCAAGGCTCAGAGCAATTTGCTGGTTAAGGTAATGATGGTGGAGTCAATCGGATAGATAGGGTAAGCGTCTAAGGCTTTATTACGCTTGACTTGTTGAAGAACTTTCTTATAGATTTTAATAAAGTCAGCATTGCTTCTATGTTTAGATGCTTTAGAAAAGGTGGAGATATCCACCTCAATCCCTGTGTTATTGAGGCGTTTAAATAAGTCCTGCATACTGGTTACACTTTTGTCCATGGCGTAGGCCAACCAGCCGGAGAAAAACAGACGTGTGTTGAGGACAGGATAGTCGGTAGCCGACAGGTCAGCTAAGAAGTCTTTGACAAGGTTTGGGAAAGATTGTAGCAGGAGTCGTTAGAAATTCTTTGTCGCCAGTCTAGGAGTATTTGCGCTTCAGACTGGCTTTTTTATACCTATTTCTTAACTTTCAACACTTGTGGATGGGGTAGTCTACAATAAACGCACAAACTCACCTTTTCACCATGTCGGCTTCTCCCACGGGTCTTGCAAGTGTTGTGCTAGAGCTTCAGAAACACCTAGAGCGCGTCCGGCGACCTGAGGAGATCTGTCTATACACTGTCCGCTGTCTCGGTCAGTTCCTAAAATGGCGATGCGTTATCTCCGGTCTACCAGGGAGTAACGGGCAGGTCCGTACCATTGCTGAATACACCCCAAGTCCAGGCGAACCAACCTTATCTTCCCTTAAAGCTAGCGAACATAAGATTTACTACCTACCCTTGACCTATCAAGAGACCGGGTTCGGGATGCTGACGTTGTATTCCCGGCTAAAAAACCAGGACGAGTGTCTGAGTGAACAGGATTACTTCCTCGAATTAGTGGCTCATCAAGTGGGTTTTGCTCTACATGGGGCAGAACTCAGGATACATCAAAAGAACCTGGAACAAAGAATCCAGGACCTAGAACAAACTAATGCCCGTCAATTGGAGTTTTTAGCGGATGTAAGCCATGAACTCAGGACTCCCCTCAATACAGTCCTCGGCATGTCTAAGGTTTTGATGCAAGGTAGCTACGGAGAGGTCAATCCCAAGCAAAAAACCTACCTCCAGAGTATTCATGAGAGCGGTTTACACTCTTTACAGCTTGTTAATAATATTCTGGACGTTTCTAAGATTAATGCTGAGCGAGTAGAACTCGATATCCAAGAGACTGATGTGCAGGCTGCCTGTCAGCAGTGTCTAAGTCTAGTGGAGGCCCAAGTGCTCACTAAGCGTTTGACCGTGATTTTAAATATTGATGAACGCGTTATCTGTATCCTGGCCGATGAATTGCGTCTCAAACAAATGCTCCTCAATCTCCTCGCCAATGCCGTCAAGTTCACCCCAGAAGATGGCTATATCGGCCTGACCGTCGAACCAGACCAGAGTGACCATGGGGTTGAGTACATTCGTTTCTTAGTCTGGGACACCGGGGTGGGTATCGCTGAGGAACAACAAAAGTTTCTATTCCAACCTTTTACTCAGGTGACAAGTTCAGCCAAGTTGCGTAATCAGGGGACGGGTCTGGGGTTATCTATTACCTGGAAGCTGGCCCAACTCCATGGCGGACGGATTTGGGTGGACTCAGCCCTGGGTGAAGGCGCACGGTTTAGCCTCGAACTACCCACAACGCCCCTCCGTAATATGACGATTGTGAGTGACACCGCCGAACCGGAACGTCGCGGGCATGTACTTCTGGTCGAAGACTACTCCGCCAATGCTCAAGATCTTGCTGATGGTCTAAAGTTTGTAGGCTATGAAGTTACCTGGGTGGATAACGACCAAGATTTCAAAACTCAAGTCATGCAGCAATCTGTGGAACTAGTCTTGCTGGGCCTACACAGACCTGACCAAGACGGGCTGAGTCCAATCCGCTGGCTCAAGACCCAAGGGACCCTAGACCATCTTTTCACCATTGCCCTGACAGATACCATCGCTGAGGCAGAAGCTCTGAGTGCTGGGGCTGACCGTTACTTGACCAAGCCCGTGGACCTGACCCTCTTACTCTCGGTACTAGATTTGTACCGGGCCAGCTAAGACCCGGTATTTACCATTAGCGACCAAGGACCCAGTTGACCAGGGTCCGCACCCCAAAGCCCGTCGCCCCTTTATTGATATAACCATGCTGGCGTTCACTCCAGACCGGTCCCGCAATATCGAGGTGCAGCCAGGGCGTTTTGATGATGAACTGTTTCAAAAACAAAGCAGCGGTGATGGCTCCGCCGTACTGGCCACCAATGTTTTTCATGTCCGCCACTAGGGACTTCATTGAATCGAAGTACGGGACATCCATGGGCATGGGCCACACTTTTTCACCCGCCAGCTCCGCCGCTTGCTCAATCTCCTTACTGAGGGCGGGGTCCTCGCTGAAAAGACCGGCTACATCGTTACCCAGGGCCACCATGCAAGCTCCGGTCAGGGTTGCGAGGTCCACGATGGCATCCACTTCTAACTTCTCGGCATAAACCAAACTGTCCGCTAGGGTCAGACGGCCTTCCGCGTCAGTATTGTCGACCTCAATGGTCTTGCCATTACTGGCGGTGAGGATGTCGCCGGGGTGGACGGCCTTACCCGAGGGCATATTTTCCGTCGCCGCCACGATGAAGTGAACCAAGACCCCAGCGGGTTTGAGTTCGGCAATGGCACGGGCAGCACCCAGGGTAGCGGCGGCTCCGCCCATATCAAATTTCATCAGTTCCATCCCCTTAGCAGACTTGATGGAGAGTCCGCCCGAGTCAAATGTGATGCCCTTACCCACAATGGCGAGGCGACGGGTAATCTCGCCCGCCCCGGTGTAGGTCAGGTGGATAAATTTGGGGGGCAAGTCCGAACCTTGAGCAACCCCGAGATAAGCACCCATGCCTAGGGCGGCACAGTCCGCCTGTTCGAGGATCTGGCAATCAAGGCCCCAGGTAGTGAGTTCTTGAGCTTGCTCGGCGAGGTAGCTCGGGGTGACGTAGTTGGCGGGGGCGGAGACAAGTTCACGGGCCAAGAGGGTCCCGGCGGCGACGGCTTGACCCCGCGCAATCGTGTTTTCTGCCCCTTGGCCTAACAGCGTCATGGTCGGGGGGGCGGTGGGAGTTTCGGCGGGTTCGGTGGGCTGGGATTTGAATTTTTTAAATTCATGGACCGCCAAGGCTGAGCCTTCGACGGCAGCTTGGAGCGTAGCGGGGTCGGGTCCGGGAAGGCTGAAGCCCAGGGTTTTACATTTAAGTTGTTGAGCGGCCCGTACGGCGACGGCAGCGGCGCGTCTAGCCCCATCCAGGTTGTATTTCTCCTGGGTACCAAGACCGACGAGGATCACTTTGCGGACCGGGAAACCCGGTGCGGTGCGGAGGGAGACTTTGGTGCCCACTTTGCCCTTAAACTGCTCTTCGCTGACGATTTCGCTGAGTTGACCGTCGAGTTTCTCATCCAGTTGGGCTAGTTTCGTCAGCCCCTCGCCCTCAAAAATACCGACTGCCAAGCCGTCGCCCTGGTAAGCAAGCAGGGGCTGGTTCTCAATGGCAAATTCCACGTGGACCTCCTAGTAAGCGTCTTGTAGTTCGTAAAAGTCCGGGCTGATGTAGTCCTTACGCAGGGGCCAGCCGACCCAATCTTCGTTCATGAGGATGCGTTTGAGGTTGGGATGCCCCTCATAGATGATCCCGTACATATCGTAGGACTCACGCTCTTGGTAGTCTGCCGTGCGCCAGATCCAGTACACCGAGGGCACAACTGGATTTTGGCGGGGTAGGTAGACTTTGAGGCGTACTTCGGGGGGGCGTGAGGCCCGGTCTTGTAGCTGGGTCAAGTCATAGACACTGACGAGATCCCCACCGGGAGCACTGTCGTAGGCACACTGGCAGCGCAGGTAGTTGAAACCCGTGTCGTAGAGGGCACGGCTCACCAGGAGTAATTCCGCAGCGGGGACCTGGACGATTTCAATTCTTAAATGGTCATAGCCCTCGAAGGTGACGGCGAAGCCTTGGGCCTGGAGGTCTTTGGTTACTGGACCGGGTTCGACGACCGCAACGGCTTCAGTCGGTGCCCCTGCTTCTTCACTCACGGGTATCTCCAACAGTCTTTACCTAGCTTATCCCCTGTCCATGCTCTGAACTCGGAACGACCTGCTGGAACTCGGGACGACCTACTCTTTGCTCAGCGTTCTTGCCCAACTCACAATAAAAACCGTCGGCCTTGGGTTGTGGAGGGTTTTCTTTGCTGGTTGGACGAGGACCACGCTGGGAAGAAATTATGTTGTAGGTGTTCTCACGCGCCACACCATTAGTGCTGCCATCATTCAATAGATACCAACGAGTTAGTGTATCAGCTAGTCATGGCGGTGGTCCGGTGGGGATAGCTATGGTTAAGGAATCGCGCTCCACCCATCTGATGTTTGCCTTTCCTTTTGTCCTGTTGTTGGCGGCTTGGATCTTGCCTGTTCAAGCTATTGAAACCTCCGCCGATGTCCAAGCTCTCGTTAATCTGGGGCCACGGGTCGGGGGGAGTCCGGCGAACCAACGGGCGGGGGATTATCTGGTCAAGGCTTACCAGCAGGCGGGCTACCAGACCCAGATCCAGACCTTTACCTATTCCAAATTTGTAGACAGCGGCTCGACATTGACCGTGGGCGAGGAGTTATTGTCGGGGGCGGCTTTGGTTGGTTCAGCCCAAGGGGAGGTCAACGCGCCCTTGGTCCCCATTGCAGGTGTGGGGCGGCCCGAGGAATTCAGCCGGGCTAAAGGTGCAATTGCGGTGGTACGGCGCGGGGAGTTGCGCTTTTTAGCGAAGGCCCGTAACGCTGAACGGGCGGGAGCCGTCGCACTCGTCGTGGTCAATGACCGCCCGGAAGCTTTAGTGGGCGCAACCCTGGGTGAAAAAGTCGGGATTCCGGTGCTGGGTCTATCGGGCAAGCTCGGACAACGACTCCTGGAGAATCCCCAACCAACCGCGCGACTCAAACTTCAAGCCGAAGAGAAGACCATCACAGGCCGCAACATCCTGGCCTATCCTGCCGGGGTGACGCGGCCCAAGGTCTTGCTCGGTGCCCATTACGACGCGGTACCCGGTAGCCCCGGGGCCAATGACAATGCCTCGGGGAGTGCGGTCTTACTAGAACTGGCCCGTCGTCTGCAGGGAACTCCGGTCTGGTTTGTGGCCTTTGATGGGGAGGAGGACGGGTTACGGGGGTCAGCCCATTTCGTCAAACAGGCGGGCCAGCCCTTCCTCAAAGACCTCAGAGGGATGCTCAATTTCGATATGGTCGGGGTCAATGCCCAACTCCTTGTGGGTGGGTCTGAAAACCTCGTCGCCCTCGCCCGACAAACAGTGCCAGGAGCGAAATCTTTTAAGGACACGGGCTTGAGTGACCATGGGAGTTTCCGGCGGGCGGGGGTCCCGGCGTTGTTCTTTTATCGGGGTCAGGAACCGAACTACCACAGTCCTCAGGACCGGACGGTGGATGCGGATTTATTGGAACATACCGTCCAAGCGGGTTTAGCTGTGGTTAAGCCATTGATTCAGTAACCGGGAGTGACTATGCGCTGGTGGGTTCTAGTTCTAGTTTGGTGGGGGATTGCGGTGGAAGCCCAGCCCTTGCGCGTCCTGGTCACGATTGCTCCCCTGTACGAGTTCACTACCGTAGTTGCAGGTAAGCAGGCTGAGGTGCAACTGTTGGTTGCCCCCGGCACTGAGGTCCATGACTACCAAGCCCGTCCCCGCGATGTCGACAAGATTAAACAAGCCCAACTCCTCATCCAGAATGGTCTAGGACTCGAAGCTTTCCTTGAACCCCTCCTCCGCAATGGGAATCCCGGGTTACGGCGGGTGGATACTAGCCGGGGCGTGTCCCTCCTGCCGGAGGAAGCTGACCCCGACCACCCCAATCCCCACATCTGGCTCGACCCCCACCGCGCCCAACAACAGGTCCGCAACATCCGCGACGGGTTGAGTGCTGCCGACCCCAGCCATCGGGGAGAGTATTGGGCCAATGCCCAGGGTTTACTACAACAGTTAGTCGCCCTTGATGTGCGTTATCAGCGGGTACTCACCCCCCTGAAACGGCGGCAATTCGTGGCTCTACACAACGGTTTCGCCTACCTCGCCCAGCGGTACCAACTGCAACAGACTGTGATCCAACCCGTGACCGGCGCACTCCTGAGCCCCCGCAATGTCCAAGCAACCATCGTCGCGGTCCGTCGTTACCAAGTCTCGATGATGCTAAGTACGCCGGGACTTGATAGCCGGATTCTCCAAGTCCTC